>NZ_JBQCKK010000069.1:0-501 GCF_051967035.1 Brevibacillus sp. SAFN-007a | reverse complement strand
CCCGAGTTGATTTCGTTACCAAACTTAAAACTACTATATCAAAAAAGTGACACAACGAGGAGGTGTAACATTGAGTGGGAAAACCGGAACATTAGTCCGTTATAAGTTTCGGCAACCGAACAACGACTTCATTGTTGCCATTCTTAAACAAGACGATGGCGAAGAAATTACCATCATCGGGACTATTTATGGGGTTGAGCCAAACGAGAAAATCACAGTATACGGCGATTGGTTCAAACATCCCCAGTTTGGCGATCAGTACCGTGTCGAGCGTTGGGAACGTCCGATTCCGAAAAGCAAGGAACAGGTAATTGCTTTCCTTTCATCGTCCTTGGTGAAAGGCTGCGGGGAGAAAAGAGCCAAGCAGATTGTTGATGTCCTGGGTGAGAACACATTAGATATTATCATGAAAGAAGGAGAAGCTTGCTTGCTGCCGATCCGTGGAATTGGTCAGCAAAAGGCATCTTCTATTGTCTCCAGTGTCCGGGCATCGTTTGAGGT
>NZ_JBQCKK010000067.1:0-526 GCF_051967035.1 Brevibacillus sp. SAFN-007a | reverse complement strand
TGCGTAATAGCTCACTGGTCGAGTGACTCTGCGCGGAAAATGTAACGGGGCTAAACGTATCACCGAAGCTATGGCAGTCCTTACGGACTGGGTAGGGGAGCGTTCCAAGCAGCAGAGAAGCCGTACTGGAAAGAGCGGTGGAGCGCTTGGAAGTGAGAATGCCGGTGTAAGTAGCGAAAAGACAAGTGAGAATCTTGTCCACCGAAAGCCTAAGGGTTCCTGGGGAAGGCTCGTCCTCCCAGGGTTAGTCGGGACCTAAGCTGAGGCCGAAAGGCGTAGGCGATGGACAACAGGTTGATATTCCTGTACCACCTCTGTTCCGTTTGAGCAACGGCGTGACGCAGGAGGATAGGGTGAGCGGCCTACTGGATGGCCGTCCAAGCAGCAAGCCTGGTGTGTAGGCAAATCCGCACACCGCCAAGGGCAAGCTGTGATGGCGAGGGAAATACAAGTACCGAAGTCCCTGATTTCACACTGCCAAGAAAAGCGTCTAGCGAGGAACAAGGTGCCCGTACCGCAAACCGAC
>NZ_JBQCKK010000065.1:0-591 GCF_051967035.1 Brevibacillus sp. SAFN-007a | reverse complement strand
AAGCGACACTTGCCCCAGGCGATCCAACCCAACGTGTTCATCCCGACAGAATGGCTAATCAAGTGGCTGCCGGTACTCATTGAAGAAGAGATGAAACATCAAGGCTCAGTGGCTTAACGGCGGAAGTGAGAAGAAGAAGGAGTTGAGACAGTGAAAAACGGTAAAAACCTGAAGCGAACGCAAAAACTCGTACTTCTTAGCCGCAACCTCAATCCGAAGGAATGGCTAATAAGCAAAAAGTTGCCCGATATGTGGCTGCTCGTTCATCGACGGACAAAACAAACATTAGCATTATCACTCAATAGTAGTTCAGATGCGAGTTAAATTGCCATGTAGACAACATTTCATCAGCTTGTTGGATATTCTCCTGACATTGTTTAATCTGTACAGCTTTTCGAGGTAAAAACAGTGGAGGGAAATAACAATGGATTCCTTTAAACCAGCGAAAATAATTGTTAGCATCCTTTGGCTTGTTACTGTGATCATTATGTTTTATTGGGGGGAGAGATGAGGACATGTTGTTTGATCCATAGTGTAAGCCTGTAACCCGAGTTGATTTCGTTACCAAACTTAAAACTACTATATCAAAAA
>NZ_JBQCKK010000064.1:0-592 GCF_051967035.1 Brevibacillus sp. SAFN-007a | reverse complement strand
CGGTCGTGGCGAAGGGGTTAACGCACCGGATTGTGGCTCCGGCATTCGTGGGTTCAAGTCCCATCGATCGCCCCATTTTTATTGCAACCAACTATATATGTCTCAGTAGCTCAGCTGGATAGAGCATCCGCCTTCTAAGCGGACGGTCGGGAGTTCGAACCTCTCCTGAGACGTTTTTACATGCGGTCGTGGTGGAATTGGCAGACACACCATCTTGAGGGGGTGGCGGGGTGACCCGTGCGAGTTCGAGTCTCGCCGACCGCACCACTAAATCATTTCAACGAGATTCTTTTTTAAAAAAATCTCTTGAAATTATGAAGTAAGAATGATATATTTAAGTTCCACTCGCGATTGCTAGATGTAAAGCGAGTGTGTAAAAAAACATGTCGCCTCAGAAAAAGATATTGACCTAGATGAGGAGATATGCTAGAATTAAGATCCGCACTCTTGAGTGCGACTAAAATGCTCTTTGAAAACTGAACAGCGAAAGCGTTGATGAGTCTATCATTTTTTAAAAATGATTTGCCAGCTTGAACCAGCAACAAACTTTATTGGAGAGTTTGATCCTGGCTCAGGACGAACGCTGGCGGCG
>NZ_JBQCKK010000063.1:0-625 GCF_051967035.1 Brevibacillus sp. SAFN-007a | reverse complement strand
AGTCATAACCACCGGCTTAGCCGGTGGCTTCCATTAGCCCTATAAGGGCATGTTACAAGCAAGCGCCTCAAAGGCGCATTGAAAGTCTGCCAACCGCGTGTTGCCTCGGGCTGCCCCTTAAAGGGGCTTTTTATCTGCCCTTTTTCACCGACTCACCCGTAAACGGGTCAACCAGCTCTTTCATCGTTAATTGCTCGTAATTTTTGTCCTCCACTAACTGATTGCGAATATACTCTTCTATTACCTTTTTGTTTCTCCCCACTGTATCCACATAGTACCCTCTACACCAGAATTGTCGATTCCCATATCGGTACTTCATGTTCGCAAACTTATCAAAAATCATCAGGGAGCTTTTCCCCTTTAAGTAGCCCATGAACTCAGATACACTTATCTTCGGTGGAATGCTCACCAACATGTGAATATGATCCACGCAAGCTTCTGCTTCGATAATCTCCACCCCTTTTCGTTCACATAACTCCCGCAATATCTTTCCGATCTCTCTTCTTAATTTTCCGTATATCACTTGTCTCCGGTATTTTGGCGCAAATACAATGTGGTATTTGCAGTTCCATTTGGTATGTGCTAGACTGCTTTTGTCCATCCTTTGTCCTCCTGTGATTCGTGT
>NZ_JBQCKK010000062.1:0-657 GCF_051967035.1 Brevibacillus sp. SAFN-007a | reverse complement strand
AAGTACCGAAGTCCCTGATTTCACACTGCCAAGAAAAGCGTCTAGCGAGGAACAAGGTGCCCGTACCGCAAACCGACACAGGTAGGCGAGGAGAGAATCCTAAGGTGCGCGGGATAACTCTTGCTAAGGAACTCGGCAAAATGGCCCCGTAACTTCGGGAGAAGGGGCGCCCCGGTAGGGTTCATAGCCCGAGGGGGCCGCAGTGAAAAGGCCCAAGCGACTGTTTAGCAAAAACACAGGTCTCTGCGAAGCCGCAAGGCGAAGTATAGGGGCTGACGCCTGCCCGGTGCTGGAAGGTTAAGGGGATGGGTTAGCGCAAGCGAAGCTTTGAACCGAAGCCCCAGTAAACGGCGGCCGTAACTATAACGGTCCTAAGGTAGCGAAATTCCTTGTCGGGTAAGTTCCGACCCGCACGAAAGGCGTAACGACTTGGGCGCTGTCTCGGCAAGAGACCCGGTGAAATCATAATACCTGTGAAGATGCAGGTTACCCGCGACAAGACGGAAAGACCCCATGGAGCTTTACTGTAGCCTGGTATTGGAACTTTGTGCATCATGTACAGGATAGGTGGGAAGCTGAGAAGCAGGGGCGCCAGCCTCTGTGGAGCTGTCGGTGGGATACCACCCTTGATGTACGGAGTTTCTAACTCGTCGCCCT
>NZ_JBQCKK010000061.1:0-899 GCF_051967035.1 Brevibacillus sp. SAFN-007a | reverse complement strand
ATGATCAAAGAGTGGCAAAATCGCCCGTTGCAATCGGTTTATGCTGTTGTTTTCCTAGACGCAATTCACTTTAAGGTAAAGCAAGACGGAATATCGTCAATAAAGCCGCCTATATGGTAATTGGTATTGACCTTGACGGTCATAAAGATGTGCTTGGAATCTGGATTGGGGAGAATGAATCGGCCAAATTCTGGCTGCATGTACTCAATGAACTGAAAACTCGTGGAGTCCAGGATATTCTCATTACGAGCGTCGATAACCTTCGCGGTTTTACGGAGGCAATTTCGGCATGTTATCCGAAGACGGAGATTCAGAAATGTGTAATCCATCAAATCCGAAACTCCATCAAGTATGTCTCCTATAAGGATCTAAAAAAGATTACGTCCGAGCTGAAACCTATCTATAAAGCTCCAACGGAGCAAGCTGCTTTGGAAGAACTTGAGCAGTTTGAACAAACCTGGGGCAGTAAATATCCCTTGATGGTTCGTTCCTGGCGGAATAACTGGGACGAGATTGCCACTTTCTTTAAATACCCTCCTGAGATTCGAAAGCTGATCTATACAACCAACGTCATAGAAAGTTATCATCGACAGCTTCGAAAAGTTACAAAGGGAAAAGCCATGTTTCCCACAGACGAGGCCTTTCTGAAGATGTTATATCTCGTAACCATGGATGTTCTGCGAAAGTGGACGGGACGAGTCCAGAACTGGGGCCAGATTCTCTTGCAGCTATCTGTTTTCTTTGAGGATCGAGTACAGCCGTACATCCGCTAACAAATGAAAGGCTTCATCCCCGAAGGGATTATCTTTCTCTCTACCAATATGTCAAGGGTCCGCTACGCCTTACGCCCTTGACTTTATTGGCTTCGAAAAAGATGTCCCAATTAGGGGGATGAAACC
>NZ_JBQCKK010000060.1:0-924 GCF_051967035.1 Brevibacillus sp. SAFN-007a | reverse complement strand
TGCCGGCTCGCTTCATGCGCCGCTGCCCAAGTGATTTGAGGGCAACGAACTTTAACTACTTCGCAGAGCGGCTGCCAGGGGACGAGGAATGGATGTTGCGTACGTATCGGTCACGATCCGAACAACTGGGCCCCATGATTCGTGGTGCCTTGTCCAAGGATTACAGCCGGTTTGATGATGATCAGTTCCTCGGCATGATCGAATCCATGATTGGGACAGAGGAAGACCATCGGATTTCATACTGGTACCGCGATGAGCGCGGCATGCACCTGCGTATTGTGTTCCCTGATCTGACAAGAAATATCGGGAGAACACTGGAGGGTCGACCGGATGTCCACATGGTAGGGGTCCATTTGTCCAACTCCGAAGTGGGGGCTCGCTCGGTTACGATCCAACCGATGGTATACCGCCTGGTTTGCTCGAATGGCTTGATGCGCTGGACCAATGACGGGGACGTGTTCAAGCAGCGCCACATTCACCTGCGGGAGAAGGAGATGTACGCCCGGGTAGCAGAAGCGTTTACGTCTGCCGTCAAAGCCGGGGATGACATGTTGGAACGGGCTTTGGCTGCCAAAGAGGTCAAGGTGGAAAACCCGCTGGATTTCATCAAAACGCTCGCCAAGGACAAAAAATACAGTCAATCCATGACGGATACCATCACCAGTAATTACATGATAGAACCTGGTGACAGCCTGTTTTACGTCATGCAGGCCATGACCCGTGCCGCCCAAACTCTTCAAGGGGATGCTCGGGTGGAGCTGGAACAAGATGCCGGCGAACTGCTCACCAAGGTAGCTGTCTAACAGAACGAAAACGAAGAAGCCGATCTGCATGGGTCGGCTTCTCCCATGATCAAAATGGAGGAGGAATATTGCATGAACATGAACGGTCAAACGGTGATTTTTCCATGGGATGAACCGATGG
>NZ_JBQCKK010000059.1:0-1025 GCF_051967035.1 Brevibacillus sp. SAFN-007a | reverse complement strand
GGACTGAGGACAAGAATATCTGCAGCGGTGTATCCAAGCTGCGTAAACCTCACGACGCTGTTCCGAATCGTAGCAGCGATCTCTTCCGGCTTTTCCCGCTGGATGAAGTAAAAGTCTTGTTTCGCTGGATCAATGACAATTGACTCGCCTTTATTGATCCGGTGAGCATTGGTAACAATCTGGCTGTTTTGCGCCTGGCGAAAGACTTCTGTGAGCCGCACGTGCGGAACGCCAGCGTCCAACATATCTTTTAGTACATTTCCTGGGTTCACGGAAGGGAGCTGATCCTGATCCCCTACCAGTAGTACTTTCGTTTTGTTCGGGTTGATCGCTCTAAACAACAGATCGGCCAGCTGTATGTCCATCATGGATATTTCATCGACGATAAGTAAATCTGCTTCAAGCGGATTGCTCTCGTTGAATTCTGGCTCTTCGCCTGGTCGGAAGTTAATGAGTCTGTGAATGGTGGCCGCATCCAGTCCGGTTACCTCCGTCAGTTTGCGGCTGGCCCGTCCTGTCGGTGCAGCCAAAGCAATACTTGCCACTGGGTTAAGCCGTTGATACACATCAATGACGGCTTTTACGCTTGCGGTTTTCCCGCATCCTGGACCACCGGTTAAGATCAACAGGTTTTCAGTGAACAACTTCCGGATCGCCTCACGTTGTCCTTCCGCCAATACGATTTTGGAACGTACCTGGTAGTCTTTGATGGCAGTATCGATAGCAGCCATGTTTACGTTGTTACTGCCGCTTCGCATAAATTTGAGCAGGAGTTGGGCCAGTCTCTTTTCGGAGCGATACAAAAAAGGAGGATAGACTCCCTCTTCCTCAATGATGAGGCGGCCGTTTTCCTCCAGCTGAAAAATCCCCTGTTCTACCTCATCCCGTGTAATGTATACGTCCGTGTTGTGGTTGAGAACCTTCAGAACCTCATCGATCAACTCTGCTTCTGGAATGAAGCAATGGCCAAAATCGAAGCACATCTTTTTCAGAACATAATCCACACAGGATTCAATCCGGAACAT
>NZ_JBQCKK010000058.1:0-1156 GCF_051967035.1 Brevibacillus sp. SAFN-007a | reverse complement strand
CGTACCGGAAGGTGCGGATGGATCACCTCCTTTCTATGGAGATACGACCATAACGCCCATTCGCTGTTCAGTTTTGAAGGAGCATATCCTTCAAAAGATGAAAGGAAGTTCTGCTAAGAGCACTCGCGTCCATGCGAGAACGCAGAACGACTTACATCCTAATAAGTCTGGTGATGATGGCGGAGGGGACACACCCGTTCCCATACCGAACACGGCCGTTAAGCCCTCCAGCGCCGATGGTACTTGCTCCGCAGGGAGCCGGGAGAGTAGGACGTTGCCAGGCGAGCAACTCTCATAGTTGCTTACACATTTGTTCCTTGAAAACTGGATACTGCATGTATGGCTAAGGATATTTAAAGTGTAAGTACTATTAGTACGAACCACACGTGGTTAAGTTACTAAGGGCACACGGTGGATGCCTTGGCGCTAGGAGCCGACGAAGGACGCAGCGAACTGCGATAAGCCTCGGGGAGCGGTAAGCACGCTTTGATCCGGGGATCTCCGAATGGGGCAACCCACCATCCGTAATGGGATGGTATCTTTCACTGAATACATAGGTGATGAGAGGGCAGACCCGGTGAACTGAAACATCTAAGTAGCCGGAGGAAGAGAAAACAAACGTGATTCCGTCAGTAGTGGCGAGCGAACGCGGAAGAGCCTAAACCGTCGGGTTTACCCGGCGGGGTTGTGGGACGTCTCACTAGGAGTTACAAAAGACTCTTGTAGATGAACAGTTTGGGAAAGCTGACCAGAGAGCGTGACAGTCGCGTAATCCAAACAAGAGTCTCTCCGAGACGGATCCCGAGTAGCGCGGGACACGTGAAATCCCGCGTGAATCTGGCAGGACCATCTGCTAAGGCTAAATACTACCTAGCGACCGATAGTGAACCAGTACCGTGAGGGAAAGGTGAAAAGCACCCCGGGAGGGGAGTGAAACAGTACCTGAAACCGTGTGCTTACAAATAGTCGGAGCCCGTTAAAAGGGTGACGGCGTGCCTTTTGTAGAATGAACCGGCGAGTTACGGTAGCGTGCGAGGTTAAGTCGAAGAGACGGAGCCGCAGCGAAAGCGAGTCTGAATAGGGCGCAAGTACGTTGCCGTAGACCCGAAACCGTGTGATCTAGCCATGTCCAGGGTGAAGGTAGGGTAACACCTAC
>NZ_JBQCKK010000057.1:0-1219 GCF_051967035.1 Brevibacillus sp. SAFN-007a | reverse complement strand
TGGATTGTCAACAGTAATTCAGACAACTATTTTAAGGGCTTCTTGGCGATACTGAACAGGCGTCATATAGCCTAATGTCCCATGAATGCGATGCTTGTTGAACCAATTAACGTAATCGTACAATTCCAGTTCCAGATGACGAAGACTATGGAAGTTCATCTGGTTCACGAACTCTGTTTTTATGATTTTGTAGGTGGCTTCAGCCACAGCGTTATCGTATGGACAGCCTTTCGTACTTAGGGATCGGCTGATTTCAAACGTCTCCAGAAGTTCGTCTATCTTTTGATTTTTAAACTCACTGCCACGGTCAGTATGAAACCACTGAATCTGACGTAAATCGCCCTTGACGCTCGCAAAAGCACGGGAAATCAGAGCAGCGTCCTTATTTGGACCTGCACTATGACCAATGATCTCTCGATTGAACAAATCGACAAGCACACAAATGTAATGCCATCGGTTCTGAACCTTCACATAAGTCAGATCGCTGACAACGAAACGTTGGACTTCCTCCTGCTCGAACTCACGGTCCAGAACATTCCCCGTAGTTGCTTCATTAGAAGCGGTTTTATAGGGTTTATATTGAGCCACGGTGTAGGTGGAAACGAGCCCTTGCTCTTTCATGATCCCACCAATTCGACGTCTGGAGACGACGAATCCGCGTTCCTGGAGCTTGACTTTGATCTTTCGTGTACCGTAGGCTTTTCGATTTTTGTGGAAAATCTCCACTATCGCTTCGGTTAGATCGTCTACGTTCGGTTGTTCTTTCGCTTCATAGTAAAACGTACTTCTTGCGATTTGCAGGACTTCGCACATTGCTGATACCGAGTATTTATCAAGGTTGTTCTGGATGATAGCTACTTTCGTCCCATGATCAGCGCGGCTTGCTTTAAAATATCGACTTCCATTTTTAGGCGTTGGTTCTCTTTTCGTAAAGCGATCAGTTCATTTTCTTCTGACGAGCGATTGTCCTTCTCCTTGAAGGACCCCGTCGTCTGAGCCTGCTTGATCCAGCGGTCTAAAGCGGAAGCTGTGAGGTCATATTCCTCCACAATTGCTGCTCTGGATTTCCCGTTTTCATAGAGTTCCACCATTTGTTTTTTGAATTCTGAGGGAAAGGTACGTCGTTGCTGTTTTGGCATTGTAGAGATCCGCTCCTTAACATAATAGGTTTATTCTACAAGCCCTTATTTTTTCTGTCCAACTTAGTGTAACCGATCCA
>NZ_JBQCKK010000056.1:0-1271 GCF_051967035.1 Brevibacillus sp. SAFN-007a | reverse complement strand
TGGTCAAGACCCCAATTTGTAGACAGTAAGAAAAACCCCGGCCGTTAGGCCGACAGCTGACGTCTGAATTCAACAGGTGTCAGCCTTTTTAATTTTCGTTGTGGTCGACTATGGTTGTAAAAATGAATATATTCCTCAATTCGTCTTTGTGCCTCATCCACAGTTCGGATATCATAAGGGTAGAGCCCTTCCGTTTTGAGATGCGAGAAGAAGCTCTCCATTGAGGCGTTATCATAACAATTGCCTCTCCGAGACATGCTGATTTGGGCGCCAACCTTTGGCAGCATGTCGTGGTAAGCGTAGGACGTGTACTGGAAACCTTGATCGCTGTGAACGATCAGTCCAGTCACGTCTTTCGTCTTTTCAAAAGCTTTCTCAAAGGTCCGCAGGACCAATTCATTGTCGTTACGAACTCCCATGTGGTACGCTACAATCTCGTTATTAAACAAATCCTTAATAGCAGATAGGTAGAGCCAAGTATCCGCAACACGATATTGTGTGACATCGGTTACCCATTTTTGATTCGGTGCACATGCTTTGAACTCACGTTGTAAGGCATTCTCGGCAACTCGTCTTCCTACAGATGAAACATAATGACTTCGATATTTGCGGCGAATTCGAGAACGAAGCCCCATTTCTTGCATGAGTCGAAGTACCTTCTTATGATTAACCCACACTCCGTAATCTTGCAGGAGAAATAGTTGGGTCTGTCTATATCCATACTTTCCGTCATACTTTCTATACACTGCCTGGATGGAGTCTTTTACGAATTTGTCCCTATCCGTCGCTTGTCGTTTCAGGTAAGCATAGTATCCACTTCTTGAGACTCTAAACAGCTTGCAAAGTTCACTGATTGTATAATCTCCAGCTATTTGTTTAATCATTTTATACTTATGGATTGCACCTCCTGCATCCAGATTTCCAAACACTTTTTTAGCATCTTATTCTCCCTCTCTAACTGATTCAGATATCGGGTCGAATCGATGTATTCCTTGCGGCGTCCACGTTGATCCAAAAGTCCAAACTCTCCGAGTTTCTTATACTTTCGCATCCAAATCTTAATTCGTCCTTCGTCATGGATATGTAACCTCTCTGCTATTTCTCGGTGGGAAACGCCGTCTAATTTCATCTGCACAGCCTGCAACTTTAACTCCTCACAATAATGTTTAAACTTCTGGCCTTTCTTTGCTGGCATAAAAATACACCCCCTAAAATTTTCATCGGATAACCACAAGGGTTTTTCCAATGTCTACTTTAAGGGGTGCACTTCA
>NZ_JBQCKK010000055.1:0-1299 GCF_051967035.1 Brevibacillus sp. SAFN-007a | reverse complement strand
TGGTCTGACCCCTGTCAAGTAGACAGATATTAATTGAGGCTGTATTATTAGGCGGCTGTAGCCCTGAATTCCCTAGGGCTGCAGCCGTTTAACTTTAATTGAATTCGTTCCTCGTTATAGAATGTAATATAATTTCTCACAGCTTCTGCCATTTCCTCAGGGCTCTCAAACGTATTTACATAAAGGCACTCTGCCTTTAGATGGCTAAAGAAACTCTCCATGCTTGCATTGTCCAAACAATTTCCTTTTCTGGACATACTGGCTTTTATTTTGTACTCTGTAAGTAACTTGTTATATTGTCTGGATGTGTATTGGAATCCTTGGTCGCTGTGCAAGAGGACTCCTTTCACATCCTTTTTTCTTTTTCCTTTCACGGCTTGTTTGACGGTGGCGAGAACAAGTTGTAGATCATTCCGTTCGCCAATGGTATAGGCAATGATTTCCCCATCGAATAAGTCCTTTATTGCCGATAAATATAACCGATGTCCGTTATTTTGAAGATAAGTAATATCCGTTACCCACTTCTCATTGGGCCGTTGTGCCGTAAACTCACGGTTCAAGTGGTTGTCTGAAATGACATAGACCTCTTTCTGCCCAAAGTAACGCTTCTTCTGGCGGATCTTGGCTTGAATACCCAGCTCCCTCATCAATCGATGGACACGTTTCTTGTTGACTCTGAATCCATACTTTTTTCCTAACCAAGCTTGTACACGGCGATACCCGTATGTGCCTTTGACTTTGGAGTAACACTCCAGGATCTTTTCTTTCAGCACCTCATTTTCCGCTTTCCTGGGAGTTAAGACATTTTTGTTATGAAGCCATTTGTAATAACCACTGCGGGAAACACCGGCAATTTTACAAAGCAGGGTAATCGGATACTTTGCTGACATCTCTTCGATGATCGGAAACACTTGTGTAGTTACTTCTCCCCCTTTCTCAGGGCCCATAACTTTTTTAAAAATTCATTCTCTACTCGTAACCGCTCATTTTCCTGCTCGAGTGACAAAGGATTTTTCCTTGGTCGCCCCTTACCAATCCCAAATGATTTCCCACGTTTCTCCTCTAGACCAAGTAATCCTTCTCTTTTGTAGTGGGTTACCCATCTGTGCAACATCGAACTGGAGATACGGTAGTGCGCGAGTATCGTACGCTTGGTCCATCCATTGTTTAGATAATGATCGACAACCTCAAACTTTTCTTTTGGTGTGTATGTTTTCCTGATTTTCCCCATAAAAAATCCCTCCACAGTAGACAGTACAGACCTTTCTTTTGCCTGTCTACTATGGAGGGAGCATATCA
>NZ_JBQCKK010000053.1:0-1517 GCF_051967035.1 Brevibacillus sp. SAFN-007a | reverse complement strand
AATAAAAATATCGCTTTTCCAAGCGATTCGGAATGTGCGTATAATTCAAGCACTTTCATATTGTCAATACATAGCATAAATCATCATGGGAATGTTTTCAAGTACCAATTTACCAGAAACTCACCATGACAAATTGTTCCGCCTCATTTCCCCCTCCTACACGGGTAACAGAATCGAATGACATCCCCTGTTCCTCTTCCTGCTGCTCTCGATCCAACCGCTCAAACCGAAAATGTTGAAGATTTGCAAGCATGCTTCTTACCTTTACACAATAGTTGAACAGACGTGCTTTTTTGGCCTGCCATTGGCCACTTGCCTGTTTCATAACAAGGGAATTTGTACCGAGTAACTTTACCGCTGTAATGCCACGGGCGAGTATTTCTTCAAGCAACACCTGGAGCGCATGATAGTACGCCTCGTTCCGATCAAGCCCTTCAACACGCTCTTGAAATTGCCACACCCTTTCTCCTTCTGGAGAAATTAACCACGCAATAGCATACAAATTCTTCTTGTTTCGGGTAATGTCAAAGCAACCTGTATACATCTTGTCTGCACCATCCTTTTTTCATCCTTGCAGATATCGAACTCTCGCCATCGTGTCTTGGAGACTGATCTTTGGCCGATCTACCGCGTAATAGTCTTCCCCATTATGTTCAATCCTGGTTCGTACCCAGTATCCGCCGTCCTCTTCTTCGTTCACCAATATTTCGATGGTCTCTCCGCAAGTGAAGTAATGATCCTCATTGATGGCATATCTGCCGCTGCTGTTTTTGTACAAACGTCCCTGAGCGGTAACCTTCTTGTTCAAATAGCTAAGATCATACAAAGCTGCTTCCAAGTGTTCTGTTACTCTGTTCAGCAGATGATATTCCAATCGCTCATCAGCAGATAAAACGCTCGGCTCTATATTTTCGAGGATTTGATTCACCTTCTGAACAGTTACCGATAATGGGAGTTTCCCCAGCAATTCTTTCATGGTATTGATTTTGCCCATTTTCCTCATCCTCTCTTGTTTTTCAGTTTGAAGTTGCTCGGCAATATCCTTAAAAACATTCTTCGGTCTCAACACCTCATAATCGAAACCCTTACTCTGTAACGTTTTTTTGGTCAGTTCAATCCCTTTTCCGCCCGCCTCGTCATTATCTCGGACAACGTAAATCTTCACATCTTTCCCAACAACCCGTTCTATCAGGCACGCTTGTTCTATTGATAGATGTGAAGCTTGCATGGCCGCAGCTGGTACCCGAAGCTCTTGGCGCATTAAGATTGCATCAAATCCCCCCTCTACTAAATAGAGTGTCTTGCTGCGTTTTGCCTCTTTCAGCACTTCATAAAGGCCAAATAAAACAGCCCCTTTTTGAAAGAGGCTGTCGTCAGGCGTATTGCGGTATCGTTTTTTGGAAGTGGGTGCAATGGATCTGTACGTAAACCCAAGCACATCCCCTGTTACTGCGTCTCGGTTGGAGAATACGATACTGTTGGTCTTCTGATCCCATCCAATGCCATACGTTCGGATG
>NZ_JBQCKK010000052.1:0-1523 GCF_051967035.1 Brevibacillus sp. SAFN-007a | reverse complement strand
CTCTAAAGCCCCAAAATTGGATTTGAGTTATCACCCCTTATCTTGTTAATCTGGTATCAGAAGAACAGAGGGGGATTTTTTATGCAACGGAAACGCTATTCACTGGAGTTCAAACAACAATTGGTTCAAGAAGCGAAAGAAGCAGGCAACGCTGCGCAAGTGGCCCGTCGCCATAGTATCGATGCAAAAATGCTATATCGGTGGATACGAGATTCCAAACATGCCGATTGGAAAAACGCCTCTCCAGATGCTAAGGCGGTAACCAGCTATACTCCCTCACCAGGGGAATTTCGTGAGTTGGAAACAGAAAATGACAAGCTTAAGAAATTGCTTGGAGAGAAGGATCTCGAAATCGCCATCCTCCGTGATCTTGTAAAAAAGGTCAACCCAGCTTATCGGACAAAATGGAAATAGCCGACAAGTGGATACAGCTGGGATACCCAATCAAGACCGTCTTGAACATTGTCGGCATCTTGGAAGCGACCTACTATGCCCGCCGCAAGAATCAAGGGAAACCCAAAGTGTATAATGGTGGACGTCCCATCCCCGGTTACTCCATGAAAAAAGATGGACAGCCTGTGGCAGACGAACAGATCAAAGAGTGGATTCATGAGTATCTGGCGGACGAAGAAGCGGCATATGGCTACCGGAAAATAACCGTTTGTCTGCGGCGAGATTATGGACTGAAAATCAACAAAAAGAAAGTGTACCGCCTGATGAAGGAAGAGAATCTGTTACACCCGCAACGGGAAAAACAGCGTAAATATCCTCGCAAGCTTGCGAACAATCGGGAGATCACTGCTTCCAATCAGCTCTGGGAAATGGACGTGAAGTATGGCTATATTGCCGGAGAAAAGCGCTTTTTCTTCTTGTTATCACTCATTGATGTTTACGATCGAGCCATCGTAGATTACCATATCGGCCTAAGCTGTGAAGGAAAACACGCTTCCCAAATCTTGCAACGAGCGTTATGGAGACGGCAACAATTTGAGAACCAAGAACGTCCTGTGATTCGAACAGACAACGGTCCACAGTTTATTAGCCATATTTTTGAATCGTCTTGTGCAAATTTTCAGGTGGAACATGAGCGAATTCCACCGAAAACACCAAACAAAAATGCTCACATTGAAGCCTTTCATAGCATTTTGGAGAAGGAATGTCTGGAAAGGCACGAATTTGAAAGCTACCAGCAGGCTTATGAAACCGTGACAAATTACCTGCTTTTTTACAACCAACGCCGGATTCACGGAAGTTTATATGACCTGTCACCGGTAGAATTTAGACAGGCAGTTGAAGAGCAACGCGTGAAGCCATTTGTTGTAAAAGTATAGCAAGGTTAACGATTAGCACAGATCGCTTTTCTTCGACCTAGGTGAACCATAGGTAGATAAAGGTCTGGGGTCAAGCGAATTCCTTGACGCTAGAGCTTTATCTACCTACACTACCAAATGGTTGAAGAAAATGAAAAACGAAGAAAAAACGAGAATAAGGGAGTCTGACTCAAATATTGAGGGGTTAAACCG
>NZ_JBQCKK010000051.1:0-1590 GCF_051967035.1 Brevibacillus sp. SAFN-007a | reverse complement strand
GGAACGCATGGCTCGTAATCTCGGTACAGAATTGGAGCCGGAGATTCGCCTGGTGTTACCTGAAAAAGAGACTGACACTGTTCAGGCGGTTGAGATCCAGGCTGCAGTTGAAGAAGCCAAGGCTGAAAACGTGGTTCGTAAGTGCGTGTCTTTCAAGGAGATGGTGGATCGCTTCAAACAAAAAGTGAGTTCGATTGGGCAGAGGATAGAGGAAAGGGAGATCGGTCGAAAACCCAAGCGGGTCCTTTCTCTCTCTTACGACTTTGTTCTTGATTTGATTAAGCGACACTTGCCCCAGGCGATCCAACCCAACGTGTTCATCCCGACAGAATGGCTAATCAAGTGGCTGCCGGTACTGATTGAAGAAGATATGAGGCATCGGGGATCAGTGGCTTGACGGTGGAATTAAGGAGAAGGAGTTGAGACATTGAAAAACGGGAAAAACTTGACACGAACGCAAAAACTCGTACTTCTTAGCTGTGACCTTAATCCGAAGGATTGGCTGCTAAGCAAAAAACTGCCCGATATGTGGCTGCTCGTTCATCGGCGGACAAAACAAACATTAGCATTATCGCTCAAGAGGAGCTCAGATGCGAGTTAAATTGCCCTGTGGACAACATTTCATCCACTTGGTGGATATTAGCTTGCATTATTTGAGCTGTACTTCTTGTTGAAGTAAAAACAATGGAGGCAGATAACAATGGATTCGTTTAAACGAGCGAAAATAATAGCTGGCATCCTTTGGCTTGTTACATTGTTTATTATGTTTTATTGGGGGGAGAGATGAGGTCATGTTGTTTGATCCATAGTGTAAGCCTGTAACCCGAGTTGATTTCGTTACCAAACTTAAAACTACTATATCAAAAAAGTGACACAACGAGGAGGTGTAACATTGAGTGTGAAAACCGGAACATTAGTCCGTTATAAGTTTCGGCAACCGAACAACGACTTCATTGTTGCCATTCTTAAGCAAGACGATGGCGAAGAAATTACCATCATCGGGACTATTTATGGGGTAGAGCCAAACGAGAAAATCACGGTTTACGGCGATTGGTTTAAACATCCCCAGTTTGGCGAACAGTACCGTGTCGAGCGTTGGGAACGTCCGATTCCGAAAAGCAAGGAACAGGTGATTGCTTTCCTCTCTTCGTCCCTGGTGAAAGGCTGCGGAGAGAAAAGAGCCAAGCAGATTATTGATGTCCTTGGTGAGAACGCATTAGATATTATCATGAAAGACGGAGAAGCCTGCTTGCTGCCGATCCGTGGAATTGGTCAGCAAAAGGCATCTTCTATTGTCTCCAGTGTCCGGGCATCGTTTGAGGTTCAACAGATCATGATGGAGCTGTCACAGTACGGTATAAGTACAAGTATTGTCGTGAAGGCCTACAAAGAGTTTGGCTCCAACACGCTGGACATTATCAAGCGGAATCCGTACCAGCTCACCAAACTGGATCTCATCGGCTTTCTTAAGGCAGACGAAATCGCAAAAAGAATAGGCATCATGCCCAATTCGATGTTCCGGATTGAATCCTGTGTGGATTATGTTCTGAAAAAGATGTGCTTCGATTTTGGCCATTGCTTCATTCCAGA
>NZ_JBQCKK010000050.1:0-1671 GCF_051967035.1 Brevibacillus sp. SAFN-007a | reverse complement strand
GTCCGTTGTGTCTGGATCAGATTGGCAATTTCAAGTTTCCGTATATTCCTCCAAACGGTAGCTCTGTGAACTGCAAACACATCTGCAACATCATGAATACGAACAGGGGAATGGTTGACCAAATACACGTAAAATTGGTATAATTTATTTGTGTTCATATCGGGATTCAAAAGGGACTAGCGCTATCTAGTCCCTTCTTTCTTTCCTCCTTTCTTTTACTTCATAAAGGTTTTGTCCCCAAACACCTTCAACTAAGACAAAGCCTTGACTAACGGCAGTCTATTGAGCCACCATTCGGACTTGAGTGGTTTTGATCGTCGTGAATTTTTGCGGTCGGCAGAACGGGGGGCCGTTTCAAATCTATCCCCAACCTTTATTGTGTCTCTTTGTGATTTATTTTTGCAGGAAAATCAGTTGTATGCTGATCTTCCGTTCCCCCTTGCGGATAGACATGATATTATTTAGTAGCGAACCTATATTCGGCTCCCTGTACAGGGGCTTTATCTTTTTTGTCCCAACCCCCTTCTGCTACTTTTAGCCCGGAAGGGGGTGATACTATGACCAAGCGTCTGTACTTTTTTGTAAGTCTCTCTGACGCTCTGCGGATCAGTCAGGAACTGTCGCAGTTCGGTGTGACTCGTTACCATGTTCAGCCTCATGAGACAGGGGTCGCATTCGTCTTCGAGCGGGTATCTGACGTGACCCAGATCGTCTTGAGGCATTTGTTTGGTACAGATGGCGAGTCAAAACAAGACTAACCCATCGGCTGGTGTTCCCGATAAAGGGGGCACCAGCTCCGTATTTTCAACTTAAACAACTTGTCCATCTGTTGTAGTATAGTAACTAGTTGGTCTCTAAAATTTTTCTCCGAAAGAGGTTGTTACATGAGGTACGGCTGTTTGGGTATCATTTTCCTTGGTCTATGTGTACTCGCCTATGCTTTTGTGAAGGCTTGGCAAAAATTTGGAGAGACTTATAACACTCTGTTTTAATATTCCTGTCCTCTTTTTCTCTTTTGTTAAATCAACTCCAACTCTTTCAGCGTGTCGTTGGCGACACCAACAGCACAGTAATCAGTGCTTCTCTCCTTTATGATCTGCAACGCCTCGACCAGCTTTTTCTCACGTGCTATGGCTTTGTTGTAAGCGCCTATCCACTGTTCCTCACGTCTCTGTGCTTTGTCCAGAAGTTCCCCTAGTCGCTGGTTTCCCCTTTGGTGACAGACAATTGCATGTTCATCATTTGTCCCCCTCTTAACATAATTGATTGTGTAAAACCTTTTTTTGTCCCAACCCGGTATGCTACGCTCACCACAAGGAGCGTGATCATATGGAAAAGTCGTTTTACTATCCGGTACCCTGGTCGGAGGTCAGCTACCTTCGTGAGGCCCTGGCCGCTCTGGAGATTCCGTTTGTCCTCGAACAGGATGATCGTCTTGAACTGGCCGCTGGGGAAATAGCCTTTGTATTCCCTGACCTCCCCATCAGGCAGTACCGCCACGTCTTCGAGTTGCTCGGCAATGCTGGCCGGCGGTATCCAAGTTAACCCCCTCTTGTAATGAATGGCATCCCAAGCTTTATAAACTAGGAAAAAACAACAGCCCTTCTCTCCTCCCAATTAGGAAGAGTCGGGGCTGCCTTGTTCAGTCCATATAGCTGAATGTCCTCAACG
>NZ_JBQCKK010000049.1:0-1707 GCF_051967035.1 Brevibacillus sp. SAFN-007a | reverse complement strand
GTGACGCTTGCAGATCTGACCGTGAGCGAAGATAAACCAGGGAAGTTCGGGATTCGGCTTGACCCTCTCCGTAGGCGTGCGACGGAAAACATGCTAGATTATTGGGATGCCGAATTTCTGATGTTGCAGGTGGCAGACCTCGAAGAAATCCTGCAGATGAATCCATGGAGGTGAACCAAACATGGCAAGTATTGAAAAGCGCGGCGCTAATTCTTGGCGTTTAACCGTTGAATTGGGGTATGGACCTAATGGAGAACGGTTGCGTGAAAGAAAAGTCATTAAGGTTGAAGATCCAGCGTTATTGAAAACAAAAAAGAAACTTAGAGAGTATCTGGAAAGTGAGTGGCTTAAATTCAAGCTTGAGGTTGAGGCCGGTGAGTACATCACTCCTGAGAAGATGACCTTCGCCGCCTTTATTGAAGAGTGGAGAACCAAGTACGCTGAAAAGCAGCTTGCCCCAAAAACCTTAAAAGAGTACTTGGGTCATATTCGGAATCACATCCTGCCAGCACTCGGGCACAAAAGACTTGATGAAATCAAACCGATGCACATCATCACCCTTATGGATCGTCTCTCCAATCCTGGATCAAGGAAAGACGACCGCGGCCAAATGCTATCTGGACGTACCATTCAATACATCTACTCGGTCATGCGGAATATATTCGCCCAAGCGGAAAGTTGGAAACTCATTAAATCTAATCCGATAAAGGAAATTAAGAAACCAAAGGCAGAAAAGAAAAAAGCTCAATTCTACGAAGCTGATGAGGCACAAGAGGTGATCAAAGCGCTGAATGAAGAGCCATTGATGTGGCGACTACTCATCCTCGGGGCAATAATCGGTGGATTTAGACGCGGTGAATTGATTGCACTAGAGTGGCCGCAGGTACTTTTCGCTGAAAATGCGATCCATATCAAAAAGAGTATTCCACTTACAGCAGATGGTAAGGTATATGAAAAAGAGCCGAAAAACGGTGAGGATCGCATCGTACAGATGCCAGGTTGGTATATGGAGGAAATGCGCCGATACCATTTACAATGGCGAGAAGAAAAGATGAAAATCCGGGACAGATGGGAGGGGGGTGACCGTGAATATGTATTTCACGCCGGCTACGGAAAGCCGCTATACTTTACCTACCCTTCCGAGTGGTGGAGTAAATTCGTAAAGCGTCACGGGCTGCGATACATCAGGTTCCACGATCTACGACACAGCTCAGCTACATTGCTCATCCATCAGGGTGCATCTTTGAAAGCGATCCAGGAGCGTCTGGGGCATAAGCAACACCAAACGACGGCAGATATCTACGCACACGTTACCAAACAAGTGAGTCGGGACCTCGCGGACAAATTCGACCAGTTCGACCCCAAAAAACAGTCGATTTGAGGTGTTCGTCCCCATTTCGTCCCCAACGACACTTTCGGGGACTATTTTCTCCCACACCAACTTCTGGCGAAAATAAAAAAACCTTGATTTCTCAAGGGTTTGACGCCTATGGTGCGGGTGAAGGGACTTGAACCCCCACGGTTGCCCGCCAGAACCTAAATCTGGTGCGTCTGCCATTCCGCCACACCCGCATGGTAAAACAGAAAAGGGCATCGATATTTCTATCGTGCTGCGCATGTCTTTCTTTGTAAAAACTGGTGAGCCATGAAGGACTCGAACCTTCGACCCTCTGATTAAAAGTCAGATGCTCTACCAACTGAGCTAAT
>NZ_JBQCKK010000048.1:0-1722 GCF_051967035.1 Brevibacillus sp. SAFN-007a | reverse complement strand
TGATATGCTCCCCTTCAAGTAGACAGTTGAAATAATAAAACTGTCTCCCTGTAAGGAGGAGCATTTTTTTATGTCCCATAAAGCAAAAATAGCTGGAGCAGAAAAGGTTACCGCTATCGAAAAATATCTTCGCGGAGAAGATTCTCTAAAACATCTAGCAAGAACACTAGATGTTGCCTTTTCCTCCATAAAACAATGGCTTCAAACCTATCAATCGTTAGGTCCCAATGGGCTGTTCAGTACATCTAAGAACATACCCTATTCCGCTGAACTGAAGAAGTCTGCTGTCGAGGATTATCTAGCTGGCGTTGCTTCTCATATGGAGATATGTAAGAGGTATGGTATTAAATCAACCCGCCAACTGCGTAACTGGATTCTAAAGTATAATGGTCATGAAAAGTTGAAATCTTCCAGAACAGGAGGAACACCAATCATGACAAAAGGACGAGCGACTACTTTCGAAGAAAGAATCGAAATTGTGAAATTCTGCTTAGAACATCAGCATAATTATATCCATACAGCCAAGGAATTTCAGGTGTCCTATCAGCAGGTTTACTCATGGACAAACAAATACATCAAATTTGGCGTAGATGCGCTTCAGGACAAACGTGGGAAACGAAAATCTGAAAGCGAGATGTCTGAGGTGGAGAAGCTACAAGCACAAAATGCACTGCTTCAAGCTGAGAATAAAAGAAAGCAAATGGAGATCGATTTTCTAAAAAAGCTAGACGAAATTCAAAGGGGGCGACAATAAACCAAGTCCGCAATGAACCTATTTATCTTGCCATTCGTGAGCTGTACGACAGTAAATCATATTCCATCAGCCAGCTTTGTGAAATCGTAGGAATTCCGCGTTCCTCGTATTATAAGTGGCGAAATAGAAAAGAAAGTGAAAATGAGAAATTCAACAAAGTGTTGCTGCCTATGATTAAGTGTGCCTACGAAGAAAAAAACGGTATTCTTGGTTATCGCCAGATGACCATGAAACTGAATCGAGAGTTCCATCTTTCTATCAACCATAAACGTGTATACAGACTCATGGGTATTTTAAAATTGAAATCCGTATGCCGCAAAAAGAAAAAGAATTACGTTCCGACAACGCCTGAAATCACGGCAGAAAATGTCTTGAACAGGGATTTCAAATCCCTTGTATTCGGTACAAAGTGGCTTACAGACGTAACGGAAATGAAGTACGGCCTTCAAAGCAAGGCTTATTTGAGCGCGATTCTGGACTTGTCGGATAAAAGTATTGTTTCCTTTGTGATCGGGCACTCCAACAACAATGAGCTTGTGTTTAGAACGTTTGATATTGCCCATCGGGCATATCCTAATGCGAAACCCATCTTTCATAGTGATCGAGGATTTCAATACACGAACAAAATGTTCAAGAAGAAACTAGATGAAACAGGAATGACTCAGAGCATGTCGAGGGTAGCTAGGTGTATCGACAATGGTCCAATGGAATCATTCTGGGGAATGTTAAAAACGGAGATGTACGATCTCCAGAAATTCAATACATACGAAGAGCTAGAAGTAGCCATTACGGAATACATAAATTACTACAATAATCATCGGTACCAGAAAAGACTAAACCGTATGACACCCCTAGAATATCGACAATATCTACAAAGTTCTGTGGCATAATGAAGACACCAACCTAGGTTCAGATTGGTGTCTAAGCTTTTTGTTTTTTTCACTGTCTACTTGACAGGGGGCACTTCA
>NZ_JBQCKK010000047.1:1252-2362 GCF_051967035.1 Brevibacillus sp. SAFN-007a | reverse complement strand
TGTCAGTCTCTTTTTCAGGTAACACCAGGCGAATCTCCGGCTCCAATTCTGTACCGAGATTACGAGCCATGCGTTCCATCTCTTCCTGAGAAGTAAACAGCCGCTGTTGAATCTGCTGCCACTTCCGAACCAACCCGATCACAAATGGGATGCCGCTTGTTAAAACGCAATACAACTTCTCCAGTTGATCGGTGGTCCAATTCATCAGATCGGCACCGATAAACAGGTAGCTTTTCACCCCCTTCTCATAGCTATATTTGACGCGGTGAGAAACCTGAGAGACCCCCTTCCGGAAGTGGCATACAACCACATCCTTCAGGAACGCGTATGAATCATCGGACTCAGCCAGCATTTCAATTTTCTTCTTGAGAAGATTCAAAACGTTGTGTTCCCGACCGCTCAAAACCATCAGCTCAACGTATTGCATAACGACCCCTCCTCACTTTTTTCCGAATCTGACCACTAACAAATGGACAAGCGCCTTTATGATCGTGTCCTTTTGTTACTACTCAGTTTCAACTTGTAAGAAAAACGATAGGGAAGACTAACTTCCCCTGAGTAACCACTACTTTTTGGTATCTGTGCATATGGATTCTGCTTTTTTTAATCCAGGTTCCGTAAGCAAAAAGGGTGACGAGGTACCTGTTTCCTTCAAATTGGACTGAGCATCTTGCAGCTCGATGAATGCCTCCTCTACCAAGGAACGTTCCATATGGATCCCCCTCCTCAGATTCCGTTGTTGGGTGACAGATCTGGATCAAATACCGGGCATCATACTCCTCCGTGCAGCATGACAATCGCGTAAAGTGGAGATAATGAAAACAGCGAGTAGGAAAAAGCAGGAATAGAACTAAGAAAGAGAAACAGCTAGAATATTCAAAAAGATGTTGAGTTACTAGGCCGAAGACTTGGTGTTTTTCTGTTCCTGTTCACGCATCCAGGCGTCGATGCTCTCAACTCGGAAGAAAATGCGGGAGCGAACCCGAAAATGCGGGATTTCCTTTTTGCGAACCATCGCGTAAATCGTGTCACGGTGGACGCCGATGTATTTCGCACATTCAGCGGGGGTCAGTATTCCTTGATTCATGAGTATCACCTACTTTATGGATT
>NZ_JBQCKK010000047.1:0-1152 GCF_051967035.1 Brevibacillus sp. SAFN-007a | reverse complement strand
ATCTTTACGTGACTTAATTAAATTCTGGCGAGGGGCGAGTTTTTTCATTTCCTTTCACCTCACTTTGTTAAGCTCATTTTTTGAACCTTGCAATTATAATATACGCTCGATAAATGAGCGTGTCAATGGTTTTTGTTCAAATATTGAGCGTTTATTTTATGAACGTTATTTTGTAGAATGGAGGCAAGAAATGAGCGTGATAATAATGGGGTTTAAAGATAGACTTAAGGAACTTCGGTCAAAAAAAAGGTTAACACAAGAGGCCCTTGCAGCAGCCTTAGAAATTCCGGAATCGACGATCCGCCGTTATGAATCGTCTGATGATAACACTCCGAGACGTGAGCGCTTAGAAAAGATTGCCGACTACTTCGGGGTTTCCGTCGATTATCTCCTCGGTCGTACTGACGATCCTGCCCCTTCCGACAAAAAGGACGATAAAAACGCACGCATGGGCCTTGCCTTTATTACTGGCGGGGAAGATCTTACCGAAGAGGAAGCCGAGTATTTGAAAGAGAGTTTGGAACTGTTCCGTAGGATGAAAGAAAGACGAGCGAAGGAACGGGAAAAATAATCCTTTATTCTAGTGCTTCATAGCCCTTTGGGCTATTATTTTCACCCATAAATACGAACAAATGTTTGTTTAGGAGGGGTTTGTGTGGATTTGTCGCTCTACAAAATGACTCCACTTGAGGAATGGATTGCTGAAAAATACCTCGCACATTCCATCTTCACGCCAGAAGACCTTGATATTCACCGGATTGCAAACATTTATGGGGGTGAAATATCCTATCTCCCGACAAAATCTCATGCCCGTTGGATTGACGATGGCTCTAATGATTTTATGATCATTCTCGACTCTCGTTTGGACGAGCCATCTGCTCAGAGCGAATTTTTTCATGAACTTTGTCACCCGCTCCGCCACGTCGGTGATCAACAAATGCTCCCCAAGGCGTTCCGGGACTTGCAGGAAACGCAAGCATCGCAGTTTCAGTTATACGCCGCTATTCCCTTCTTTATGGTGCTGGAACTGGATTTGCCAACATACGAGAAAGATGTCCCCATGTACTGGGCTCACGAATTTCGGGTTCCGCTTGACCTCGCAACACGTCGATTCAAACAGATCAAAAATCGAATCAGCCAGGAAGAATACAG
>NZ_JBQCKK010000046.1:0-2379 GCF_051967035.1 Brevibacillus sp. SAFN-007a | reverse complement strand
ATCCCCCTCTGTTCTTCTGATACCAGATTAACAAGATAAGGGGTGATAACTCAAATCCAATTTTGGGGCTTTAGAGATACCATGAGGGCAGAAGGCAAGAGTATTCGTGAAATTGCCCGTCTAACGGGGCATTCTCGAAATACAGTTCGCCGATATCTCCGGGGTGAATTCTCCCCCGAAAAGGGAACCCGTAAATCTCGTGGTTTCAAGCTTGATCCGTATAAACCGTTCCTGCAGGAACGTCTTCAAGAAGGTATCTATAACTGCGAGGTTTTATTCGATCTTCTACGAGAAAAGGGGTATACCGGGGGGCGTACCATCTTGAAAGACTATGTGAAGGACTTCCGTCCTCCCAAACAAGTTCCCGCTGTTCTTCGTTACGAGACGAAACCTGGTGAATATGCACAGGTCGACTGGGGACTGTGTGATTACGTAGATTTGGACGGTACAGTCCGAAAAGTGCCGGTATTTGTCATGGTATTGGGGTACTCTCGTTCCACCTATATAGAGTTCACTAAGCGTTGTGACATTCACAGCTTTCTTCGTTGCTTGATTCATGCTTTTGAATATTTTGGGGGCATCCCAAAGGTAATGCTGACCGACCAGATGAAAACCGTCGTACTGGGCATGGGAGATGATCGAAAACCTCGCTGGCATCCGCTTTTTGCCGATTTTGCTGCAGCGATTGGGCTTGTTCCAAAAGTATGTAAAGTTCGACGCCCCGAAACAAAGGGAAAAGTGGAACGAGGCGTTCAATACGTAAAAAACAACTTTCTTCCTGGCAAACGCTTCGTTGATTTACAGGATCTCAATCAACAAGCCCTACACTGGTGTGAGCGGATTAACCGCCGTATTCATGGAACAACCGGCGAACGTCCCATCGACCGACTCCGTGAGGAAAATCTGTCGCCTATCCCTTCAGCTGAACGATGGGAAAAAAACTTGCATGAACCGAGACAGGTCAGCCGAGACGGATTTGTTAGCTACGATGGTGTACGATATGGGGTTCCATGGAGGTACAGTGGACGTGAGGTAACCGTGCGAGAAGTGAATGGGTGGGTGGAAATTTGGGCCGACGGCACATGTATTGCTCGACACCAAAAGGTCTATCGATCCCGTGCAACTGTTTTTTGTGAAAACCAGTATGCAGGTCTTACGACTGCTCAAGGATATGCCTATCCACGTCCGCAAGCCCGACAGATTTCATCGCAGCAAGTGGAAGTGCGTTCGCTGGATGACTATGAGCAGCTGACGGGGATGGGAGCATGATCGAACTGGAACAGGCACGGCTACGTCTCGAGGAACTTGGGCTTCAGCAAGCAGCTCTACTCTTGGATGCCCATTTGGAAGCGGCAAGTCATGGACAGCCCACCTATCTGTCCTTTCTCAACATGCTTCTAGATGCAGAGATAGCGGAACGTCAAAAACGGAATATGGAGGTACGCACCAAACTCGCACACTTGCCTTACCGAAAAACGCTGGAGGAGTTCGATTTTGCTTTCCAACCCAGCATTGACGAACGGTTGATTCGAGAGCTGGCCACGATGACTTTTGTAACCCGACACGAGAATGTCTTGTTCTTAGGGCCTCCCGGAGTAGGAAAAAGTCATCTGGCGGTGGCGTTGGCTGTAGAAGCCATCTCGCAAGGGATATCCGTTTACTTTGTCAGTCTCTCGCAACTCATCGAAGATCTGCGAAAAGCTTACACGGAAAACAGGCTGGATAAACGCCTACGCATCTATATTCGACCAAAGCTCCTGATTATTGACGAAATTGGTTACTTACCGTTTGACAGTTTGGCAGCTAACCTCTTTTTCCAGGTAATAAGTGCAAGATACGAGAGAGGGAGTATTCTGTTAACCAGCAACAAGAGTTTCGGTGAATGGGGGGAACTGATGGGCGATCCGATACTTGCTACGGCTATCCTGGATCGGCTCTTACACCATTCCCACATCGTCAACATTAGGGGGAATAGTTACCGGCTTCGTGAGAAGATGAGGACTGGAGCCTACGGCTCTCCCTCTACCACCTAACCAACAAAAAATCGCCGGGTGGGTCGATTCTAAACCGGCGATGGTGGGTCAAAATAAAGTCGGCGTTGACATGCAGAGAGAGGGATAGACATCTCCCAGCAAACATCTGGCAGCATTAACTCAGAAATTCTGATGAGAGCATCGCTAAGCGGAACGCTCCTGTCCGACACTTCCAAAATCGATCTACACGTTTCATTGGGGAATCGAAGACCGGACAATGTGGGTCTGTCAAGGTTTTTGTGTAAACTCGATCAACCGATATATGAAATGGTTTCATCCCCCTAATTGGGACATCTTTTTCGAAGCCAATAAAGTCAAGGGCGTAAGGCGTAGCGGACCCTTGACA
>NZ_JBQCKK010000045.1:0-2697 GCF_051967035.1 Brevibacillus sp. SAFN-007a | reverse complement strand
GTAAGTAACAACGTACGTGGTCCCAGTACTCTCATCTACAAATTGTGCTATCGCTTCTGGTTTTTTAAAAACAACAAAAATAGCTCCAATGATCCTACTTCTTACATCCATTGAATCAAATGAGGTAAGTACATTTGACACGTTGCTCTCCCCTTTATGGAATTACGTTAATGATTGCATCCATCTGAATCCACCGGCTCTCCTCATCGTTCACCAGTTTAACCCGCCGGCTGTTTTGATCCATCCACTTGATCACGCCCCACATGCTGCAGGTTTTGCCCAAGTCCTCTTTGACTGGTTGCCACCAGGTGATGGTGATTGCATAGTCCTCGCGGGCTGAGTCTCGGATCAGGTAATGAAATGACTCAAGCTCGTCTTGCTCGAGTTCCGGCATCTTTACCAGCTTCATATCCTCCCTGTGCTGCAGATACAGCTCCCGCTGTTCGGGCAGGACAAAACGGGACGCAGCCCACATATTTTCTATCTTACTTGCCATGGATGATGTACTCCCCTTTCCCATGCTTCCAACAGCTCGATCTTGTCCGGCTGCATGCGGTCCCACTCGATATACTCTTCAGGTGACAGGACTTCCAGCACCGCCATGATTCCGCCCCGAGTTCTCCCGGTTTTGATGCAAAGCTCGTCAACCGAAGGTGTCCTGCGTCGCACGGCCGAAAAATTTGCGATCACCCGCAAGACTTTCCGCTCGAAGTCAGACAGCACGGCCAATCACCACAGGCTGCATTGCAAGGATGTTGTCGATGACAAATACTCTTGGCGCTCTTCGGGTGAGGCAATAAGCTTTCAGTCGATCATCCACGATCTCCAGTGGCAGCAAGGTACGCTGTGTCGCCTTGCCATTGCTGGTTATGTAAATGATTTGGATGTGTTTCGCTGGTTAATTGCTCGCTGCAGTTCCTTTGCCATGTTGCTCACCCTCCGATACAGAACTTATGTTCTTATTATATACGAACATGTGGCGAACATGCGAATAAAAAAGACGCGTCCTATCGCGTCTTTTTATAACGTATCTATTTCCAATGCCAAAATTCTGTCCCTTGTGCAATAATTAATCTCTCTAACCAATTCTCAAAATTCATTTTCATGTGTGATCCTATTTGTGGGGATACGTCGTTATCATGGTCGAATCGAACTAAGTAATCATCTCTTCCTTCTTTAACACGATTAGAGTCAATAAAGATATAGTCACCATTGTTTATTGATATTGGATACCAATGTTTAGGCATATAATCAAGGTGATTTTCTTTGATTTCCTCTAGGCTTAACAACTCGTATCCTCCACCATTTTTTATGTGCCGGAATAACCGGGCGCCGTTGTGTACCGACAAGAAATCCTTATATCCCGCTGGCAAACTCCACCCAGTATCTTTTGAAAATTGCTCAAATTTTGATTCTGGAGCTGGGGGATTAAAAATGAAAACCGCCTGATAAACCTTACCCCTCAATCTCTGTACCAACATAGTGTTGTCGTTATCTAGACGCTTTTTTAACCCATCTAATGCCAATAAGCACACGTTGTTCGCCAATTAGATCACCTTTACTATTTTAATAGTCATCACCTGTTGGAACATATTTACCATAAGAAGCCCACCATGGTGTTACTTCTCTCCTGTGAAAATTTTTAGGCAACTGGATCAAATTATCGAAGCTATTATCACCACCATACGCTAATGGAATAATGTGATGAATATCTACATCATCCCAATCAAATTTTGAAAGCCTTCCGGAGCATACACTGGCCAACGAATCAAAAAGGCACGACTCTATCATGGGTACAACAAAAGGGAGTTCGGAAAGAAACTGGGGGTAAGCGCTCGAAAAAGATGAATACCAGCCTTCCGAAAAATATATGGAGCGTCTTGATAAATTCTTTTCTATTTTTCCTTCAGGATAATTCACTCTGGGTATATTATGCCGAGGTGGATTAGATGAATGGAGAATTCCTGCAACGTGAAATTGTCCCGTTTAATTCTGTCGGATGGAGGAACTTGAATATGACGGAAAATAGAGATGTTGGTGGCCATTGTGGTGAACTCATGGGTAAGGATACCCTATTTTTATCATTTGTCCAGAAATGAAATTTGGAGTCTGTAAAATAATTTGTGTAAACTCTCAACCTCTAAACTACAATTATGAGTAGAAAGGTTGGGAGATTTTTATGATGTCAAAAGAGCAAATCAAGCAGTGGATCAAAGAGAAAAACATGAGGTCAGTGGACGACGTACAGTCAGCGTTAAAGGATCTATTTGCAGACACGATCCAAGAAATACTGGAAGCTGAAATCGAGTCCTCTCTTGGATACGCTAAACATGACATGAAAAACAAGCGGACAACCAACAGCCGCAATGGGTATAGCAAGAAAACCGTTCGTTCTGAGTACGGGGATGTTGACATCCAAGTACCTCGAGATCGAGAGGGTGATTTTGAGCCGACCATTGTAAAGAAACATCAGTCCAATGTTACAGGGATCGAAGATCAAATTCTCGCCCTATATGCCAAAGGCGTATCTACACGCGATATCCAAGACCATCTGCAGCAGCTCTATGGCATCGATGTCTCACCAACACTCATTTCCAATGTAACGAATAAGGTCGTTCCAATGATCAAAGAGTGGCAAAATCGCCCGTTGCAATCGGTTTATGCTGTTGTTTTCCTAGACGCAATTCACTTTAAGGT
>NZ_JBQCKK010000044.1:0-3640 GCF_051967035.1 Brevibacillus sp. SAFN-007a | reverse complement strand
GAGATCCGCTCCTTAACATAATAGGTTTATTCTACAAGCCCTTATTTTTTCTGTCCAACTTAGTGTAACCGATCCACAGGTGAGAGCTGCTTAGACCTGCCTACCTTAAAACCCTTTTAGGAAATGTAGTTTTTTTACATGGGTTATTATTTTAAGGACCTTGAGATCACTATTGAGGTCCTTAATTTTGTTTAGGGCTATCCCTGAACGACAACCATTTAGAATCAGTAATGCTGGATTCTAGATCAGCTACCGTGGCTGCATAGACTGCAAAACGTCTCACATATTACAGCTTCGTCTTCACTTGTTTTGGCTGCAGGTGAGAGTCAGCAGAGGCTGAGCAATATTGGAGTTATTCAAGTACGAACCGGGCAGATAACCTTCGTACAAACTTGTTCCATTTTTTCTCTAAAGGCAAGATATTGGACCTTTGATATACTACCAGTTGTATCGTATGATGCATAACCAGTATGTCGAAAGGTGATTAAAAATGTCTCTATCTGAAAAGGTTTTAACTCGCACTTTTTCTTCACTACTTGTCGTATGCCTCACTTTAAACCTAATTGGTACCCCAACTGCTTTGGCCGCTCAACCGAGCCAATTAACCACAGGAGAATCGCCAAAATCCCCTTCCGACACGCATCCCATCACAGCGTTAGACACCACAAAGATACAAAGCAAAAACTACTTGATCGGCTTAAAAAACCACGTTAATGCTGAAACTTTCTTGGAAAGGAAAGGGCTTAAGAACAAAGGGCATAAAAAGGTAAAAAGCACGAACGCCTTGGTTATTTCACTTACTGCGGACGAAGTAAAACAAGTAACAAATGATACTGAGGTTTCCTTTGTCGAAGAAGATGCAAGTGTGAAAATAGCATCCACTGGAAATGTTGTATCTACTCATGCTGCACTCGAAAATATAGAATCGAATACCCAAACCATTCCGTGGGGGATTCAGGATATTGGTGTGAACTACGCACTCCAGCAAAGTATTGTTGGGGATAAAGTCAAAATTGCCGTTTTGGATACAGGAATTTCCCACCACCCTGATCTGAACCTTGCTGGTGGCGTTTCTTTAGTGACAGGTGTACCCGATTACACTGACGACAACGGCCATGGAACTCATGTAGCAGGTACAATAGCCGCTTTACATAATGACCGAGGTGTTGTTGGTGCGGCTTCACATGCTCAAATCTATTCGGTAAAAGTCCTGGATAAGGACGGTAACGGTAGCTATAGCCAGGTGATTCAAGGGATCGACTGGGCAATTGAAAACAAAATGAATATTGTCTCTATGAGCTTGGGTGGCAGTGTGCCGAGTAAGGCCCTTCATGACGCTATCAAGAAAGCTTCAGAAAGAGGAATACTGATCATCGCAGCGGCTGGAAACAACGGGGCCGGACTAGAAACTGAAACATACCCTGCGTTATTCCCGGAGGTCATCTCAGTTGGTGTGTCAATATCAATTTAATTTTCCCCAAAAATATCGGTTGAAAATTCCCCATTTTCGCCGTTATTGGTTGGCAGCATCGGCAGGCTCTGGTCGAAAGAAGCCCGCCTTTTTCTTTTCCTTTATGCCATAACTTTCCCCCTTGATATTGATCGTACTGGAATGGTGAAGCAGCCTGTCTAAAATCGCTGTTGCCAAAACGGTATCTCCGAAAATCTCTCCCCATGCTCCGTACGATTTGTTGGAAGTCAGGATCAATGAACCTTTTTCATAGCGTTCGGATACAATCTGAAAAAAGAAGTGAGCAGCGGTTTCATCCATCTTTCGGTATCCAATCTCATCGATAATCAACAAATCTGGTTTGGTGAGAGTCCGCATTTTTTGGGCAATCGTACGATTGCCGTACGCAGTCTGTAGCATCTGCACCAGATCGTGGGCGGTGATGAAATAGACCGTATAGCGTTGCTTGATTGCTTCCAATCCAAGCGCAACAGCCAAATGAGTTTTTCCGACACCAGGTGGACCTAAGAAGATCAGGTTTTCCTGATGTTCTAAAAAACCTAGAGTCGCAAAATCACGGATACGTCTTTCATCGATGGAAGGCTGGAATGAAAAATCTAATTGATCCAGCGTTTTTTGAAACGGAAGCCGTGCTAATCGAGTTCTAGTTTGCAAAAAGCGTTCATATTTAGCCGCTAATTCCTCCTGTAGCAGCTTGTCCAAAAACTCCAAATACGATATGTTGTGCTTGGATGCTTCTTCGGCGTGGTAATGGAGGATGTCGGGGATGCGTACCCAACCAAAATGACGGCACGCTTCCAGCAGACGTTCTTGCAGAATCATTGCAGCATCACCTCTTCTTCCGCTAGTTCTTCATACGCCGTAAGAGAGCGTTCCAACACTTCGGGTGATGAATTCGACACGTAACGAGGCGTAGGTTGGGGAACCGGTTTGCTCGTCGCTGTGCGAATTCCTTCGAAGTGTTTTTTCATGCTTACGGTCTGATAGCGTCCCATCTGTTTGGGGTGTTCGGCGATTAGATGTCCATTGCAATAAAACCGCAGGATTCCGTTTTTCTCGTCTTGGATTTCTACCATTTGACCTATGTACACCCACGGGACAGAGTAGCGATTTGCTTCAAAGGAAACATAGGCATCGGCCATCACCTTCCGGTAATGGCGTTCCACAGCGGCAAAAGGCACGTGGTTGGAGGTTTTCTTCTTTCCAACGTTCAGTCGGCACTTGATGGGTGGTTCCGTGAACGCGACAATTTGCGACGATGTCCAACCAATGGCGTGCTTGTTCATTGAGATCTTGTAGTCCGGTAAAGGTACGGATACGAGACCAAAAGTTCTTTCTCAGATACCCGACGCCATTCTCCACTTTTCCCTTCGTTCGAGCCCGATAGGGCTTGCAGCTCAACAGCTTGAATCCATAGTGGCTGGCAAAGCGAGCAAAACGCTCGTTCCAGATCACCCCGCTTTTGTCATCCCGGCCTGAGACAACTGTTTTCATGTTGTCGTACAAACAGCTTTGAGGCACGCCGCCAAAATACTGCCATGCCCGAAGATGACAACCTATGAGAGTTTCCAGTTTTTCGTCTTCGGTAAATTCGACATACATCATGCGTGAATACCCCAGCACCATGACGAAAGCGTAAAGACGCTTTTGTTTTCCGTTGAGATTCACTCGAAAATGTCCCCAGTCTACTTGAGCCTGCTGTCCCGGCAACGTCTCGTAACGCTCGGTGGATACTGGCTATTGTGGGCGATAGGGCGGCCGTTTTAAAACGATCTCGGAAATGGGGGACAGTGATCCAGAAGGTTTCAGGAGGTATTTTTATCGTTCTGGGCATTTCAGACTTTTTTACATTTTGGTAAGCAAAAATAATTATAAGACAACCCAATAGGTGGATATCATAAGAGCCAAAGTGAATTTTGGAGAAATTCCTATTGGCATACCTTCAAACTTTTCGACTGTACGGGGGTGTCTTTATTGATGCGATTCATTCTAAAGGAAATAAGACTGTGCTATTTTGTTAACTTTCTGTTCATAATAAGATGCTAATATAGATGTAAATGAATTAGGGGGGCGATGAATGAACAAGCAAGTTTGGATCGGTTACACTAAGTTGGACAGAAAAAATAAGGGCTTGTAGAATAAACCTATTATGTTAAGGAGCGGATCTCT
>NZ_JBQCKK010000043.1:0-3831 GCF_051967035.1 Brevibacillus sp. SAFN-007a | reverse complement strand
ATGGTTGAAGAAAATGAAAAACGAAGAAAAAACGAGAATAAGGGAGTCTGACTCAAATATTGAGGGGTTAAACCGGTTCTGTCGAATGCAGACAGCCAAGAGAAAACGGGGCGTTTTATTTGTATGATGATAACTTCCGCTATACCAGTTAATGAATACGATATCGTCATTCAAAACTGGGAAGCGGCAGGGTTATTAAAGCCTTCCGTTGCCAAAGTGAACAGAGTGTTTACCATCAATCAGGAACTGGTTATCAAGGTATTAGGGAAACTGGAACATTCCGATTTCTACACGATTTTTCAAGCGTTTTTTCGATTATTTCAGGAGCGCTCCACAAAATTTCAGGAATGATGTTGATTCATTCAGGAACGAAAGACTTTTCTACCGCTTTAGGAAGGAAGTCTTTTTTTATTTTGCCCCCGTGCGGGCGAAACAATAGCACGAGCCGAGAAATCGGCGGAAAGGAGAAATCATGAATCGAGTCGTCTTGATTGGTCGTCTGACGAAAGATCCAGAGATGCGCTACACGACAAACGGGATCGCTGTTACGACGTTTACGTTGGCCGTGAATCGCCCGTTTGCCAATCAGGAAGGAGAAAGGCAAGCGGATTTTATCAACATCGTAACCTGGCAGAAACTTGCCGACCTGTGCGCAACCTACTTACACAAGGGCCGACAAGCTGCTGTTGAAGGAAGGTTGCAGACCCGGTCATACGAAAACCAGGAAGGCCGAAAGGTATACGTGACAGAGGTTGTGGCGGACCGTGCTTATTTCCTTGATAAAGCAGAGGATGCTCGCACGGGCAATCAGTACTCAAGCCACGATCCATTTGCCTCAGCAGATCCATTTGCCGATCCTTTTGGTGGCTCAGGAAAACCAATTAATATCACAGATGACGATTTGCCGTTCTAGGGAATGGTCATCGCAGGACACAAAAGACTTCTCTCTGATGGTTCGGGAGAAGTCTTTTTGTATACACCAAATCCCTCGTGCGGGAGAAAACAATAGCACGTTAGCCAAGAGGCGAAGAAAGGAGATGCCATGAATAACCCACTGACGGTCATCGATGGACAGGAAACTCGCTTGATGGAGGGCTACAGTTCCCAAGAGATGCACGCTGTCTTGCAGGAGATGAAACAAAAACTCAATCTGACGCAGCAATTCTTCAAGGAAGTCATGATCGAAGGGCAAGATTACGGCGTTCTGGAAGGTACCGCGAAGCCAACGTTACTGAAAGCGGGTGCCGAAAAGCTGTGCGAGCTGTATGGCTTCTCACCGATCGTAAAGATGATCGAAGAAACGACGGAAAGGGATACCGGCTACTATCGGGCTCGGGTAACGATTAGCCTGATCCATCGACGCAGCGGGGTGACCATTGCCGATGGGGTTGGGGAAGCCAATACCATGGAAAGCCGATACCGCTGGCGTTGGGTCTACGAAAACGAGTTGCCGAGGGGGATTGATAAAAACTCTTTGGCACAAAAGAGTTTTCCGAAAAAGAACGGAAACGGAACCTATATCAAATACCGGATTGAAAATGAGGATCTCCACTCCTTATGGAACACCGTTCTGAAGATGGCCAAGAAGCGCGGCCTCATTGACGCTGTTCTTTCTGCAACCCGTTCTTCAGGTATCTTCACGCAGGATGTTGAGGACTTGAAGGATTGGGCAGAAGCAGCCTCATCGGATGAAGCAAACCAACGCCGTGAGAATGGAACACCCGCTCACAACCGAAACGAAAGCAGAAGGGCGTCGAACAGGTCGCAAGGGCAAGAAGGTAAGCAACCACCGCAAAATCAGTCTGCTGCTCATAAGGGACACGCTGCCATCACCCCGTCTGATACGCCCCGCTGGATTACGGGCACTGTAACGGATGTACAAGGAACAGCCATCAACGACACGCCTTGCTTTATTCTGTTCCTGCATAACGGCAGCAAAGTCTTGATCCCGGAAGATCATCCGGTCGCCCAACAAGACTTAAACAACTTGATGGGAGGACAATTGTTAAAGTTCCTGACTCGCACGATGGGAGATTTTGAGGCAATTGCTGGCCGCAGCGGACAAGAGATTCAGGAGGTGCGCAGTGCATGAGCATTTTTCCTGACATCTTTGGCGTAGCGAATGGTTTCCATCTCTTGGCACAGCAAAAGGCTGCGCCGAGAGGTGAGATTCGCATCCATTGCCCGTTTTGCGCAGAGATTGTCGGTACAGCAGATCGCGGGTTCCATCTTTACTTAAATCCGGTCAAGAATACGTTTCACTGCTTTCGCTGCCAGGTAAAAGGGGGCGTGGCAAAATTTATCGGTCTTCTGCAGGGAAAAGGAGAACAAGAAGTGATCGATGAATATAAGGCTAAACATGAAGCCGCCAGGAGGAAAAAGCGGAAGAAAAAGACATGGGAAGAGCATCCGGCCATGAAACTTTCCGCTCACCAGTGGAAACTCATGGGCTTCCTTGGAAAGATCGACGGGAAAATGTTTCACACCAACCCGCATTATGCACGCGCTGTTCTTCAGTGGGCATGGCGGGAGTGGCAACTATTCACGTCTGAGAAATCAAAGGAAGCCTTCCATGTCCTTCTGCTTGGCAAATACCTGGACGATGAAAAAGCTGCAGAGGAATTTGTTAGGAAAACCGAGAAAGAAACCGGTATTGAAAGTCTTTGGGAGCGGGCCGTGAAAATGCATCAGCTCCCCAAGGATTTGTGGGCGGAATGGGCCAAACGAGCTGATGTCACCGTTCGCGAACTTGTAGAAGCAATTCGGAACGAAGAGAAAGCGTCAGATTTGGAAGGTACCATTCAGCGAGAGCTGCAAAAGATGAAGGAGAGAACGGCGTGAGCTGGAAATGGAGCTACAGCCGACTCTTCAAATATGACTCCTGCCCCCATGCGTACTATTTCCGGTACGTGTTGGGGATGCCGGAGAAGGAAACGGAAGCAATGGCGAACGGGAAGCAATTCCACGAAGTCATTGCTTCTTCTGTTTTAAGGCAGCCGCCGCCGGTGGGAATACCGAAAGACGTGCAGGAGTTGGCATTAAAGGCGTATCGACTGTTGCAAACCCACATTTTCAAAGGGGAAATTGTAGCGGTCGAGCGTGAAATCGTCACTCCCATTACGGAAACGGATCTGTTCCATGTGGTGATTGATCTCATTGTCCAGTACGATTTGTTTTCCCTCACAATTTACGACTGGAAAACATCCTGGGCAGTCTATGAGGTCATGCAGAAGCCCAAGCAACTGCTTCTTTATGCTTGGAGCGCGTGGCAATCCGGTCTTTACGCTTCGGAGGTCGCTTATCTGTTTCCAAGGAAGAATGTCATCAAAACCGCACAGGTAACGCCTGAAGCGATTGCGGAAACCCTCGAATGGGCCAAGTTGAAGATTCACCAGGCGAGAGCCGCCTATCAGGAACTGAAAAAAGGGACACCACCGGAGATAGCTTTCCCGCCCAAATTGGGAAGCAGCTGCACCAACTGCAGCTTTATCCGCGAATGTCCCATGACGAAAAAATACCAAGTTCATTGAGGAGGAATGAATGATGAATTACATGCACAATGCAGGAGAAAATTTCAAGCGGATTTTGGACGAACTGAACCGTCAAGCACAGCAAAAAGAAGATTTCGTTGTACCGGCTAATCAGGTACGGATGCGTGACGATGGACACTTTACGTTCCAGACACTTTTTACGAATGCGGTCGCCAGCCCGGCAACTGAATGGGCGGAAAACCAGATGTATCAAAAACTGGAGTTGCCGGCTCGCTTCATGCGCCGCTGCCCAAGTGATTTGAGGGCAACGAACTTTAACTACTTCGCAGAGCGGCTGCCA
>NZ_JBQCKK010000042.1:0-4635 GCF_051967035.1 Brevibacillus sp. SAFN-007a | reverse complement strand
TTCCCCATAAAAAATCCCTCCACAGTAGACAGTACAGACCTTTCTTTTGCCTGTCTACTATGGAGGGAGCATATCAATTCCGGCTCTCCTAACCTAAATCAGACAATTCCGCGTAACGTAACGCAGCAACTGGTGCCGCCACAATTACAGAAAATGCTGCATCCACACATTCGGTTCCACGTACACGACCTCGTCCTTTTCCACCTCGATGCGCACCGGAACGAGCGCATCCGGAATAATGTACGTGCCGGACTCGGGGAATTTCATCCCTGTCCACTCCTCCCAATTCGCCAGGCTGCCTCTGATTAGCATCGATTCCGTGGCCACTTTCATGATTTTCGCGCCCAGCTTCCAGTGCGTGCGCACCCACGGGTCAAAAGGAGCGCCGTCTGCTGTTTTCCATTCGAGGTAGTTTTCCATTGCGATCAGCGGGTATTTGTGTTTGAGCGACGGACGAACAGGCGCCACCATGTAGTCCAGCCCGTTTTGCTTGGCGATGTCCTTCATCGCCGTCACCATCTGGCGGCTGAGGCCAAGTCCGCGGTACTTGGGGTCGATCGAAATCGAGAGAGCCGACAGCGTGTTTGGCTTTTGCCCTTTGGTGTAGCCTTCGATTCCGCGCAGGAATACGTCGTCCCAGCCTTTTGGCATGCCGTCCAGGGTACCATCCCAGTAAAAAGGAATCGAATTGCCCACCGCCATGACTTTGTCGTTTTCATCTGTCAGCAAGTATTGAAAGGAAGCGAACCACTCTTCCAGCCGATCGTAATGCTGCTCGGCCACTTCGTCATGCAGCATGAAGGTAGACCAACTCGCTGCGATCACGTCGGCCATCTGATCGTTCAAATCAGGACGTTCTGCTTGTGTGTACACGTTGTATGCCATTCTTTCCATCCTCCCAAAAATGTCGCTATCTCTCTATCGGAAAAGGCTCCAGCCTGCACCAGATAGGAAAACCCTTCCACAACTCTTTCATTCTATCAAAACTTGATGGAGACACAAACCATTTCCGCGCCAGAGCCTTTTCGCCCAAAAAACCGACTGCCTCGCGTCACAAAAAATCACTCTGCCTCGTTCTATGGTCAACTCACCACAAGGAGCTGATTTTCATGCATGAACGGACAGTCGTCGTGGTCGGGGGCGGCTACGCGGGAATCCATGCGGTAAACGCGATCCAGGACACACTGAAAGGACGTCCCCTACGCCTGATCCTGATTGACAAGGAGCCTTGCCATCTGCGCAAGGTGTTGCTGTTCCAAGTGGCCGCCGCCCAAACCGACATCACCATTCCGCTGAAAAGCCTCTTCCCCGAAGGCGTGGACTGCTTGCAAGGCACCGTCTTGTCCGTAGATGGAGACGCGAAAACGCTCACCTATGCCGATACAACCGGAAAAGAGCAGGCGCTGGCCTACGACGTGCTCGTGTTGGCCGTGGGCAGCGTCATCCGGCAGGTGGAGCCGGAGCAGGGCGGCATCGCCTTGACTGACGTCGCGGCTGCCGAGACGATCCGCGCCACCTGGCAGCGCAACATGCGGCTGGCCGCACAGGAAAACAGCCCGGCGGAAAGACAGCGACTGTTGACGCTTGCCGTAGCAGGAGCGGGCATCAGCGGCATCGAAACGGCTGCCGAGCTGGCCTTTGCCATGCGCCAGGAAGCGCAAGCCCTCGGGATGGATCCCGCCGAGGTCAAGGTGTATCTAGTAAACGCGCAAAGCCGACTTTTTCCAGAAGGCTCGGCAAAAATGGCCCGCAAGCTGGAGCAGGCTTTAACAGAAGCAGGCGTCACGGTTTTGCACGGGACAAAAGCGATCCGCGAGCGCGGCGGACAGTTGCACTTGTCCTCGGGCCGTACCCTTTCCGTCGGCCTGTGCGTCTGGTCGCTCGGTCTGCTGCCAAACCCTGCGCTGCGCCGGATGGGCCTGCCGCTCACGGCGCACGGACAGGTGGTCGTCGATCAGTCCTATCGGGTGGCTGGCGCTCCCGGTATTTACAGTATCGGCGATTGCGCCCGCATCGTTGACCCCGCGAGCGGCCAAGCCGACCGGATGACCTGCAAGGAAGCGGCAGGGCAAGCCGCCCGCCTCGGCAAGATCGTGCTGGCTGATTTGCAAGGCACAACACCTCCCGCGCATCAGAGCTACATGGACTTTTTCTGCGTCGGATTGGGGCCGGGGCGAGCCATGGTCTGGACGCGCAAATGGGGGCTGGACATCATTTTGACGGGAAAACTCGGCTGGAAGCTGCGCCAGTTCACGTGGAATATCGCCAGCATGATAAAATAAGGTAACAGGCAGGCAGCATGAGTTGTAAAGCATTAGTTGTAAAAGGAAGGGGCGCGCGATGGAGGCGTTGTACCAGCAATACAAAGGACTGCTGTTTCATCTTGCTTATCAACTGACAGGCTCGTCCACGGACGCGGAAGACATCGTGCAGGACGTCTTTGTGAAAACCCATGGCATCGCGCTGGAGCAAATCGCGGAGCCGAAAGCCTACTTGTGCAAAATGACGACAAACCGCTGTCTCGATCTGTTGAAATCGGCCCGTCACAAGCGGGAGCTGTACACAGGGCCATGGCTCCCGGAGCCGATCCCGACACCGGAAGCGGACAGCTATGATGCCGTCGTCACCAAAGACTTGCTGTCTTACGCCATGCTCGTACTTCTGGAGCGGCTGTCCCCGGCGGAGCGGGCGGTGTTTGTCTTGCGCGAAGCGTTTGGCTTCGACTACAGCGAAATTGCCGGACTGGTAGACAAAAGCGAGGCCAATTGCCGCAAGCTCATCAGCCGGGCCAAAAGCAAGCTGGGAATCACCCCCGACGCCCCGATTCGCGCCAGGGATACAGCACTCGACGAACAATGGATGAGCCGCTTTCTCGCCGCGCTGGAGAACGGCGATGTAACGGCTTTGCTCGCCCTTTTATCCGCTGACGCTGAACTGCTCGCCGACGGCGGCGGCAAAGTGTCCGCAGCGCTTCGTCCGATTGTATCCGGCGAGCGCGTCGCCCGTTTTTTGCTCGGCCTGATCGTCCGCTTCGCCAAAAACGCTTCGTTTGCAACAGAGCTTGCGACGCTAAACGGGCAGATCGCGCTCGTCATCCGCCAGGACGGCGAGGTGGACACGGTCGTGTTCCCCCACCTGGAAAACGAACGATTGCACCGCCTGTACTTCGTCCGAAATCCGGATAAGCTGCAAGCTGTTCGCTACTAACGACGCCCCCTTCGCGGTTGATTCGAAGGGGGCGTTTTCACATGGATGTCTTCCACGGTCTGTCATCCTCTGCTGACTGCTGAAGACGCGGGCCATATGACGATAGAACTACGGTTAACATGGTGTCAATAGTGTCAAAGAACAACCTATGAACTTATGCCCAAAACGCACCAGGCCGTTCGTCCTTGTGTTACAATCACTTGGAATCCATATCCATTCGATTTATTCAGAGGAGGGCACGTACACATGCGGCCACCAAGCAAAAACGAAATCATCATTCCTGAAAATCCCGTATCCCAGTTTTTGTTCACCAGCACCCGCTCAGCCTGGATTTGGCTACTCATCCGATTGTATGTCGGATACGCCTGGATTACCGCCGGATGGAAAAAGATTCATACGGACTCCTGGACGGGAGACAATGCAGGCGCCGCGATCGAGGGCTTCGTCAAAGGCTCGCTTGCGAAAGCGGCGGAAGGAAAAGACGTCACTGCCTGGTACGCCTGGTTCCTGGAAAATGCGGTACTGCCCAACGCCAAGCTGTTTGGCTTCCTCGTCGCCTACGGAGAACTGCTCGTCGGCCTGGGCCTCATCCTTGGCCTGCTCACTGGCATTGCGGCCTTCTTCGGCGGGCTGATGAACGTCAGCTTCCTGTTTGCCGGGACAGTCAGCACCAACCCTCTGCTGTTCATTTTTGCCACCTGGCTCGTTCTCGCCTGGAAGGTAGCGGGCTGGTACGGGCTGGATCGCTGGGCGCTTTCGTATCTCGGCACTCCTTGGACGCGTTCCTCCTCGCAGAAAATAGGAATGCATTAGGCAACAGGCACTCGCCACGAGTCGCTACGAACGGACAACGCAAGCTGCATCCAACGAATCGAAAGCGCCGGTCACACCCGCCTGTCGCGAGTGAGGATCGGCGCTTTGCGTTCGATCAGGCATGCCGTCTTTTCCTGCCTTCCCTCCCCTTCGCGCGAACCTAATCACCTTCTTTGCCGCAATATGCATCTAACGCTTTCATTTACAAATAGTTCCATCTGATTTACGATGAATACATGGTCGGGACGAACGAGATAAGAAACCAGCCCCTCCCTTACCCTACTTTCAAGAAGGTGAAAACGGTGTTCGTTTATTTACGCGGAGCAAGTCTTTCGTTGGCTGTCGCTACTGTTGTCTATTATTTATTTTGGGTAAATGGCTCGGGTTCCTGGTACCACCAAGATCCTTCATCTACTCATGACATTTTCTTGCTGATTTTGGCAGGATGTACGTATGGCTTTTGCGTGTTAGGCTACCTTTTGTTTCGAATTCTACAGAGGATGAACATCACCAACCGTGTCCTTCGTTTCATCCTGTTCGGTTTAACCCCTCAATATTTGAGTCAGACTCCCTTATTCTCGTTTTTTCTTCGTTTTTCATTTTCTTCAACCATTT
>NZ_JBQCKK010000041.1:0-5450 GCF_051967035.1 Brevibacillus sp. SAFN-007a | reverse complement strand
GGGGCAAGGGATGGCTACTCATAGCTATAAGCTTTCCTGAACCCCCAGTCAAACTGGGGGTTTTCGTTATATAAAAAGTGAAAGAGCCCATTGCTGGGCCCTTTAAAGTGAAATACCGTTTGGTGATTAAGCGATTCACCTTAGTGTCGCTAATCATTATCCCTCACGTGATCAGAGAGCCACATCAACAATGAACTTGTCCAAATGGTCAAGTCACTATAACGTGACATCTGATGAAGTAGCTTTATTTTAACATATACAATTTGTATCAGTCAATCCCTAAGAAACGATTCTATTTCTTAGAACAACTCAGCTTCAACTTCTCTTCCACCTCATTCATAATATCCTCACCGAGTTGGCAAATGGGATCACGTAATCTACTTTTACTAATACTTCTTACATATTCAGTTTTAATGATGGATTTTTTCTTGAGGCCGGAATGATCGACCAAAACATGTGTATCAAGTACCTTCTTTGGCTTACCATTGCTATCAAAAGCATCAGTCAGCGGAACGATAATAACCGTTGGGCTGGTAACATTCGCTTTTTGTGATTGAATGACAAGAACTGGCCTGTATCCATTTTGCTCTGATCCAATGTTCTTTCCTAAGTCTGCGTAGTAGACTGTACCTCTCTTTACAAAACGTGGTTTCCCTTGTTGCTTTCCGGATGCATTAAACTTTTTTGCTCTTTCTGCTTCTTGATGGGCCAAAACTATTTTATCTTTGGTCCATTCTAGGAGTGGTATCGCAGTGTCTACATTCCTTCTATCAATAAGGTTCTTAATCTCCTCCAGAAGATTTTCGACACGCTCTCTCTTTGATATGTGTCTTGACATTTCTTGAAAAAATCCCCCTTTATTACTTGTTTAGATCTTTACTTTACCACTAATTTGAAAAACCACTATTCATTAAATCATGAATTGTTAAGAAGAAAAATGCCCTCCAGCGGATCGCTTGATATGCTCCCCCTCAGGTAGACAGTTGAAATAATAAGACTGTCTACCTGTAAGTAGGAGCATTTTTTATGTCCCACAAAGCAAAAATAGCTGGACCAGCAAAGATCGCAGCTATCGAAAATATCTTTCTTTGAATCATCTAGCAAGCACGCTAGACGTTACCTTTTCCTCCATGAAACAATGGCTTCAAACCTATCAATCGCTAGGTCCTGATGGACTGCTCAGTACACCTAAGAACAGGACCTATTCCACAGAGCTGAAGTTATCTGCTATCGAGGACTATCTAGCTGGCGGTGCTCTCATATGAAGATATGTAAGCGATATGGCATTAAATCAACCCGCCAACTTCGTAAATGGATTCTAAAGTATAATAGTCATGAAAAGTTGAAATCTTCCGGAACAGGAGGAACACCCATCATGACAAAAGGATGAACGACTACTTTCGAAGAAAAGAATCGAAATTCTGAAATTCTGCTTAGAACATCAGCATAATTATGCCCAAACAGCCAAGGAATTTCAGGTGTCCTATCAGCAGGATTACTCATGGACAAACAAATACATCAAATTTGGCGTAGCTGCGCTTCAGAACAAACGTGGGAAACGAAATACTGAAAACGAGATGTCTGAGATGGAATTGCTTCAAGCTGAGAATAAAAGAAAGCAAATGGAGATCGATTTTCTAAAAAAGTTAGACGAAATTCAAAGGGGGCGATCTCAAACCCAGTCCGCCATGAACCGATTTATCTTGCCATTCCGTAATCTGTACGACAGGAAATCAACCGGAATGAAACAAGGGGAAATACTTGGGCTCAGGTGGCAAGATGTCGATTTGAAAAACAGGACACTATCTATCCGACAAATTCTTAACCATGACGGAAAGACCTTGGAGCCCGGAGCGAAAACAACCTCTGGTGTTCGATCAATCGGCATAGACAAAACAACCGCCCTTGAGCTTGATAAGCTACGCCGCCGCACCAAGGAAGAGAAAATGACAAACCGCGACATCTACGAGGATAACGACTTGGTGATTTGCACTCAGCTCGGCACTCCAGTTTCACCACGTAATATCAATCGTTCGTTTTATCGTCTTACTGCAAAGGCTGAATTGAAAAAAATTCGATTCCACGATCTGCGCCATACTCACGTTGTTATGCTTTTGAAAATGAGAGAGAACAACAAACGGATTGCGGAGCGTATGGGATGGTCTAGCGTGAAGATGCTGGATCGCTATTCTCATATCACTCCACACATGCAAAAGGAAGCAGCCGACGCTTTCGGGGAAATGTTCTTCTCGGCACCAAATGGCACCAAAAAATCTTTAGTCGAATAAAGGGCACCATTCCGGCACCAATTCACTCTTGTTCATACAAAAGGGGAACATGCGGGGTCGCTACAAAAATCAAAAACCCCTTGATTATCAAGGGGTTTCAACATTCGTTATATGGTGATCCGGACTGGGTTCGAACCAGCGACCCCCACCCTGTCAAAAGAACGACTAATAGTTTTTTTGTTCTCATCTAATATCATGAAGCCTTATTTAATCAGCTTTTTCAAGATTTCTCATCTCATCCAATTCCAAATAAATTCATCGTGACTCGTCTAAAGAGTGAGCAAAAACGTGAGCAAAAGTGAAACATCCACCTTACTTCTCTCTGTGTGAACAGTTAATCGATACTCTCCAAATGAACACCCTTTTTTGCGCCCACTCTGTTTGACAAAAGCCTCCCTCGAGCATAGGGAATTTAAATTTTATGTGCTACTCTGTGTAAAAAATTATTGAAAGTGAGAGGGTTCGCTCGGTCGAGGCCGATCAGGAGTCGCTGCATCTACGGCTGCGCCCCCGTACGCTGCTCGTGCTGCTTACACCACCCAACCGGGTCATGCCCCGCGGCTTGTACACCGATAGTATCGTGGTCACGAGCAACACCAGGAGGCCGCCCCCGGCGTGGAGGAGTTCGCCCCACAGCGCGCCCCGCAGCCCGCCGAGATCGGCACTTCCCGTCTCTGCCGCTACGCCTGCTAGGAAGCTCACTGTCTTCATGTTCAGCAGCAAGACGATAGTGGCTAGGATGGTTAGCAGGAGTTTGAAAAGGACCCAATAGTGCCGGAACAAGCCCCACGTGGTGCCAAGTGACATGACAAGCCCGGTTAGCAGAGAGGCGAGGGCCAACGGGACGATGGCGAACCAGCCGGTCAACTTCATCGCGATAAAGGCGGCACGCACCGTCTGAGCATCCTGGCTGGTCAGAGCGGCGACGACGAGAGCTAGGAAACCAACGACCGCGCCGAGCCAGCCGACCGAGGACGCGACATGCGCGGTGAGCGCGAACTTGCGGAGGACGGGTGTCATGGTCATGGCTGTTTCACTCCTTGTTCTATGCCGCTGGAGGACGGTATGTGGCGACCAGGGCCGTGTTTACCACCGCCGATGAACATCATAATGACGAACAGCAGGACCAGGACGATCGCAATGATCCCAGACACCTTCACCCAGCGTGGTGTGCTGGTGGTCGATCCGCGGTCGGGCATGTGCGTGTCCTCCTCTGTTGCGCGTCGTAATAATAATTTTCTCATTGAGATATTCTCCTCTTTGTTTTCATGATCTCTTAGTGCAAAATCCAGTATAGCAATGTTTTATGAACAGAAGATGAACGGAGAAACACTCTTTTTCAGGTTTTTTAGACATGTTCGGAGCTATAGGGAGCGTAAAAGTAAAGACTGACCCATTTCCCACTTCACTCTTCACGTGAATGGGGCTTTGATGGAGATCTAATATGTGCTTAACAATGGACAAGCCGAGCCCTGTACCTGCCTTTTTAGTTCGGGCTCTATCCGCTTTATAAAATCGTTCCCAAATAGATTCAATGTCCTCTTGCCTGATTCCCGGTCCATAATCTCGAATAGAAACCACCGCTTGTTCTTTTTCAAAATCACTTCGACAGAACTATCGGGTGAGGAAAATTGTGCGGCATTTTGAATCAAATTGACGATCACTTGATCAATCCGATCCGGATCGGCAAATACGTGGATGTCTTGTGCTTCTTCAGATATCAATTCCACATTGACCTGTTTTTTCACAAATTCAGGTTCCATGCGCGCCACGACTTGGCGAACCAGCTCCGACAAATTAAAGATAACAGGCCGGATTTCCAACTGCCCCGCTTCTATTCGGGCCATATCGAGAAGATCATTGACCAGCTTAATCATTCGCTCGGTTTGTTCTTTCATGATCGTAAGATAATGGCGCTTTCGTTCGTTGGGGATCGCATCATCCAGAAACGCCCTAACAAATCCATGAATAGAAGTAAGAGGAGATCGCAAATCGTGGGAAACATTGGCAACAAAATCCTTTCTCATCTGATCCAAACCGGCCAACTCCTGAGCCATATAATTCAACGTCTCCCCCAATTCTCCCAGCTCATCACGCGTCTTGATTTTGACTCTTTGATCAAATTGTCCCCTAGCGATATGGAGGGCAACCCGATTCATTTCCCGAAGTGGGGTGGTAATTCTTTTAGAAAGGTAGTAGGCAAATAAGCCTGTAATGGTAATAGAAATAATAGAGGCCAATACAAATAAGTACATTATTTGGTTAAAATCTCTTTCAAATCCATGAATATTAGTCAGATTATTCTGAATCAATAAAGAGGAAGCAATCGCAAAAACGAAATGCGATACAAGTAATATGACGATATACGTGATAAACAGCTTTAAATAAATACTTTTTATTCGAATCACTGGTTGTCCACCTCAAATTTATATCCAACTCCTCTTATGGTTTTCACCTTCCAATAAGGGTTAGAATCCCCCAATTTTTCTCGAATCCTTTTAATATGCACATCGACTGTTCTTGGATCTCCCTCAAAATCCAAACCCCATATTTGATCCAACAACTGCTGACGTGTGAACACTTGATTTGAATGTTTGGCGAGAAAATACAGCAACTCCATTTCCTTGGGCGGTAACACGATTTCATGTTTATCACAGATCACCTTGTATTGTTTAAGATTAATCTTCAACAAGGGAAGTTCAATGATCTCATTTGCATCTAACATCGGATTGGCTCGCCGCAGTACCGCTTTTATCCTCGCCATCAGTTCGTTCGGATCAAAAGGTTTCACCAAGTAATCATCCGTTCCTAGGTCGAAACCTTTAAGTTTATCGCAGTTTTCGCCTTTCCCGGTCAACATGATAACGGGGGTTTTATCAAATCTCCTTATTTCCTTGCAGACTTCCCAACCGTCCATTTCAGGCATCATAATATCCAGAATGACAAGATCAGGAGGGTTATCATAAAACATTTCTAATCCTTTCATTCCATTGTTTGCAACGTTAACTATGTACCCGTTTTTTTCTGCGTATAAAGTGATCAACTCACAAATATAAGGGTCATCTTCAATGACTAGAACTTTAACTGGATTGTCAACAGTAATTCAGACAACTATTTTAAGGGCTTCTTGGCGATACTGAACAGGCGTCATATAGCCTAATG
>NZ_JBQCKK010000040.1:0-7395 GCF_051967035.1 Brevibacillus sp. SAFN-007a | reverse complement strand
GGAAGCGCGGCAACGCGTGGAGCTGACGAATACTAATCGGTCGAGGACTTATCCACACACTTAGCTACCATGCAGATCCAGTTTTGAAGGAACAAGAATAAAGCTGTATTCCCGATTACTTTTCAAGTAATGGAGAATGCAGCTTTTTTTGCGTGTCAAGGAAAACAGTTCAATAAGCATCGAGGGAGAGACCTTGCGGGGGAGGGAAGAGTTCCTCTACTTCTCTATTCCGTTCTCCGCACGGTTTTCTCCTCCCACTCATTGAAATTATTGATGGATGGGATGGAAAAGTTCATTTTTACATTGTGTTCTTGCTCCACTATAGTAATGGATACAGGATAACATTCTGAAATTTCTGATGTTTGCGGACAGGAAAGGAGCTTTCATGAAACAGGCTGCTTTTATGCGTTTCCACTATGCTTGGGTGATTGCTGCAGTGACCTTTTTCATCCTCTTGATTGGGGCTGGAATTCGCTCGGCACCCGGCGTATTCATGGTGCCTGTCGAACAAGAATTTGGGTGGAGTCGTTCGTCTATCTCCTTTGCGCTGTCTATCAATTTGTTGCTATACGGTTTAGTTGGACCGTTTGCAGCAGCTATCATGGATCGATTCGGTATTAGGCGGATCACGGTTATTGCTTTGGTAATGCTGGCACTGGGGGCTGGCCTGACGACGTGGATGCAGGCATCATGGCAGCTGACGGTATTATGGGGAGTGGTTGTCGGTCTTGGATCGGGTTGCACAGCATCCGTATTAGGAGCTATGATTGCCAATCGATGGTTTGTGCAGCAACGAGGGCTGGTTATGGGAATTTTGACGGCGAGCGGCGCTACGGGACAGCTTGTATTTCTTCCTCTTCTCGCCAGTTTGGTTGAGTCTGACGGTTGGCGTACAGCCTCCTGGGTGATTGCTTCCGTGGCGCTCGTGATGGTTCCGATTGTTGCAGTCTTGATGCGGGATCGCCCGAGTGATAAGGGACTCACTGCATATGGAGCGGCAGACTTTGACCAAGAGCTTGCTGCTCCAGCACAAAATCCCTTTCAAGCTGCAATGAATGGACTGTTTACTGGTTTTCGCTCGTTTGACTTTTGGTTATTGGCCGGCAGTTTTTTTATTTGTGGCTTGTCTACGAATGGTTTGATCGGAACACATTTTATCGCGGCGTGCATGGAACATGGGATCCCAGCAGTTACGGCTGCTAGCCTGCTTGCTCTGATCGGTGTTTTTGATATTATTGGAACGACTTTTTCTGGTTGGTTGTCTGATCGCTACAATAATCGCTGGTTGCTGTTCTGGTATTATGGGCTGCGTGGACTCTCCTTGATGTTTCTGCCTACGGCGTTGTCCTCCTCACCATTTAGCCTGGGGCTGTTCATCGTATTTTACGGTTTGGATTGGGTTGCGACGGTTCCTCCTACCTTGAGGCTGACGACAGATATTTTTGGCAAGCAGCAGGCAGGCATTTTGTTCGGATGGATACTGGCAGCCCATCAATTGGGTGCCGCGGTAGCTGCCTACGGGGGCGGCGTGATTTACACGATAGTAAATAGTTACTTCTTCCTGTTCATAGCTGCAGGAGTGTTCTGTTTGCTCGCTTCTTTCATGGTCATGCGAATCGGAAGGAACGCGCTCCATACAAGTGTTTCCCGGAATGTGTAACGGAAAATCGCTAAAACACCCAAGGTATAGATTGCCTTGGGTGTTAGCATGTAGTGCACCTAGTGCATCCCAAAGTGTACAATGGGAGCGTCCATGTGTTGACTTTTTATACTTTACATATATTATTGTATTGAAAGGAACCGGGGTTTTGTATAGGAGTGAATAGGGATGTCAGAAAAAATGGCGTTGTGGACAAGAGATTTTGTAATCCTGGCCCTCTCCAATTTTATGCTGTTCGTGGCCTTTCAGATGCTACTTCCGACGCTTCCTGTATATGTGACGGACATGGGGGGAGATCAGCTGGCTGTAGGGCTGGTCATTAGCCTTTTCACTGTGTCGGCATTGCTTGTGCGTCCTTTTACCGGGAAAGCGTTGGATACCATCGGGAGGAAGCCTGTTTTGCTGATTGGGTTGGCCATATTTTTGCTGGCGGTCGCTGGGTATTACTGGATGGTCAGTGTGGCGTTGGTGTTGGCGATTCGCTTTTTGCACGGGATTGGCTGGGGAATTGTCACTACGACTTACGGAACGATTGTGTCCGATATCATTCCTCGGGAAAGAAGTGGGGAAGGAATGGGATACTTCGGGATGTTCAGCAACTTGGCGATGGCATTTGGGCCGCTTCTGGGCTTGTGGGTGTCGCAAAACTGGGGATACGGGTGGCTGTTTGCCATCTCTGCAGGGTTGACTGCTCTTGCGATGATCTTGTCCAGGCTGGTAAAAATAAAAGCCGTTGTTCCAGGGAAAAAATCGGATGGAAACCTGCTGAGTGGTCTCATTGAAAAGGCAGCGTTGTTCCCCTCTCTGTTGAATCTGTTGATCGGGATTATTTACGGGGGGATTTTCAGCTTTATTACCTTGTTTGGTATTGAGGTGGGTATCGCGAATATCGGCTTGTTTTTCCTGTTTAACGCGATTGCGCTGATGGCGGTTCGGCCACTGGCGGGAAGATTGTTTGATCGCAAGGGACCTGTATGGGTTCTTTTGCCGGGTGGAATGATTCTCGGGGGCGGTTTGCTGCTGTTGTCGTACAGCACAAGCGAGTGGCAGCTGATCTTTGCTGCGATTTTGTTTGGTATCGGTGTCGGCGGTGTGCAGCCTTCCCTGCAGGCATGGACGATCAAGCGGGTAGATCCATCGCGAAGAGGAGCAGCTACCGGGACATTTTTTTCCGCATTCGATCTGGGAATTGGCGGGGGAGCAATGATTCTGGGGGCAGTCGCCAAAGCGACCAGCTTTGCAATGATGTACCGCTATTCCTTGATTGCACTCGGTCTGTATTTGCTTGTCTACGTCGTATATTTGGTCCGGCAAGGAAAAAGGACAGCTGTGCCCGAATCGATTTCTTCTTAAAATCGGTTCGGGTTTTTCTATTGGTGAATAAGAAAAGGGAAAACGACAAACCATAAGTGAATGTAAAGTAGAAATGGAATAATTAGGAAAATGACTTTTTTGGAGATACGAGGCCAAAAGCGGAGCAAATACAAGGGGAAGCGATTGATTCGACTGGATTTTTTGGACGTGCCCTCTTTCTATATGGTATAATAACGTATTGTGATAACCAGTTGGAGGTTTACCGTTTATGGCAGAAGAAACTGCTCGGTTTCCCAAAGTCGATATTAGCCAAGAAATGAGAGAATCGTTCATCAGCTACGCGATGAGTGTGATCGTCAGTCGTGCATTGCCTGATGTTCGCGATGGGTTGAAGCCTGTTCACAGGCGTATTTTGTATGCCATGCACGACATGGGACTTACTCCTGACAAAGCGTTTCGAAAATCGGCAAACGTAGTCGGGGAAGTTATGGCGAACTACCATCCGCATGGTGACTCTTCCATCTATGAAGCGATGGTACGTATGGCACAAGATTTTAATATGCGTTATATGCTCGTTGAAGGGCAAGGAAACTTCGGCTCTGTAGACGGTGACCCGGCAGCGGCCATGCGTTATACAGAGTCGCGCTTTTCCAAGCTGGCACTGGAGCTTTTACGCGATATTGATAAAGAGACAGTTGATTTCACGCCGAACTACGACGGACGCAAGGAAGAACCGGTGGTCTTGCCTTCGCGCTTTCCGAACTTGCTGTTGAACGGCGCGTCGGGGATTGCCGTCGGGATGGCGACCAATATTCCTCCGCATAACTTGACAGAAGTCATTGATGGCGTTATTGCCATGATCGACAACCCGGATATTACGGTTCACGATCTGATGAAGATCATTAAAGGGCCGGATTTTCCTACTGCGGGAGAAATTCTCGGCTTTAGCGGGATTCGTCGTGCATACGAAACAGGTCGTGGCTCCATTATTATGCGGGCGAAAACGAAAATTGAAGAGGATAAGGGAAAGTCGCGCATCATCGTGACGGAGATTCCTTATCAGGTGAATAAGGCACGACTGGTAGAAAAAATTGCAGAGCTTGTCCGTGAAAAGAAAATCGAAGGCATTACCGATCTGCGCGACGAGTCCGACCGAAAAGGGATGCGTATCGTGATGGAGCTTCGTCGCGACGTCATTCCAAAAGTCGTGTTGAACAATCTGTTCAAGCATACGCAAATGCAGACCACGTTTGGCGTAAACATGCTCGCACTGGTTGATGGCAGACCACGTGTCCTCAATCTGCGTGACATGCTGTATTACTATTTGCAGCATCAACGCGTGATTATCCGCAGAAGAACCGAATACGATCTGAAACAGGCGGAAGCGCGGGCTCATATTTTGGAGGGCTTGCGGATTGCGCTGGATCATATCGACGAGATCATCAGCCTGATTCGCTCTTCGCAAACAACGGAAGAAGCGCGCGAAGGACTGATGACAAATTACTCCCTGAGCTACGAGCAGGCACAAGCGATTCTTGACATGCGTCTGCAACGTCTGACTGGCTTGGAACGGGAGAAAATCGAGAACGAGTACCAGGAGCTCCTGGCGAAAATTGCGGAGTTGCGTGCCATTCTCGCCGATGAAGCCAAAATCTTGGCGATCATTCGCGAAGAACTGGGTGAAATCAAAGAAAAGTTTGGCGATGAACGACGCACAGCGATTACATTCGATGAGGATCATATTGAAGACGCCGATTTGATTCCGGAAGAGGATGTCGTCATTACCTTGACTCATGACGGGTACATCAAGCGACTGCCTGTATCCACCTATCGTTCGCAAAAACGCGGTGGCCGGGGAGTGCAAGGATTGGGAACCAAGGATGACGATTTCGTTGAGCATCTGTACATTACCAATTCGCATGATTATATCATGTTCTTTACGAGCAAGGGCAAGGTGTACCGCCTGAAAGGCTTTGAGATTCCTGACCTCAGCCGTACGGCAAAAGGTACTCCGATCATCAACCTGATTCAGATCGAAAAAGGGGAGCGGGTCAGTGCGGTAATCCCGGTGAAGGATTTCGATCATGAACGGTTCTTGTTCTTTGCGACCAAGAAAGGAATTATCAAGAAGACGACCCTGGAGTCCTTTGAAAACATTCGCAAAGGCGGACTGATTGCGGTCAATCTGCGTGAAGATGATGAGCTGATCGGGGTTCGATTGACTGACGGACAGCAAGAGATTATCATGGGTACGCAAAAAGGGATGTCTGTTCGCTTTAAGGAGAGCGATGTGCGGACAATGGGACGCAATGCGACTGGCGTGAAAGGGATTACCCTTGACGATGACGACAATGTCATTGATATGGATGTCATCAAGCCAAACGCAGAGGTCCTGATCGTAACCGCAAACGGCTATGGAAAACGGACTCCTGTAGACGAATACCGCCTCCAGTCTCGCGGCGGTAAAGGTATCAAGACGCATAATGTGACCGAACGCAGTGGTCCCGTTGTCGGACTGAAAGTGGTTGAGCCAGAGGAAGATTTGATGATAATTACGACTTCCGGCATCATCATTCGGACAGAAATGAAGGGGATTTCTGTAATGGGTCGCTATACGCAAGGTGTGAAGCTGATTCGCCTGTCAGAAAATGAGCAGGTAGGTTCAGTGGCGAAATGTCCACCGAATGAAGAAGAGGATGAAGACGACTTGGAAGAGCAGGAGTCTGTTGAGGCAGTTGATGCTCTTGAAGCTCCAGCTAGCGTTGAATCGGACGAGCCGACTGAGGAATAATGAGGAAGGCAAAATATAGAGGAGAGGGAATCGCCCCGTATTTTTTGGGGCGTTTCTTTTTTTTTGCAGAAAGTTCGAAGGAACTGCTACTTTATTCCTGCGAACGGTTTGAAATTAGAGTAAAATTGGGAAAAGAAGACTATATAATGACCAAGTTGAATCGGGTGGTGACCAAGTTGCCCATCGTAGAAGTGAAGCATCTGAACAGTGGAGCTAGATTGGCAGAGGAAGTATATACGGGATTAGGCGGAGTTCTGTTTTCCAAAGGAACCCTTTTGTATGAAAGAGAAATTGAATTTCTCGAAGCTTTTATGATCAAACAGGTACATGTTGAGGGGACTGGCGCTGGCAATGGCCCAGAGCAAGCCGAAGCGCCGATGGAAGAGCAGGCAAAAGCGATGGACAAGCTGAACCCTGTTAAACCAACGATCCAGGAGTCCTTTGAAAAGGCAGTATCGTCGCTGAAAAATCTGATGATCCGGGTACAGGGCGGAAATAACATTCCGGTGATGGAAGTGCGTGAGGTAGTTGCTCCGATTATTACGGAGTTTCTGCGGCAGCCGCAGGTGTTGCTGGCACTGCCCCGTTTTGCGCGGATGGATAGCTACGCATATGAGCATGCGATTGCGGTGGGGATCATTTCTGCTTTGATCGCCAAGTGGATCAAGGTTCCCGAAAAGGAATGGATGCAGGTTGCATTGGCAGGCACTTTGCTTGATATTGGAAAAACCAGGATCGACCCCAGAATTTTGCACAAGCCTGGGAAGCTTACAGAAGATGAATTTGAGGAGATGAAAAAGCACACCGTTTATGGGTATCAAATCATTAAAGCTTCCCATGGCTTGAGTGAAGGAGTCGCGTTGGCTGCTTTGCAGCATCATGAGCGGGAGGATGGCTCAGGATATCCATTGGGACTGCCTGGGTCAAAATTGCACCTGTACAGCAAAATTGTTGCTGTAGCAGATGTGTATCATGCAATGTGTTCGGATCGGGCTTATCAAAAGGCGCTTTCTCCGTACGTGGTAGTAGAGCAATTGGTTCAGGACAGCTTTGGCAAGCTTGATCCAACTATTGTACGCAAATTTGTAGATGGGATTACCCAATTTGCCATTGGTACGATTGTGGAGTTAAGCGACGGGACGATAGGAAAGATTGTTTTTACCGATCGGAACCATCCCACCCGACCGATGGTGGAAACCGGAGGAAAGATTGTAAACCTGGTAGATGCCAGGCATTTGTCGATTATTCGTGTCTTGGAGCACATGTAATGCTGGGAGAGAGGCGGTAAATACACCTCTCTTTACTTTTAGCAAAAAAGTTCTATTCTATTAAAAAAATTACTTGTACTGTATCTGAAATCGTGATAAGATACTTCTTGTCGCTTCCTCTGAAGCAGACATTCAATAAGAAATGAAGATTGAAGTATTGACTTCATGAATCTTTTTTGATAGAGTATTGAATTGTCGCTGTCAAGCAACAAGGACTTCTTAAAAACAACTTGCAAAAGCTTGGTCGACATGATATACTGGAAAAGTCGCCTTGAAGGCGAGTGGAAATGCTCTTTGAAAACTGAACAGCGAAAGCGTTGATGAGTCTATCATTTTTACATGATTTGCCAGCTTGAACCAGC
>NZ_JBQCKK010000039.1:0-8792 GCF_051967035.1 Brevibacillus sp. SAFN-007a | reverse complement strand
AGATCCGCTCCTTAACATAATAGGTTTATTCTACAAGCCCTTATTTTTTCTGTCCAACTTAGTGTAACCGATCCATGTCGTGCAAGAACTTCTCCTTGCGGAGTTGCTCTGACAATCAGTTCCTCTTCATGAATCTCGATAAATACTTGATTCTCTCCCCTTGGATGGTATGTCCCTAAAGGAAGTTGAGTCCGTATAATTGTGTAAAAACAGCATCTCTCTAAAAATAAGGGAGCCATTTTCAATCCCCCTCGGTTAGAATGAAGTTGACTAGACAACATTCGAAGGAGAGGGAATTTGAAATGGCTCAATACCAGATTACCGTAGATTCGCAACTTTTGCATCAGCTTTTTCTCGGCAATTCACAGGATTCGGGAGTGGCCAAGTTGTTGGAATCCGTATTGAACCAAGTCTTGCAGGCACAGGCGACCGAACAGTTGGGGGCTGAACCCTACGAACGGACAGATGAGCGTCAAGCATATCGAAATGGTACATACCCACACCAATTGACTACACGTGTCGGTACGATCACGCTTCGTGTCCCTCGCATTCGCGGCGGGAAGTTCTCCACCGAGTTGTTCGCCCGTTATCAACGCAGCGAACAGGCACTGGTGCTGGCTCTCATGGAGATGGTCGTCAACGGTGTGTCTACCCGTAAGGTGGCCCAGATCACAGAAGAATTGTGCGGTACGGAGTTTTCCAAATCGACCGTGTCCGATCTGTGCAAACGGTTGGATCCTATCGTGAACGCCTGGAACAACCGTCCGCTACACGATTTTTCGTTCCCCTTTGTCATCGTCGATGCCCTGTACCTGAAAGTACGCGAAGAAGGGCGGGTGCGGTCACGGGGCGCTCTCATCGGGATCGGTGTCAATGCCGATGGATACCGGGAGGTATTGGGCGTTATGCTCGGCGACAGCGAGTCGGAGGCCAGCTGGAGCGAATTTTTTGGCTGGCTGAAAAGCCGTGGGCTTAAAAAGGCGTCGATCTGATTGTGTCGGATGACCATGGAGGGTTGGTTCGAGCCATCCGCAGGAACTTCCAAGGGGTGACCTGGCAGCGATGCCAGACGCACTTCATGCGCAACATTCTTGACGCCACACCCAAATCCTTGCAGGACGAGATTCATAGCCGGATTCGCCCCATTCTGGAGGCACCGGATGCAAAGACGGCACGGATGCTGTTAGAGAAGGTACTGGAGGAGTATGAAACGAAAGCGCCGAAGGCCATGGCTGTCCTGGAAGCAGGCTTCGAAGATGTCACAGCCGTCTTGGCATTACCGGAAAAGTACCGCAAGCGTCTTCGCACCACCAATCCGATGGAGCGGTTGAATGAGGAAATCCGCCGCCGTGAACGCGTGATTCGGATTTTTCCGAATCGAGAGTCTGCCATCCGCTTGATAGGGGCCTTGCTCATGGAAACGGACGAGAAATGGGCTAGCGGCAAAAAGTATTTGGACATGACAGAATATCTTGAATGGCGTCAAGGACAATCCCCAATCTCCTCCCATACCAAAGTCACTCGCATCGGCTAATAAACACCGCATCTAAGCCTGTCAAGGCCGCGAAGCGTTCCATTTTTAGCCTTGACAGGCTGAATGAAACACACTTTTGAAAAACCCAGCAATCCCTTGCTGGGCCTGCCATACGGCGAGTGACGGGGTGCAGGGGGTGTGCTCCCTGCGTCTCCCCCTTCGGGGGACGGAAGGGGGCATTCTAACCGAGGGCAATTTTACACACAAATATGGACTTGATCTATAAGCCGCAAAGAGAATCAAATTAACATTACATACACAATTATCAAAAATGACAATAAGACACCCTATTTCTTGCTTAAAATGAAAGGAGAACACAAAAATATTTCTTTCTTAAATAATTCCAAATAACCTATTCCCTAACTGGAATCGGTAGTTAAGCATTAAGTAAAATCGCACCAAACGATAATAGAGCCTAATGTAAAAGAGGCTTGTTTCCTTAATGATACTTTTTTGCGCAAGGGAAATATTCCGAAATTATGATATTACCTAAGGGTTGTTTTGTAATTATGCTTGCTTACCAAAATGTAAAAAAGTCTGAAATGCCTAAAAGGACGAATATACCTCCTGAGACTTTCTGGATCACTGTCCCCCATTTTCGAGATCGTTTTAATACGGCCGCCCTGTCGCCTACAATAGCCAGAATTAGCAGTACAGCAAACAATGGAATCGCAGTCCCTAATGAGAAAACGGCTGGAAGAACAATACCGACTGAACTGGAAAGCATCAAAGGCATGGCGAGACCAAAGAAGAGCCAGAACATCGTCGGACAAAATCCAAGTGAAAAAGCCACTCCAAGCAGAAACGCCTGTGTCCTTTCTTCAAAGCGTTGCGCGAAACGCTCGATTTTCTGCGTGATGGTGTTGGTTCCGAGATGAGGAATTCGAATGAAACCGAGTAAAAACAAGCCAATGACAACAAACAATGGAGCCAACAGTTTTCTTGCCCATTGAAATACAGGGATCGCTTGATTGGAAAGATGCTCTCCAAACAAATAGACAATTGCACCTAACGTAGAATAGACAAACGCTTTTCCCAGAATGAACAGAGCCACATTCCGACCAAATGTGCCTTTGGAAAGAAGTTTTTTCCCAAAAATGGTAAACGCCGCAACATTACCGGATAATTGACATGGTGCAAACGCTCCGATCATTCCCAGCAAAAGTGCCCCGATCAACGGTATTTCTTCACCTATCGCAAAGAACAGATTGGAAAATGGGTTGGAAAACCATGATCCCAACTGGTACAAAAGGGAATTCCACATATCGTTCCTCCTTTCCAGTAACTAGATTAAAAGGCTTGATGGATTCAGTATCATTTTACGATACAAATGTGAGTAAATTATGAAGACGTTTCACGTGCATAAATCATGCTTCCGGTTCCATACTAGACTTGGACAACCAAAAAGGAGGTGTCAAATGTGCTTGCAACCTTCCAAAACACATTTCAGCAATGTATTGAAGCTTGCGTGAGATGTCTGCAAGCCTGCGAGGAGTGTTTGACGGCATGCCTTCAGGAGCCGGATGCGCAAAAACGAACCAAATGCATCCAAACACTGCGTGATTGTGCGGATATCTGCGCTCTTTCCGTACAGTACATGTCCCGTAACAGTGAATATGCGAAACAGCTTTGTGGTTTGTGCGCCACTATCTGTGAAGCCTGTGCAACACATTGCGAAATGTTCAAAGACACTCACTGCCAGGAGTGTGCAAGAATGTGCCGAGAATGTGCAGCGGAGTGCCGTAATATGGCGAGTTAAAACAAAACAGGGGGAGAGGCCCTCCCCTGTTTTGTTATGTTCTCCTTTTCGCCTTTATTTGTTTTTCCTTACGGTAACGGTATATCCAATACGCACCAATACTTCCAATTGCCAATGCGACCAAATAGAAAAATTCGTCCATGCGAACAACCCCATTTTTATTCATACAATTGCCTCGTACCGAAGTCTTTATCGTATTTCCAATTTGCCAATCGGAATGAAACCTTGGGAATAACACATGCTATGACCATACATTAACATTTTGAGGAGGCCATTTATGTGAATAACTGGGTAACGAGTGTTATCTTTGCAAGCATTCTTGCGGCTGCAGCATGTGCACCAAACGCGGGTCAACCTGAGCAACCGAACATGGATCACAAACAGCACAATCAACCCGCCACAGGAGGAGACGAGACCACGAATTCTTCACAGATTCAGGCTGTCTGGAGACTGTCAAGCCAAACTCCACAAAGCAACCGAAAAGAACAGATTTCTATACAAATACAGGACAACACCGGAAAACCGGTTGAAAAATTTGATATCAGCCATGAAAAAGAGATGCATTTAATTGTAGTAAGTAAGGACCTCTCCACTTTTCAACACCTGCACCCCGAAAACAAAGGGAATGGCATGTTTACAGTTACCACAACTTTTCCCACTGGTGGTGATTACAAACTTATAGCAGATTTTATCCCTTCAGGCGGAGAGGCAAAAACCGAGAGCCAGTGGGTAACGATTGCGGGTAAGGCTCCATCCCCTCGTCCCCTTCAACCGGAAACAAATCTGACCAAAGTTGTAGAAGGCAAGGAAGTGACTCTATCCTTTGACAAATTGCAGTCCGGAAAAGAAGTTACAATGACCTTTTCCTTCCGAGATGCCGCAACCAAGAAGCCGATTACTAATCTGCAACAATATCTTGGGGCAATCGGCCACGTTGTCATCATCAGTTCGGATGTGGAAAAGTACATCCATAACCACCCTTTAGAGGAAAACACGCCAGGTCCCGAAGCAAAGTTTGGAACTGCATTTCCCAATTCTGGCATCTACAAGATATGGGGACAGTTTCAGCATAACGGGAAGGTATTTGTAGTACCGTTTGTGATTGACGTTCCATGAATAAATCATGTCAAAAAAGACTCCCCGACGGTTCGTACTTTGGGGAGTCTTGCATGTTATTTGCTTTCTGGGCTTCCTTCGGAAATGGTTTTCCCTTGATCCGCAATCTTTTTCCAATTCAACCCTCTATCATTGGAAATATAGATATCGTTTCTGAATGTAGCAAAAACCATTTGATTTTCATCTACTGGGTTCTGGGAAAAGTACGCAACCGAATCTTCAGTCAGGTTGGGAATGGACAGCGGCTCTACCTTTTTGGTATTCACGTCCATTCTTTTCAGATACGCCTGGTTATCGTACCCTCCGATAATCAAATCGCCTCGGTTGTTAAAAAATATTGAGGTGACTTGTCCGGCTAAAGCGACTTTTTCAAAGGTGTTACCGTGATCTTTTGAAAGGTAAACACCAGTCGGGGTACCGATCGCCACGACAGATGCTTCTGTCGGATGAGCAGCCATGCTGGTGAGTTCTTCCGTGATACCTTTCATTTCACTTTTCGTCCATGTACTGCCTTCGTCTGTAGAGTAAAAAAGACCGGCTGTACTCATTTTGGAATTGGGCTGCTGATTCATCACGTAAACGACATGAGAAGAATACCCAACCGCCATATTGTGAAAATCGATTTCCCCTTCAAGAGCGAGTGTTTGCAGAGTTTTTCCTTCGTCTTTACTTTTAACAATACCCAGCGGATTTTTCAGTTCGGATCCCGGGGCCGGATGACCGCTGCTGTAAAACCCTTCGTCAACAGTAGAAAAGCCCATATAGTCGTGTTTTTCTTTATTCGGAACATACCAAATTCCGTTCTCATAAATTCTAATTCCATCATGAGCGGGAATCAGGATACGTTTTCCGTCGGAAGAGTACCCCAACCCGTGAACGTGTTCCATAAACACTCCTCTTTCAGCCCCCGTGCCAATCAAAGTCATGACTCCGGCGATTGCAAATCCAGTAAATGATGCCATCATTGCCCACTTAATCCATTGTAGCGTTTTGGACAACTGTAAACGCCTCTCCCTGTCTTCCTGCCTCTTCACGTTATTCAGCATGCGAATTTGCCTTCTGATTACGATAAAATAAACAAATAGTATAAGAGTAATCAAAATTGTACCGATTAACGCAAGACCCATAAATTGAACTCCTTTCGATCTTTCAAGAACCATTATTATTGTAACCGATACTTGTGAAGAAATTATGTTGAAATCAAAAAAGCACCTTTAGAAAGGCGCTTTTGTTTACTAATGCTGTGCTGGAAAAATAATATGCTCTTCTATCTCGATTTGCGTCTGATAGCTGATCGAATCGAAATTTCCGAAGACAAAGCCGTGCATGAAAGGAGGACCTGGCGGCCTTTTCATCTCTGGCCGAAGGAAACGGAGATAGCTTCTTACTTCATTCGGTAATGCTCCTGCCCTGGTTAATAATAAAGGTGCATGTTTACCAAGATGGGAGAAAAGCCCCGATATGATTGCAAGCCGCCACTCTCTACGATTCACAAAGGAAAACGCATCTCCTTTTCCCTTCTCATTCCGGTTCCATCCTACCCTGGTTTCTGAATCAAAAAACCTAGAAAAACGGACAGAAATGTCATACGGTGAGGAACCGGAAATTCTTGTTACTTTTCCTGCAGTCAAACGATGCAGAGAGCGTTCAACCTCATCGGAGACGGTCACTTGGGAACCGACAATGTAGACGTTCAATTCCGGATGTTCATGAAAATATTGCTGGACTGGAGCCGGAATACGATCTTTTTCCGTTAAAAGTACAGGGATTCCCTGATGCATAGCGTAATTGGGTACAAACATACTTTCGTCAAATGCTTCACCGGAGATCAGAAAGACGTTCTTTTTCCCCTGTTCTGACGTCGGTGGATACGTTAAACGGAATTGGGAAGCCTCCATAGCCGTCCGGTACGGATCCTCATTGCCGATTCGTAAAGTGGAATACCCCAGCGCTTGAATGTCCTGTTCCACGCCTCTGCTTACGGGCCCTACCAAAAAGACCTGGGCAGGTACGTTATTTCCTTCCGGCGACAATCGCTGGATTTCGATTCTTATTTCTTCCGTAAGTCGTTCCGGGACAATCATCACGGGGGCGTTATTCGGGTCATGGACCAGAGAAGCAGCCGTAAAGGCGAAGGAAAAGTGCTCGGCAGGCACTATCGTTATGGCGTTAGGTTTCCACGGCACCATGGCGGAAGGAAATCCGGGATATGCCATCTGATAAGCGTTCAACATGACGGAGATTACACTTTCTCCCCATACTCTTGTGGTATCAACAGTATTACCGCTAAACATCATGGTCACCTCCTCCACCATCTTATGTGCATATACCCAAAAGAGTTTCTCCGAAGCAAGGGCTACTTCATCTCTCTATATGTATATCTTCATCTTTTCTCCACAATCATGTGATAATCTTACTTCATCAGCAGGTAAGGAGGTATGAACAATGTCCACCAAGACACGCAGCAAAAAGTGGTTAGTACTACCGCTCATGCTTACGGGTGCACTTGTGCTGTCCGCTTGTACAAATAATGATCAAAACATGAACCATCAAGGACACAACATGGGGAATATGGGCTCTTCATCTAACAACAGCCAATCTTCCCCTACAATGGCTGCGTCAACAGACGCATCATTTGAAGTCTTGACGGGTAACACGTTTACCCTAACCGCAAAAGAAACGATGCTTCACCTGGATGACAAAACAATGCGCACAGCATGGACATTTAACGGCACCGTTCCAGGACCACAACTTCGTGTGAAACAAGGGGAAACTATTAAGGTTGTCCTGAAAAACGAACTGAAGGAGCCGGTAACCATTCACTGGCATGGCCTACCTGTTCCGAACAATATGGATGGGATTCCTGGGGTGACCCAAAATGCAGTGAAACCTGGTGATAGTTTCACGTATCAGTTTAAAGTAGATGTTCCCGGAACGTATTGGTACCACTCTCATCAGAAAAGTGTCGAGCAAGTAGATAAAGGACTTTACGGCTCGATTGTCGTTGAACCAAAGGACGCACAACCCGTTGACAAGGACTACACAGTTGTTATCGACGAATGGTTGAAGGACGACATGGCCGGCATGAGCCACGGCGGAGGCTCTCAATCCAACACGGATAATAGTCAATCAAGCAACGGTCATGGCGGCCATAACATGAACATGGGCAGTTCCGAAATGCCAATGAGCGATGCCGAAATGATGCCCCTGATGTACACGATCTTCTCCGCTAACGGAAAAACAGGCTCAGCCATCCAACCCCTTACAGTAAAGGAAGGAGAAAAAGTTCGAATCCGTCTGGTCAATGCAGGGTTCCTCTCCCACAAGCTTCATCTGCATGGACACGATTTTAAAATCGTCTCTACGGACGGCCAGCCGATTAACAATCCGCCGATTGTAAAAGACCAATTACTGAATATCGCTCCGGGCGAACGATACGATATTGAATTCGTTGCCAATAACCCGGGGAAATGGCTGTTGGATGAACACGGACCAAATCCGGGAGCTAAAACCCTGGCCATTCCGATCGTTTACGAAGGAGCAACAGGCGACTTGCCAGCTCACGACACGAATGAAATGCCTGTAGTTGATATCACTAAATATGGAGAGACAGCAAAGAGTAACTTCTCTCTAGACGACAAGTTTAATCTGGAGTACACCATGGAGCTTGGCACCGAAACAAGAAATGGAGAATTCGCCTTTACCATCAACGGCAAAACATTCCCGGATACTGCTCCGCTAAACGTGAAAGAAGGCGACCTGGTCAAAGTGAAACTGGTGAACAAGTCACCAAAAGATGTTCATCCGATGCATTTACACGGCCACTTCTTCCAAGTACTGAGCAAGAACGGTAAGCCTATATCCGGTTCACCTCTGGTAAAAGATACCCTTAATGTCCTGCCGGGTGAAGAATATATCGTCGCCTTTAAGGCAGACAACCCAGGGAATTGGATGTTCCACTGCCACGACCTTGGCCACGCTTCTCAGGGGATGGTGACGGAAGTAAAATATGAAGGTTACAAGCCAGACTTTACCATCGATCCTACTGTTGGAAATATGCCGGAATAAGTAGCAAAAAGGGTGGAAACAACCGCGTTTCCGCCCTTTTCACTTTACCAGAATGTATACACGTCATAGCATATACACGACAATTGGCGGGAAGCTGTGAGTAATCATAATGATGCTAGACTTAATAGTAGACACAGATTACACTGATGAAACGACAACTATCGGAGGACTGTGTCAAAGATGAAAAAGCCACTTTATGACGATGAGTACAAAAAGAAGACAGTTCAGTATGTCAAAGCGGTTTAACCCCTCAATATTTGAGTCAGACTCCCTTATTCTCGTTTTTTCTTCGTTTTTCATTTTCTTCAACCATTT
>NZ_JBQCKK010000038.1:0-8937 GCF_051967035.1 Brevibacillus sp. SAFN-007a | reverse complement strand
GCTGCTACGATTCGGAACAGCGTCGTGAGGTTTACGCAGCTTGGATACACCGCTGCAGATATTCTTGTCCTCAGTCCCATGAAAAAGGGACCCATTGGAACAGAAGAGCTGAATCGTGTGCTCCAGGAAACCCTCAATCCCTCTGCCCCCAATAAGGAAGAAATCGTGGTCGGGAAAACAGTCTTTCGAGTCGGGGACAAGATTATTCAGACCAAAAACAACTACGCGAAAGAGGTTTATAACGGCGATATCGGTAAGATTGATCGGATTGATTACCTGCTGGACAAAGAAGGGCACGTAACGGAAGAGAAAGGTCTGTACTGCACGATCAACGGCCAAGCGGTGACATACACAAAGGAAGAATTACATGAGCTTCAACTGGCCTATAGTATCACCATACACAAGTCGCAGGGAGGGCAGGCTCCCATCGTCATCATACCGGTATCGACCAGTCATTACATCATGCTTGCGAGAAATCTCATTTACACCGGAATCACCCGAGCCGAATCCAAAGTAGTCTTGGTGGGAACCAAAAAAGCCTTGCAGATTGCGATTAAGAACAACAAGATTGTGGCACGTAATACGAGACTAACCAAACGAATCGTTGAGGACATTCAGCTATATGGACTGAACAAGGCAGCCCCGACTCTTCCTAATTGGGAGGAGAGAAGGGCTGTTGATTTTTCCTAGCTTATAAAGCTTCCGGGAAAACGAAGGCGACTTGGCCTGCGGCAAGATCAAGACAGTCATCCTGCTCAATGAGAAATGGAATCTCCATGGAGACTAAGGCATCACGAAGGTAGCTGACCTCCTGCCAGGGGACTGGATAGTAAAACGACTTTTCCATACGATCACGCTCCTTGTGGTGAGCGTAGCATACCGGGTTGGGACAAAAAAGGTTTTACACAAGCTCAATTATGTTAAATGGCCTGACGGAAGGAGGACGTAAACAGTGAAGGTCTCACGGATACTACACTATCCCGGAAGCAAATGGAGCATGGCTGACTGGATCATCGAGCATATGCCGGAGCATGAGACTTACCTGGAGCCGTTTTTCGGAAGCGGCGCTGTCCTTTTCAACAAGCCGCCCTCCAAGATCGAAACGGTGAACGACCTGGACGGCCAAGTGGTCAACCTCTTCCGGGTAATCCGGGACCGGCCGGAGGAATTGGCGGAAAAGATAAGATGGACGCCATACTCCCGGCAGGAGTATTACGACAGCTACGAGCCGACTGGCGACGAGCTAGAGGACGCCCGACGGTTCCTGATTCGCTGCTGGATGGCACGCGGGGGTAAGACAAGCGATAGAACCGGTTGGCGGCACATCATCGACACGAACGGACCATCTGTAACGAAATCTTGGGCGGAATTGCCGGAGAAGATTCTTGCTGTGACGGAACGCCTGCGGTACGTGCAGATCGAGCAGCAACCAGCGCTGCAACTTATTGAACGGCACCGGCGGTCTGAGGTCTTGATTTACGCCGATCCTCCTTATGTCCTGGCGACACGGAACAACCGGATGTACAAACATGAAATGACGGATGCCGACCACCTGGAGCTGCTTGATGCTCTCGATGCCCATCCTGGTCCGGTTTTGCTTTCTGGTTACGAGCATCTCTTGTATGACGAACGCCTGGCGCACTGGTATAGGGAAACCAAATTCGTGCAAGCTGAAGGCGGGAAAAGGCGTAAGGAAGTCCTCTGGATCAATCCGCTGGCTGCGCAGCAGGTTGGGCAACAAACAATCTTTTCGCTGCCGGGGTACAGCTGGGGTAGGTGGGGGGTGTAGGACATGTCTTGGACCTTGATTAATAAGGGTGATCACAGAGCGCTGCAGTTGGCAGACAGGCACTACACCCGCCAGAAACCCGGAAGTAATCAGTTTTGTAGGCCGAGAAAGAACTTGGTCCTGCTTACAGAGGATGAAAAAGCGCTGTGGGTGACATGGAACGGTATCCGGGATGATGGCTGGGACGCTTGGGAATGTACCTTGTTCCGTAACGAGGGGAATTACCTCTCAAGTCACCTGATCGTGTTGGCGCTGGGGATTACACGGCACCTTTGGGGAGAACCGCCGGCAGAAGGGATCATCACCTACGTCGGAGAGCATTTGCGAGGCGGTTGCTTTCACGCAGCGGGATTCCGGAAGGTGGGGATGAGCAAGAGCGGCAGACTCCTGCTGCAGCTCCCACCGGACCGGTTCCCACCAGCAATGGAACCGGCTGAGGGTGGATTGTTCCGGCACGAAATCATCATTGCTTGAGGCATTTAACACAATGCTCAATTTGATAATCAGGGAGGGAAACGAATGGAAAATCAACGTATTGGCGTATGTTCAGTTTGCGACGAGCCGATCCACTATAAATACCCTTGCAGATGCAGAAGGGAAAAACCAAGGGTCATCACCCTATGCGGATCGACACGATTCAAAAGAGAGTTTGAAGAGGTCAATAAAAACCTTACATTGCAAGGGAACCTCGTGATATCGGTTGGCGTGTTTGGCCATAGCGAAGGCATCCAATTGTCAGAGCAAGAAAAGCAGATGCTGGACAATATCCACTTAAGAAAAATTGACATGGCAGATGAGATTTATGTGATCAATTTCGGTGGATACATTGGTTCTAGCACAAAGAACGAGATCGAATATGCTAAGGCAACCGGTAAGGAAATACGGTATCACGACGAAAAAGCGGTAAATTAACACGATAGTTACTCAGAAAAGGGAGGAAAGAACGATGGAAAACAAAGGTTTGTATGTGAAGTACGATGTCCGCAAGGTGGACACCGGCGAGCTGGTAAACGATTGCTTTGTACTCCGGCCAGATAAGGACAGAGCAGCATTTGCTGCACTGCGTGCTTACGCGGAACAAACTACAAATGACGAGTTGCGTAAAGACATCAATCAGTAGCTTGATTCCATTCTGGCTGAAAAGACCAAGGGGTTAAAAGCTTTCGCCATCGGACCTGATCGCTATGAGGTAGTGGTCGGATATGATCGGGAATCTGTCGTTGACTGGTACAAGCGGCACACCGGGGTCAGCGAAGAGGACTTTGCTGATTACGCAGTCGACGACTATCCGATGGACAAGCCGAACAAAGTGGAGTCACCTAGCGGCATTGGCTATATCACGACGACTGTACGTGAATGGGTGCAGGATGTTAAGCAATTTCCTTGCGTTGCGTGGTGGACGGAGTAGACAGGCATTGGGAGCAGTCTTCCATGGCTGCTCCTGGATACACAACGGTAACCGAGACAAGGAGAGAGTTATTGAACACATCTGATAATTCATCATTTTCGCTTTTGTGTAATTAGCCTCATAACAAAATATATAGATACGATGATCACTAAGACAAGCATGACCCAGCTTTCGCTATTTATACCACCGTTACCAATCAAATCTAATTTGAGCATGGTTGTTAAAATTACAATGGAAATGACAATATCTAATATGACTCTTTTCACTATATGTCACCTTTTCACAAATATTTCAAATGCCAGTATTACCCAAATCATAAGCTTATTGGTATTAATCACAACACACGATTTGTTAAATGGGGGTATGAACATGGCCGGATCGGCAACCGAAAGGAGATATGCGGTAGGCGAAATTGTTCCAGAAGGTTACGAATACGATAATCGCGGATTGAAATACGGGGATACCGTAACTTTGAACGAAGACGTGCTGATCAAGCTTGAGCCATTTTTTGAAAACATCATTATTCCCAAGGGGGCAAAAGGAACGATCAAGGGGTTGGACATTGAGAGTGGATCTTTTTTCAACCAAGTCGGTGATAAACATATGCCGGTTTGGTATAGAGGCCACAAAGTTTACTTCGACGTTTTCAGTCAGTATAAGTGCTTGCACGAAAACTTTTGTGCAGAAATCGAACCTTACAAGCTAGACAAGGTCAGCAACGTAATAGACCTCGCAGAAAAAATTAAAGCACGCAGTTAACACAACATTACGATTGTACCCTGGGGAGGGAACGGGAATGCTACGTGCTGGCGTATGGAGAATGCTTCACTCATTCACAGATTGCGGATATGCTCGGCATAACAAAGAGCAGCGTAGACACTCACATCAAGCGCGCTCAGCAAAAATATCGGATCGTGTGATGAACAGCCTCTTCTTAATCAGTTGAGCCTGTTTTTTGTCGTGCGAATGCCAATAGTAAGTGAAAGGACATTTTCTTTCACGAACCCCTCCTTACCCCCTCGGAAACGGGGCGAGATTTTTATCTATGGCAGGAATATGCATTCAAACGTCAAAGTATACTAAGGCCAAGAAACTAAGGAACGGGATGTAAGTATGGAAAAGCTACGTGACCAAGATGTTAGGGAGGTACTACTTGAGTTCCTTTCATCTGAACATCGAGATGAGCCAGATACCAGGATCATTAATGAATTGGGAATTGATTTTGGTGCTTCAAGAGTAGATGTCGCGGTTGTTAACGGTATACTACACGGTTATGAGATTAAGAGCGAAAGCGACAATCTAAAAAGACTTCCAAAGCAAATGGAATATTATAATCGGTTATTTGAACGAGTTACTATTGTGGTTGACGAGAAGTATTATGATGAAGTTAAAGTCACTGTGCCCAACTGGTGGGGGATTACAACTGTTAAGAAGAGAGCAGGAGAAGTCAAATTAATAAGCAAAAGAAAAGGACGTAAGCAAACGTCCCAAGATAAAGAGTTGCTATTAAAATTGCTTTGGAAAGATGAATTAGAGAAGCTAGTTGATGTACTGGGTTATTCAAAAAAGCTAAAAAGGCTTACCAAATCTCAACTTTTGGATATTTTTGCAGGTGAGAAAGATATCGATGTGATAAAGAATTTTGTTTATACCTCTCTCAAAACTAGAGAATTCTGGCGGAAGTAATTAATAGTAAATTCAATATGGTGGCTAATGCCGTATTCAATTAATTTGTTGTGACTTTTTATTACAATTTTCCTATGTGCCCCGTCGTGTATAGCTTTGTCGCCATCGGAGAAGTTTTTTCCATTATATGCCTTGCTCAGAATAATTTCATTGCATACTTTCACAAATGTCTCTATGCCATTATCTTTGATTAATGTTGATTTACCAACCATATAAGAGTCGGATGTAGTGTAAAAGACTTTTAAGTAAGTATTTTCTTGCTTAATTTTTTTTCCTTCATCTGGCTCTGGAGTGAGTCTAACTGTGTAGTCCGAGTACAGCAATGAACGGTGTTTTTGTTTTAGCTTCAAGTAGGTTGCAAAGTCACTACGGGGTGCAATTTTATTGAAAGTCATAGGCTTTGCTTTATCGGCATTGGCAGGGCAAGAGGACAAGCAAATAATTGGAGTAGCATTTTGAAGTTTAGTAAATACCTCTACGGCACTTTCGATTCTAGTCGCATTACTGTTCTTATCGAAAAAGTCTATAATGATAAATTTTTTAACAGCGTTATCAAAGTACTTTTTAATAATGGTGTCTACACGATCAAATATTATGCTGTCCAGCACTTCATCAGACTACCAACACCTTATACGAACGGCGATTTTGTCAGGATTACTCTTTGCAATAGCTTCGACATACCAATCTGCAGAATCAAAATGGAAAGCAGGGATGTAATTTAATCCTTGCTCTTTAAATTTTTGCGAGCAATAGCTGACCAAATCAACACCTTTATCGGACAAGAGTTGGTTGTTAGGACTGCCAATAAAATCGAAAGCTTGACGGAAGTCGTAAATGAATTCCCTATCTTCAAAAGTTTTTTTGAAATACGTTCCAATTGTTTTGAATGTTTCCCACCATTTTGAACGATTACTGGTGGCGATACGTCTTGATTCAATTATTGGTATAATTGCTTTTTTTGTTTCTTCTTTTAGATTAGAGTAGGCGCCGATTTCTGCATTTGAATGTCTAAGAACAGGAAAATAACTCACAAAAAATACCATCCTTTCCATGTTGATTAACTATATTATTCTATCGATAGCATTACACACCTTCCAAATGTCAGAAAATGTCGGACGAAAGTTGTAGGAATATGGTCGCTAGTGGCGAATTGTCGAGGTGGGAGGGATTTTCATGAATCCAATTTATTTTGCTTACGCTCAAGCTGTTGCAAAAATTGGTGGAGCCATAAGAGAAACCGCTAATAAATATGGCGAGATTAGTAGTTGCAAGCCAGAAACAATAGATGACATAAGGGCAATGAAAGAAGGCTACCAACAATTACTGAAGGAATTCAAAAGTCAAAAAGCGGAGTTAAATAGCATAACAGCTCCTGGCATTGTAGAAAATGAGCACGCACAATTGGTAAACATTTTCTCAGAGTATATACAGGCTACCCAGAGTCTTATCAATTCACTTGATATTGACAACGTAAAGGCGGATACAACAATGTTTGAAGGAGGGTTAGAAAAACAGAGACTAGCTTCTGCCAAAATTGTGGCGATTACAAAAGTTATGGCGGAAAAATTAAGTAAGTGACAAGCACCCACGCGGTGCTTTTTCTTTTTTGTGGAGAAGATCTTTTAGTTAAATCATCGGTATTCCGTTGATAAGGCGGATAACATCAAACCCAGTTCCAGGAAAGGATCAAAAATCCCCACTAGCGAATTTAATTAGCGGGGGGATGAAAGTGGAAGCTGAAAAGTTGTATGAAATTGCAGATATGCATCATTGGCTAGATTATCAACCACATGAAGGGCATTACGGAAACTATAGTCCGGGTCAAGTTGTTGCTGCCTTTAAAATATCTGACGTTTATCACACATTTTGTTTTGCTCGTTCATCATTATGTTTCTTGGAGCTGGACAATTATGGGCAGATGATAGAAAAACATGATCAATTACATGTTACTTGGGCTAAAGCACATTTTTTTCTTAATGCTTTAGCTTGCTACAATTATTGTGTTGATTTGTCCTGGCAAGCTGCTTGGCTTTATTATGCCGTAGATGAATATCAAGTGATAGAAGATGAAGAGCAATACAATTCATTGTTGGAAGAATGTTATTTTGACGAATTGTGGTGGCAACTTACTCTACTCAAGCAATTTAAGCTTAGGAATCACCTCCAAGCTTTCAAGAGTAATAGAACATTTCACCTTGTACGTGAAAAGTATAATTATCAAAAACATCGTGGAACATTTCACTTTGTTGGTATGGGACAGAACCCTAAAAAATTCATGGGCAGTGTTAATGGCTTTAAACCCAAATTATTGGCAAGGGAAGAAATCAATATCGACGAATGGAAAGAGATCTTAATAGAGTTTGATCTCTTGTTTGTTAGGTATTTTGACCAGTTAATAAACATGTTGCTTCCTAAGGACTTTGCAAATATGCCATTCGACTTCACTTCAGTTTTGAAGGTTTACAGAAAATTAAAGGGTCATAAGTAAAAATATTAGAGGACCTAAACTTTTTTTACATTCCAAAACAAACTCAATTGGGTGGTGGTGGTAATGTAGTGCGCCAATTCGTCGACCCGGACACCAGTGAAGTTTTCTATGAGGAGCAACCTCCGGCGCCCCGACGAGATCATCAAGGTATTCCGGCCAGCCGACCGTAGCGTTGAGTTCGTGAAAATCAAAGCCAGCCAGAAGGCAAAGCGACGGCTCAGAAAACTGGCACTCGTCGAGGCTGTTTTTTGATGAAGGTGGTATGAAAAAAACAACAAAAACTATAAGAAAGGAGGAAAGAAAAAGGGACTAGATGCCGCTAGTCCCTTTTGAATCTCAATATGAACACAAATAAATTATACCAACTTTATGTGTATTTGGTCAACCATTCCTTTGTTCGTTTCAGTGATGTTGCAGATGTTTTTGCAGTTCACAGAGCTACCGTTTGGAGGAATATACGGAAACTTGAAATTGCCAATCTGATCCAGACACAACGGACATGTGAAGGGGTCAAAATCGAAAAGGTGGGTGAGTGGCGGCAGGATGCTACCCAGGTTAAAGTAGTCCCAAGAAAAGCACGGGACAGTAATGTTGCATCCAAGACTGTCCTTAAAGAAAAGATTAGGATTCAGGAGGTGGGGGGCAGAGGAGACGCCAGAACGGAACAGGTCGTTCCCAATGTTGCAATGGGAATGGAAAGCGATGTTGCATTTGTCCCCAGCTGCAATTGCATGGATAAAGCAGGTAATGTTGCATTCCAAGAACCGGCAGCCGCTAATGGAGTATATATAAAAAAGTATATATTACCCCAGTTGGTTACGCGCGCGTGTGTGAATCCTGCAACGTTGGTCAATCAGCAGTCGGGGGCCACGGCTCTAAAACCAATTGATTGTGACGAGGGTGAAATCACTGCGGCTTCTCTCGCGAGTGCATTGATTTTACCCTCGAAAGTTTCCACGGACCGAGCTCGAGCTGCTGCAACATGGATACGAGAATGGATTGACCTCCCGGTATATTTCCGTCATCTTGGGATTACGGTTCAAAGAGAAAACCGATCGGGTGAACATCCTTGCTTGTGCCCGCTCCATGGGGATACCGAACCAAGTATGTATGCCAACAGGGAAAAAGGCATCTGGTACTGCCATGCCTGCTCCATTTCTGGCGATGCTGCGGAAATGGTTCGACACATGTACGGAATGCGCTTTGGAGATGCGGTACGGAAGGTGCTTAAGGACGTAAGACAGCTATTGTTCAAAGGCGAAACCCGAGTGCTTTTAGCAATACCAGGGGAGGTTTATCGGGCTTGGATTGATTTGGGAAAATACAAGAGACCCCGCAACCAATCTTCGTGTAAGCAGAAGACGACTACTGTTTCAAATAAACTTCTCAAAATGCAACGACGGGAGCTGGCGCATAAGTATGCTGCCGATCTTTGTCTCTCCCAAGATGCCCAGAACTATCTAAGAGAAAGGGGATTGGATGCTAATACCATCCGAACGTATGGCATTGGATGGGATCAGAAGACCAACAGTATCGTATTCTCCAACCGAGACGCAGTAACAGGGG
>NZ_JBQCKK010000037.1:0-9800 GCF_051967035.1 Brevibacillus sp. SAFN-007a | reverse complement strand
AGAGATCCGCTCCTTAACATAATAGGTTTATTCTACAAGCCCTTATTTTTTCTGTCCAACTTAGTGTAACCGATCCACCTGACATCGTAATAAGAAAACGAAAAATTGGGGTATACTTCAAACCGTTTTCCGATTTAGATTTGACAATTGCTTATATGGCTGAGATCTTGGAAAAGATGGTCAGTTTCTTTACTCCATATACCTATTATGGAAAGAGGTAAAGAGTGGAGGAGCAGGTGAAGCAAACAACGATTCTGTTAAGGTGGATATTACTGAGCAAGTGTGGGATTGGGCAAGGGGCAGGTTTACCTGGTGTTCATCCAATGCTCGAAAAGTTATTGTTGGAGGAGGTTGATAACGAAGAAGCACTCCAAGCCAAAAGTGAGAAGGAATATATTATGAATTGAATCGCTGAAAAAGCGTTTTTTCTATTGTAGGTTAAATGCAATACCGAACTGAATAGGTGTATCAACCGACATGACAACAACAATTAACTATATTTATAAAAAGTATCGTAAATACACTTTACAACAAAGGGATGACATGGTAGTATAGGTAACAGATAGGCAATGCCATTTAGGAATCATTACCGAATCGTCAAAAAGTGTATGATAAATACACAAAAAGAGTAAAAGCGAAAGGTGAGGTTGAGGGTGAGAAATACATTGATGAATGAGGCTGACAAAGATGCGTGGGTTATTGGCGATAGCTGGAGAGGAATGATGCAAATAACCGAGATAAGGCACTATTTACAACCAATGTTAACCTACAAGCTCCTTTGTGAAAACTCAAATCATGGTTTTATTATTTCTGAAAATCATTCTTGGCAAACACTCACTTCCAACGGAATTGATTTTGGTGAAAAGCTACAGGTTGCTTTCCAACAGTTGGAGAGCTTGAATCCATCATTACAGGATGTATTTACAATCTTTAACTTTGACCGTATTAAGGACGATCTAAGCTTGTATAAGGTAGCGGATTCAGTTCTAAATCGCCAATCATACAATCGAGAACTGTACGATGATCCAAGCCCATTAACAGGAACCGTCACTCAGTATTTAGAGGATTTGCTGGAAGCAATCATTTCAAGAGAGGGTGCTCATGGAGGAGAGGGAAGCAGTCCCAAAAGTATTACCGCACTTCTACCACGTCTTCTTGATAAGACAAATGGGTCGGTATGTGACTATGCTTCGGGGTTAAATGGTTTCTTAATCGAGGCTAATAAGTATGCTCAGCTGAACCACGGGGAAGTTAGGCTTTTTGGGCAAGAGATTAATGCTCAAACCCGTGCGTTAGGGATAATGAACCTAATCATACATGGAATGTATCCAGAGATAGCTGACGTGAAGCTCGGTAATACAATCACCGCTCCTCAATGGAAAGATGAAGAGGGGCATTTGATGAAGTTTGATGGAATCCTTACTTCGCCGCCGTTCGCAGTGAGTAATTGGGGTTATGAGGAAGCCGAGAAAGATGTTTACGGACGTTTTCGATACGGTCTACCGAGTCGGGCTTATGGGGATATGGCTTTTGTCCTCCACAGTGTTGCCTCCCTCAAGAAAGACGGTAAGGCGGTTATTGTGGTTCCTCATGGGGTTCTTCAAAGAGGTGCTTCCGAAGCGAAAATTCGTTCAAACCTAATTCAAGAAGGTCTGATTGAAGCCGTAATTGGACTGCCATCCAACCTATTTATTGGCACAGGTATCCCTGTTGCTGTACTAATTATCAATAAGAACAAACCTGACGCAATGAGAGATCGGATATTGTTCATCAATGCAGAAGAAGGTTATAGGAAAGCTATGCGAAATCAGAATGAACTTCGAGATTCTGATATCGAAGCTATTGTAAGTGCATATCGTAATCATTCACATATTGATGGGTACAGCAGAAGCGTTCCTGTTAGTGAGATCTCAACAAATGATTGGAGCCTTCTTCCTTTGAGATACTTCGAAAAGGCAGAGGTAGAAACCAAGATCGGTAGAACAAACATGAATCGCAAGAAATACGAACAATCAGATCTCCCGAAAATAACATTGGGGGAAATTGCGGAGGTCGATAGGGGGCTTAATCCCACAAAGGATGATTCCGTAGATGCAGATGCGACTCATTACTTGGTGAATCTTGTTGATGTGCAGGAGGGTAAGATCGTACCAAATGAACTGAAAGGAATCACGTTGAGTCCCAAAAGAGCACGTGATTATGAGCTTGAACCTGGCGACCTATTACTGTCCAGTCGTGGCACGACGCTAAAAATGACAGTTGTAACATCAGATGATCTCAAGGACAAACCAATGGTTTTCTCACAGAATTTTCTTCGCGTTCGTGTATCTGACCCAAAGCGATATAATCCGTATTTCATAAAGGCTTTTCTCGAAAGTCCAGTGGGACAGTATTACTTACAAGCCTACCAGCGTGGAACCACAGTGACCGTTCTGAGCCATAAGGATGTAGCCTCAATTAGTTTGCCTTTACTACCTATCGAAGAGCAGGGAGAAATAGTGAGACGAATTCTTGAAGCAGAAAAACAGTATGAGGAGACACTCATAAGGGCGAGGCATTCTTATGTGCAAAGCTACAGAGAAAGCTATGAACTTATGGCAATAAGCGATACTTTCGATCTAATGGACTAACATACGTTGTCGGGGGATACATTTATCCCCCGATAATACCGATGTATAATAGTAATAGCGACCTATCTATATTTTCCAACATTTATATAAGGGGTTAACTTAATGAAGAACTTTCAAGAAAAAGTAAGTTTTATTTGGACAATTGCTGAAATCCTGCGTGGGCCGTACAAGAAAGAGGAATATGGTAAGGTTGTCCTGCCGATTGCAGTATTGAGAAGGTTCGATTGTGTTTTGGAGGAGACAAAAGAAGAAGTTTTATCCCAATATGAGAAGTTTAAGCATTTGCCGCAAGAATCCAGGGATGAGATCCTAAACAGAGTAGCAAAGCAAAACTTTAGCAATGTCAGTAAATATGATTTCACGAAGCTTCTGAACGATTCAGACAATATTGCAGATAACCTTCGTGACTACATAAATGGTTTCTCGAAATCAGCAAGGGATATCATTGAATATTTTGATTTTGAAAAGCAAATCGAGAAGATGGATCGCAATAATTTGCTCTATCTTGTTGTAAAACGCTTCAGTGAAATTGATTTGCACCCTGAAACTGTCAGCAACGTGGAAATGGGCTACATCTTCGAGGAGCTGATCCGCAGATTTTCTGAACATGGAGAAGCTGGCGACCACTATACGCCAAGAGAAGTTATTCGCCTGATGGTGAGCTTACTTTTCATTGAAGATGCTGAAGTTCTCACAAAACCAGGCATTACACAGACTCTTTACGATTGCTGTGCAGGTACAGGTGGTATGGGTTCCGTTGCCCAAGAATATCTGAAGGAATTGAACCCGTCTGCTCACTTTGAGTTTTTTGGACAAGAGTTTAATGAGGAGTCTTATGCAATCTGTAAAGCGGATATTTTGATCAAGGGTGAAGAAGCGAAAAATATCGCTTTTGGCAATACGCTATCTCAGGATGCATTTCCTCAAATGAAGTTTGACTACATGATTACAAATCCCCCCTATGGCGTTGAATGGAAACCAGTGGAAAATGCAGTGAAGGAGGAGCATGAAAACAAGGGATTCCAAGGGCGATTTGGAGCTGGATTGCCACGAATCAGCGATGGTCAATTATTGTTCTTACAACACTTGGTATCCAAAATGAAACCTATCACACCTGAGAATCCAAAAGGAAGCCGTATTGCCATTATCATGAACGGTAGCCCGTTGTTTACAGGAGATGCAGGGAGTGGTGAAAGTGAAATCCGCCGCTATCTCATCGAAAACGATTTGGTCGAAGCCATTGTCGCCATGCCTGATCAGTTGTTCTACAACACAGGTATCTCAACTTATGTCTGGATACTGACCAATAATAAAGATCCGCTCAGAAAAGGCAAAATCCAGCTTGTAAACGGGGCATCCTTTTATCAGAAGATGAAAAAGAGCCTTGGAAATAAACGCAACGAGCTATCCCCTGAACATATTGATGAGATTGTCCGTATTTACGGTAGCTTCAAAGAAGGGGAGCATTGCAAACTCTTCGATAATGAAGATTTTGGGTATAGGAAGATCACAATTGAGCGTCCACTGCGATTGAACTTCCAAATTAGCGAAGAACGGGTCAAGGAGCTATATAATCAAACCGCATTCAGTAATCTGGCAACAACCAGGAAAAAGGGTCAGGCTGGCTTAGATGAGATAGAGGCTGGAAAGAAACTGCAACAGCAAATCATTGATGCTCTGTACTCCTTGAAGGACAATAAACTATACAAGAACAGAGAAACCTTTACTAAATTGATCAAGAAAGCATTTAAGGATCATGACCTTACCATTCCTGCACCGCTAATGAAAGCAATCCTTGCCGCTCTTTCTGAAAAGGACGATACTGCTGATATTTGCAGAGACAGTAAAGGAAATCCTGAACCAGATACGGATTTAAGAGATACGGAGAACGTTCCGCTCAAAGAAAATATTCACGAATACTTCGAGCGGGAAGTGAAACCGCATGTACCTGATGCATGGATTGATGAAAGCAAGACCAAGATCGGTTATGAGATCCCATTTACGAGACATTTTTATCAGTATACACCGCTTCGTAGCTCGGACGAAATCCTAAGTGAAATTAAGGAACTTGAAGCGAACATACTGGACAAATTGAAGAAGGTGTTGGGCTGATGGTGCAGTACAAGAGATATGAGCAATATGAGGACAGCGGTGTTGAATGGATTGGAGAAGTGCCTAAGGGATGGGGAACAGGAGGGCTAACTAAATATGTTAGTTCTATTGTGGACTACAGGGGGAAGACACCCGAAAAAGTTGATGAAGGAGTATTTTTAGTAACTGCGAAAAACATCAAGATGGGAAAAATTGATTATTCCCTTTCTCAAGAATATGTTAGATCTGATGAATACGAAATAATAATGAGAAGAGGTATCCCTGATATTGGAGATGTTGTTTTTACAACAGAAGCTCCACTTGGGGAAGTTGCAAATATAGATCGGACAGATATTGCCCTTGCACAAAGGATAATAAAATTCAGAGGGATTGATAATGTTCTTAATAACTATTACTTAAAATATTGGATGTTGTCTAAAGGTTTTCAGGATAACTTACAAACATTTGCAACAGGTTCAACTGCAACGGGTATTAAAGCAAGCAAGTTATCAAAGTTACTTGTCTTGCTCCCTACTTACAATGAACAAACCCAAATCGCCAACTTCCTTGACCTGAAAACAGCAGAAATCGATTCCCTCATCGCTGACAAGGAAAAACTGATCGCTTTACTGGAGGAACAGCGGCAGGCGATTATCACTGAAGTTGTTACAAAGGGATTGAATCCCGATGTGAAGATGAAGGACTCTGGTGTGGAATGGATTGGGGAAATTCCTAAGGAGTGGAGTATTAGTCCTTTTTTTACAATCTTTGAAGAATCAAAAATAAAGAATTTAGGGAATATGGAACAGAATGTACTCTCACTGAGTTACGGAAAGATTGTGAGAAGAGATGTTGAATCCAACTTTGGATTACTACCTGATTCGTTTGAAACATACCAAATAATTGACAATGGTACTATCGTGTTACGATTAACAGATCTTCAAAATGATAAGCGAAGTCTTAGAGTAGGACTTGCAAAAGAAAGAGGAATAATTACATCTGCATACTTAGCATTAAGAGCTAAATACATTAATGCTGAATATGCTTATTACCTCCTCCATTCTTATGATTTGTGTAAAGTATTCTATGGATTAGGGGACGGGGTAAGACAATCTATCGGGTATGCTGATTTGAAATGGCTCCCAATCGTTTTGCCTTCAGAAATTGAACAAACGCAAATAGTCAATTTCCTTGATCAAAAAACAGTAGAAATAGATGAATTGATTTTTTATATACGGACTCAATTAAACAACCTTAAAGAATACCGCCAATCCCTCATCTTTGAGGCCGTAACAGGAAAAATTGATGTCAGGGATGTAGCGGCGGAAGTAACTGCTACAGCATAATACTATCGAAAAGGGGTGAAGACATGGCAATTGACTACACCGAAAAAGGTCTGGAAACCAATTTAGAAGAATGGCTGGTTCAGGCGGGGTATCGGAGTAGACGGATTGAGGGTAGTGCATCAGAGGATTTTAAGAAACATGCCCTCGATGTTGAGATGCTGTTTGAGTTCCTTGAAAGCACTCAGCCTAAAGAAATGGAACGGCTCCGTAAGGTGTATAAGGAGCAAACAAAAGAGAAAATTCTGGAGCGGCTTAGTAAAGAATTGAACAGCAGAGGAATGATCGATTGCATTCGGCATGGGATCAAGGATTACGGCGTTACTCTCAAGCTCGCATTCAATCAGCCTGTCAGCTATATGAACCAGACACTTTTGGAAATGTATACGAAGAACATTTTCACCATTAGCCGACAGGTTTATTACAGCAGTCAAAACAACAACAGCATAGATATGCTTGTGTCTCTCAATGGGCTTCCTATCGCCGTACTGGAGCTGAAAAATCCTCTTACAAACCAAACGGTGGATGATGCAAAGCGGCAGTATATGAATGATCGTGACCCGAAGGAACTACTATTTCAGTTTAAGAAGCGTGCCATTGTATTCTTTGCTGTTGATCCTGATGAGGTTTACATGACAACACGATTGGAGAAGGAAAAGACATTCTTTCTCCCCTTTAACAAGGGCAATAATGGAGGCAAAGGCAATCCTCCAGTATCAGATGATTATAAAACTGCATACCTCTGGAAAGAGATCTTGCAGAAAAACAGCTTGATTGATATCCTTTTCCGTTTCGTGTTTGTCAAACAGGAAGATATCCTGGACAGTACGGGAGAAATCATCGATAAGAAGGAAACGGTCATATTTCCCCGATATCATCAATTAGATGTCGTTAGGAAAATCGAAAGCGATGTAAAGCAATTTGGTGTCGGTACAAACTACCTGGTTCAACATTCGGCGGGTAGCGGTAAAACCAATAGTATCTCCTGGCTCGCTCATCGGTTGGCGAAAATCCATGACAACGAGGATAATGCCATCTTCAATAGTGTCATAGTCATTACGGATCGCAGGGTACTGGACAAACAATTGCAAGATGCGGTTTATCAATTAGAGCATAAAGCAGGCATGGTCGCCAAGATCGATAAGGATTCGAGTCAGCTTGCCCAGGAACTTGTGAATAATACCCGAATTATCATTACGACTCTTCAAAAGTTTCCATTTATCATGGAGAAAGTAGGAGAGTTCGAAAGAGGCAAATATGCCATCATTATCGACGAGGCACATAGCTCGCAAGGCGGCAAATCCGCAACAGCTATGACAAATATCTTGTCAGATAAAACACTTGAAGAAGCTTTAGAAGCTGACCGCACAGCAGAGGAAAACTTAGAGGATATCGATGAGAAGATCGTCGAGACTATTGCAAAAAGCGGTAAGCAGGATAATATCTCTTTCTTTGCCTTCACTGCCACGCCAAAAGCGAAAACATTGGAGAAGTTCGGGCGTATGGGTGAGGATGGAAAACCACATGCTTTCCATGTCTATTCCATGCGACAAGCCATTGAGGAAGGTTTTATCTTGGATGTACTGAAGAACTACACGACCTACAAGACCTATTATAAAGTAGCGAAAATGATCGAGGATGACCCTGAAGTTTCCAGTAAGAAGGCATCCAGGGAAATCGCCAAGTATGTGTCTCTTCATCCGCATAACATTGCTCAGAAAACGGAAATCATGATTGAGCATTTCAGACGGGTGACAAGACACAAGATCGGTGGAAGAGCCAAAGCGATGGTCGTAACAGGTAGCCGATTGCATGCGGTTAAATACAAGCAGGCGTTTGACAAATACATAAGCGACAAAGGCTATGATGATATGAAAGCTGTTGTTGCTTTTTCGGGGATGGTCGAGGATAAAGGAGTATCCTATACCGAGCCACTCATGAATGGTTTCGGTGAGAAAGAATTGCCTGACAAGTTCCATACCGATGAATATAAGGTTTTGTTAGTGGCGGAGAAGTACCAGACGGGTTTTGATGAGCCACTACTTCATACGATGTATGTTGATAAGAAGCTGGATGGGATCAAAGCGGTACAGACTCTTTCCAGGCTGAACCGAACCTGCAAAGGCAAAAACGACACCTTCGTTCTCGATTTCGTCAATGAAGCCGAAGATATAAAAGAGGCATTCCAACCGTACTATGAAGTGACAGGACTTGAGGAAGTAACCAATCCGAATCTGCTTTATGATTTACAGCGGGAATTGGATGCTTCTCAGGTATATACGGAAGAAGAGATCTTGGAAGTATGCAAGCTGGAGTTTAGCGGTAAGAAGAAAACCCCGAAAACACAGGAAAAGCTTAACGCTATTCTTGATAAAGCAGTGGAACGCTATAAACATGAATTGCCTAAAGAACGACAAGAAGATTTTAAGAGCACAGCGGGCAAATTTATCCGTACCTATTCATTCATTTTGCAAATTGGACCATTTGTCGATGTTGATCTTCATAAATTATATGTTTATCTGAATTATCTTTTGAAAAAGTTGCCCAAGCAAGGAGCCGAATCGGTTTATCTGGCGGATGAGGTTGCTCTGGAGTATTACAGAAATACGATGGTATTTGAGGGTAGTATTTCACTGGTGGTCAAGGGCGGTGCAGATCTGAAACCAGTTTCTCATGGTGGCGGAGGTGGAAAAGAGGAAGCAAAGGATAAACTCTCTTCGATTATCAACCGACTCAATGAACGCTTTGGAACGGATTTCACCGATACAGATCGATTATCGTATGAGCAGATTAAGGAAGACATAATCAATAATGACGATCTGGCACAGAAAGCGAAGAACAATACGAAAGAAAACTTCAAGTTCAGTTACGAAAAAGCATTTTTAGATATCGTGATTGGTAGAATGGGACAGAACGAGAAGTTCTTCATGAAAATACTGGAGGACAGTGATTTCAAGGCTACCGTAATGGAATATATGTTTGATGAAATTTATAAGGGTTTAAGTAATAAAGGGGCATAATGTAGAAAAACTCCGCCGCTGAACACGAAATGTTCAATTCTGGCGGAGTTTCTGTTTGAATGTGAATATCAGAATAGTTGGTTGATTAAATCGGCATCTTCCTCCGAAATGAGTTCCGCCACTTGGGAAGGGGAAGAGGGGATTTGGACAGAAGAATGGATACCTTGATTTTGTAGGATCTCTAAGACAATCTTCCTGATTTCTTCATGTGAAGCGGCATCTTGCTTTCTGTTCATATACGCCTCGATAGCTTTTGCGATATAGTCGCTTTTGTTCGGGATTCCTTGTAGGTAATCATACACATGTCGATATTGGTGTTTGAAGGAAATGGAGAGCCTAAGACGCTTGTTGTCCATACTTTGTCTCCAGAATCCGCAAAAAGCTCAAGACATTTGCAAACTGGCTGTCAGTCGCAAATACTGCGGCGGGAAATGTAGCGGCTATAAAGTCGGAAAGTAGAATGCTCCCGCCCCCTGAAAACTGGACTGTCAACACCAAACTAGACAGATTTCTTAATTGCTTTCTGTTTGTAAACGAATGGACTCAAATACGCCAATGTTGAGTGAATTCTTGTTTCGTTAAACCATTTCACGTATGCCCCTCATTCCTGCTTCAACTGTGCGAGTGACTCAAATCTTTGATTCTTGACAAACTCCGTTTTAACCAGCTTAAAGGTTGCTTCTGCGACTGCATTGTCATATGGGCAGCCTTTCATG
>NZ_JBQCKK010000036.1:0-15236 GCF_051967035.1 Brevibacillus sp. SAFN-007a | reverse complement strand
TGGTTCAAGCTGGCAAATCATGTAAAAATGATAGACTCATCAACGCTTTCGCTGTTCAGTTTTCAAAGAGCATTTTTTGTCGAACGTTTTTCATCTTATCACGTTCGCCATTTACGAGTCAAGACTTTTTTGTTGAAACTTGTTTTCTTTTCTCGTGTTTTGTCGTCGTTCTTGGCGACAAGGAATAATCTATCACATTCAAAAATAGAATACAAGAGCTTTTTTGCTAGATTTTCAAAAAAACTTAATGGCCTCTGGAAACCAGAGGCCATTTCCCCGATCTTTTCTCGGTTGAAGCTTATTGCGCCGTATATCCGGCGTCAATGACGACGGCCTGGCCTGTAATGCCTTGCGCTTTCTTGCTCGCCAAAAACGCAGCGTAGTCGGCGATTTCCTGCACCTGCAAAAGCCGCTTTTGCGGAACCAGTGGATAGATCACTTCTTCCATGACCTTTTCCAGCGGCACCTGTCTCGTTCTAGCCAGATCCGCCAACTGATTTTGTACCAGCGGCGTGTCGACATAGCCTGGGCAGATCGCATTGACGGTAATGCCGTCTGCCGCCCCCTCCAGCGCCGCCACCTTGGTCAAGCCGATTACCCCGTGTTTGGCGCTGTTGTACGCCGCTTTTCCCGCGAAGCCGATCAAGCCGTTGATGGAAGCCATATTAATGATCCTCCCGTACCCCTGCTGTTTCATTACGGGAAAGGCGTGCTTGATCGCGATAAAAGGCGCTGTCAGCATAATCGCGATCATTTGCTCAAACTTGGCCGTAGGAAACTCTTCGATCGGGGAGACAAACTGAAGTCCCGCATTGTTCACCAAAATATCGAGCTTGCCGAAAGTCTCCACGGCCTGCTGGATGCTTTGTTGCACCTGCACCTCGTTCGTGACGTCCGCGCTCACGCTCATCGCCTCATAGCCTTCCTGTTGTAAGCGAGCAGCCGCTGCCGCCGCCGCATCCCGATTCAAGTCCAACAGCATGACCTTTGCTCCCTCTGCCGCAAACGTCCGCGCAATCTCTAGCCCGATCCCGCTCGCTGCGCCTGTTACCAATGCCACTTGATTATCCAATAGCTTCTCCATATGGTTTGTCTCCTCTCCGGCATACTGTCTGTCCATCCCCCGTCCGTACGGGAAGATGTTGCGAACCTAGAAAATCGATACAGCGAAGGCCAGTACAAATACGGCGGCTGTTTTCAAAACGGTGATGGCAAAAATGTCCTTGTACGACTGGCGATGCGTCAAACCGGTAATGGCGAGCAGCGTGATAACCGCCCCGTTGTGCGGCAGCGTATCCATTCCGCCGGAAGCCATGGAAGCAATCCGGTGCAAGAGCTCCGGACTGATCCCGGCGGCGTTGGCCATCTCCAGGTATTGCTTGCCCATGACCTCCAGGGCAATCGACATCCCGCCGGACGCCGATCCGGTCACACCTGCCAGCACGTTTACCGCAATCGCCTCCGAAACCAGCGGATGGTCGCTCGCGCCCAAAATCCAGTCTTGAATCAGCTTGAAGCCAGGCAATGTTTTCACGACGTTTCCAAAGCCAACCTCGGACGCTGTATTGAAAATCGCCAGCAAAGCCCCCATCGCTGCTGCGGTCAAACCGCTTGCCAGCTTCGTTTTCACTTGCTTCACGTTGATGAGCAGCGCTGCAAGAATCCCCAGGCTCAATGAAATAATCAAGGCCCAGGACGATACAACGTTCTTCACTTTTTCAATTTTGAACGACTCTTTGAGCATGGTAGCGTCATACCAGTTTTCGACCGTCCAGATGCCTCTGCTGAACAGGTAGTTGCCCACGAGCACGAGCGCCAGCGGCAAAATCGCTACCCAAATATTCATGTACGATTCGGTTTTCACCAGCTCCGGCTCGTTCGAATGTCCCTCGCCGTAGCCTTCTCCGGCAGCAGCCGCCTGCTTGCGTCTGCGTTCCAGCCAGACCATCCCGCCAGTAAACACGATGATCGCGCCGATAATCCCGACCACCGGAGCCGCGTAGGCATCCGTACCGAAATACGTCGTAGGAATGATATTTTGAATTTGCGGCGTACCTGGCAAAGCATCCATCGTATAGGTGAACGCCCCGAGCGCAATGGTTCCCGGAATGAGGCGCTTCGGAATGTTTGCTTCACGGAAAATCGCTGCGGCAAACGGATATACGGCAAAAGCGACGACGAACAGCGAGACTCCGCCATACGTCAAAATCGAACACGCCAGCACGACCGCCAAAATCGCGCGATTGGAGCCAAGTGCCTTCACGATCGTATGCGCGATCGACGAAGCCGCACCGCTCAGCTCCATGACTTTTCCGAAAATCGCACCAAGCAGGAAGATAGGGAAAAATGATTTCACATAGTTGGCTGCGTTGGTCATGAATGTTTCCGTGTAGCTGGGCAGCAGGGCAATGCCCGACAACGCGACTGCCAGCAAAGTAAAGATCGGGGCAAAAACAATAACGGGGTAGCCCCGGTACGCAAAAAACATGAGCAGACCAAGCGCGATCACGATGGACAACACTTCAATAATCATACCATTCTCCTTTCAAATGGCCCTCCGCCTGGAGAGCATAGTGTGTGCACCCACCAAAAAGAAATCGCTTTCACCCTTTCTGAATTGCATGCATCGTGCCAACTTCGGCTAAATTCCGACAAATCGCGATCTGACAAGGCTTTCGGACAAGCGGGAAGCAACACGAAAATGAGAACGCTTGCAAAAACTTCCGGATTTCCGGAAAAACGCGTCCACTTTTATGGAATCTAGCAAAAAACACCGTGAAATCCATCCGACCGAAAAGTCAAAACCTTCTGCCGCTGTCCCCTTCTCTCTTTTTCTCTTTCCGGAAACGCGGAATCTAGCAAAATGCGACAGGGGATGACAGTTAGCCCTCTGGCACCGTTCAGCTTTTCTCGCGTGAACGTCGCGTGAACGTCGCCTACCTCTCCAGCACCTCCGACATCCACAACAACGCCAGCGCCTCTCACGATCAAAAAAAGCCGGAACCACGGCTCCTCCGCCATGTCCCAGCTTGTAAAAGCACGACCTTCATTTCTTCTGCTGATACTTCTCCCACTTTTCATAAAAGCTCGATTTGCTGATCTGCAAAAGCTTTGCCGCCTCCAGCTTGTTGCCTCCGGCCTGCTGCATCGCCAGCAAAATCGCTTCCCGCTCCGTCTCTTCCACCAACTGCTTGAGCGGCCGCAACTCCCTGCCGGACGGCAAAGCAGCAGCAACTGGCACCACCTCGTCAGAAGCCGGCAGCCAGATATGCTCCTTTCTCAGCACATCGTCCTCCACCAGATGCAGCGCCCGCTCCAGCACGTTTCGCAGTTCCCGCACGTTTCCCGGCCAGGAATAGCCGCGCAGCACAGGCCACACGTCCTCGTCGATCACCTTGACCGTGACGCCTGTGGACTCGCTCAGTTGTTTGAGCAGGTTGGAAACCAGCTCCGGCACATCCTCCAGCCGCTCCCGCAGCGGAGGAATCGACAGGGTGACTACGTTTAAGCGGTAGTACAGGTCGGCGCGGAACTTTCCTTCCTTGATGCGTTGCGGCAAATCCAGATTGGTAGAGGCGATGACCCGCACATCAATCGGCGTCGTCCGCACGGCCCCGACCCGCTCCACTTCTTTTTCCTGCAGCACCCGCAACAGCTTGGCTTGCAGCGGCAGCGGCATGTCCCCGATCTCGTCCAGCAGGATCGTTCCGTGATTGGCCAGCTCGAACTTGCCTTTTTTCCCGCGGCGCACCGCTCCGGTAAACGCGCCCTCTTCATAGCCAAACAGTTCGGACTCCAGCAATGAATCAGGAATCGCCGCACAGTTCACACGGATGAACGGCCCCATTTTCCGCTTGCTCTGCGCATGAATCGCATGGGCAAACAACTCCTTGCCCGTACCGCTCTCCCCGGTAATCAGCACCGTCGAATCGCTCGTCGCCACCTTTTGGGCGAATTTTTTCAACTCCAGCAGCTTTTGGCTGTACCCGACGATCTGGTCAAAATGATAGGTCGCCCCCATCCTGCGCCGCAGTTCTTTTTTATAGTACGTCAGCTCGTCCTTGAGCTGATCGACCATCGCGGCCAGGGCAGTCAGCTCCTGCACATCCTGAAACAACACCGTTCCGAGCACGGCAATGACCTTGCCCTCGTCCATGATCGGGATGCGGTGGGCGATCATCTTCTGTCCTTTGATTTGCTGGATATCGGCAATTTCCGCGACGCCCGCCTGGCCGACGATATGCATGCGCGTGTTTTCGATGACGTCCGTCACTGGCTTGCCGATGACGTCCTGCACATTCAAAAATTCCCGATAGCTCCGATTCATCAAAAGGATTTTGCCGTCCCTGTCCGTCACGACCATCGGCTCATGGGCATTTTCGAAGACGACCTCAAGCAGCTTGCTGATTTGCTGGAGATTCCAATCCAACCCGGCTCCCCCTTTGCCTGGAATATCGCTGTGCCGAACGGTCGTTCACAGCTCGTTATTTATGAATTATAGCAGGAGACATCAGGGGAAGCCTGTCTTTTCCCGCGAAAAGCACCACAAGCCCGCTCTACTGCGACTGCGATTGCACATTCGCCTGCACCTGCTTGACCAGGCGCTTGGGGGCTGCGCACAGATAGCCTTCCAGCACATAGTCGGCGAGCATGTCGTAGTCCGCGATATGTTGGGCGCGAATGGACACCCAGCCGTGCTGGCCAATGTACGGCGTCTTGTAAAAATGCTCCTGCGCCAGCAACATTTCCTGTGTCGTCTTGAGCACTTTGAAGGAAAGGGCTGGACCGTCGGCGCCGCCCTCTCCCATCATGACAAACGGCTTGTCGTTTACCCGAAACGACGTGTGCCCAAAAGCATCCACCCGTTCCGTTACCTCCGGCAGACGGATCGCCAGCTTTCTCACAGCCGCTTCCATAGCCAAACCTTCTTTGGATGAAATCCGCTCATGCGCCACCTGACCGCACCCCCGTTCTTTTTTTTCCACGCTCTGGCCCAGCCTCGCTCGCGCCTGGGACAAGGCCAGAACATGTGCCTCTCCCGCAATCCGGGATGACCACGTGACGCAGCCTCAAGAGGTTCCCATCTGTTCTGCGTCCGGTCCCGGCTTTCCTTCTTTCAGACGATACAGCGGCAAAATAAAGCTCAATCCGATCAGGAACAGCACCGCCGAAATCACATAGATGACCACGAGCGGAAGATGCGGCTTCAACACCCCTGCCAGACTCATCATGATGACCATCGAACCTGTAAACAGCGGAGTCAAAATCCCGTTAACCCGCCCGATGAAGGAGCTTTCGGTATAGCTGAGCAGCATCGTATTGATGCCGATCTGGATGCACGGCAAAAGCAATCCGGCAACCAGCTGGGCCAACAGCGTCAGCCACAAATGCGTAGACATCCCGCAAATGCCCAGGGCAACCGCATTTCCCAGCATCCCCAGGATGAGCAATCTTTGCGGAGGAACACTTTTCGCCAGCGCCATCGTCAGCGCCCCTCCTACAATCATGCCCGCGCCCTGCACCATCAATAGCCATTGCAGGCTTTCCTTCGGCAGATGGAGCTGTTCTGTCACCAGGAAAATGGTCAACGGCTGCACCATCCCCATACCGAGTCCCGCTGCCATGAAGCAGGCACCCAACAGCGACAGCACCCGATTGGAGAGTACGTAGCGAATTCCGCTCGCCATCTCCGCAAGCAGAGCCGCGTCTTGCTTCTCCCCGGCCTCCACACGGTCAGGCGGCAACAGGTACAGCACGCCAGCAGAAGCCAGAAACGCGATGGCCGTAATCAGCATAGACACTTCCATTCCCCACTGCTGGAACACAAATGTGCCGACAATCGGCCCCAGCACCATGAAAATGGCAAAGATCGTCTGATAGGCGGACATCCCGGCTTGCAGCTGCTCAGCAGGCACATGCAGCTTGAACAGCTTCATCCCGGACGGCTGGGAAAACTGGGAGAGAACGGCCGAAATCAGCGTAGCGAAGAAAATCGCCTTCCACGTTCCCAGCATAAACGTGATGAGCACCGCGACCACCGACAAGGCGCTGAGCAGATCACACCAGACCATCGTCCGCTTCGGCCGCCAACGATCGGCAAACGTCCCCGCGAGAAAAGAAAAGAGAAAAATCGGCGCATACTCCGCCACCGAAATCATGGACACCGCGAACGGGTCACCTCCCGTATGGTCCATCACGTAAAGCAGGATGGCAAAGTTGCGCACCCAAATCCCGACTTGCAAAAACAGGCCGGACAACAAAATCGCCCGAACATAGCGGTTTTGCAGCATCGTAACCATAAAAAATGCCTCCTTATCCATGTTGCGATCTGGACAGGAGGCATTACATATCGACACCAAAAAGACATAGAAACCTTCTGCAAGACTTACAAAGGCTCTACCATCCATTTGCCAATATGCCCATACTACTCCCCATCCAAAAATCGCATCGTTTTGATCCGATTGCTTTTGTGGAAACAGGAGTTAGTAGATCATTGGCTTGATGGTCACCCTTCCTTGTAGAATGCTCCAAGGGTACCACAAAAAGTAACAGCTTGACAAGAAAAATTGTTCGTGACTTGTCCTACGCTTGGTCCACCCAGGTGATTCGCTCCATTGCCGGTACGCGCGGCTGCGGGCTCGGAATCGCCATGATTTTGTTGTAAAACTTCTCGCCTACTTCTTTCTTTTTCGCAGGGTCCAGCTCACGCTTTTCCTTCATGATCCGCACCGCTTCGGCGATTCTTCTGCGCCCTTCGCCGTACGTCACGATAAAGCGCCACGGCTGGGTCATGTGGTAATTCGGCGCCCAAACGGCTGTGTCCAACAGTTCGGCAACCAGCGCCGGGTCTACCTCGCGATCGGCAAAGCGGTGAATGGAGCGGCGCTCCCTGATCAATGTTGCCAGTTCCATTTTCGTTCCTCCCTTGTCTCCCCGAAAGCCAGAGGAGCGCCCCTCGTATAAGTGGCGCTCTCTCTACCTTCTCGCTCTGCTGAGCAGATAGAAGAAATACGGTACGCCAATTATCGAAATGACAATCCCCACCGGCAGTTCGACTGGGGTAAACACGGTCTTGGCGATAAAGTCCGCAGCCACCACCATCAACATCCCGATCGTGCCCGACAGCGGCAGGACGTGTCTGTGCGCAATTCCCGCCAAGCGCTTGGCGATGTGTGGCGCCATCAACCCGACAAAGCCGATGCTGCCGGACACGGAGACGCACGCGCTGACGATCCCGATGCTGGACAACAGCAGACGGTTGCGCTCTTTTTCTACCGACACCCCGAGGCTTTTCACCGATTCCTCGCCAAGCTGCATCAAATCGAGTACGTGCGCCTTGCGCAAGAGGACCGGGGCCAACAGGATGAGCCACGGAAGCATGCCCGTAATGTGGGTCCAGTTCGCATTCCAGATGCTTCCTGTCAGCCATACCGTCGCCATTTCGAAGTCGTTCGGATTCATTTTCAGCGACAGGTACAGTGACACAGCGCCCAGACCGGAGCCGATGGCGATTCCGACCAGGATCAACCGTTGCGGGTCAAGCGTTCCTTTGCGCCAGGCGAACAGGTAGATCAGCGCTGCGGCGAGCAAGCCCCCGGTCAAACCGAAGAGCGGCATCGCCATGATCGAAAACCAGCTTGCCTCCGTAAACGTTCCTTGGAAAAAAAACATGAACGCGACAATCGCCGCCCCAGCCCCGGCGTTGATCCCCAAAATCCCGGGATCCGCCAGGCCGTTGCGGGTAATGCCTTGAATGACGGCCCCGGCAATGCCCAGGCCAAAGCCGACCAAAGCCGCAATGACGATGCGCGGCAAGCGAAAATCGAAAATGACGAGATCGTGATCGGCGGACGGTTCGATGCGCAGCAAGGTGCGTACGACATCCGTCACCGACATGTCGAACACCCCATTTGTCAGGCTGATGTAAATCGCCGCCACAATCAGAAGGATGTTCCCTGTCAGCAGCAGGGGATACCTGCTTTTTTTCTCAGGCATGCTTGTCTCCCCCTCTCTTGTAAATCAGGTAGAGGAAGAACGGTACGCCTATAAACGCCGTCACCACTCCGATCGGCGTCTCGAACGGGCTGTTCAAAAAGCGGCTGAGCACATCCGCCAGCCCGAGGAAAACGGCGCCCAACACGCCCGCGCACGGAACGATCCAGCGATAATCGAGCCCGACCAAAAAGCGGGTGATGTGCGGAATAACCAGGCCGACAAAGCCGATCTTTCCGGCCAGTGCGACCGAAATGCCCGTGAGAATGACGACGGCCGCCGTAGCCAGCACTTTGACCAGCATCGTCTTTTGTCCCAGACTGAGCGAGATTTCCTCGCCCAGGGACAAAATCGTGATGGACTTGGACAAAAGCAAGGCCATGACAATGCCGACGACGGCAAACGGAATCGCCAGCGAGATCAGCGTCGGCTCCAATTGGTGAAGCCGGGCGTTGTACCAGAAGCTGACGTTTTGCGAGACTTGAAAATACGAAGCGATTGCCGCCGAGACACTGCTCAGAAACGTTCCCGTGATCGTCCCGATCACCGCCAAAGCAACAGGCGAAAAGCCGTTTGGCAGCAACCTGGACAAAGCGAGTACCATCATGACCGCTGCTGCCGATCCGGCGAGCGACATGAAGATCATCGTCGTGTTCGATGCAGCAGGCATGAGCACCATGCAAAGCGTAATGGCGAAGGCCGATCCGTCGGAGACCCCCATAATAGAGGGGGACGCGAGGTAGTTCCTCGTCATCCCCTGCATGAGTGCCCCCGATATGGCCAGAAACGCTCCGATCATGAGTGCGCCCAACACTCGCGGCAGTCGGGAGTGCATGATGATCTGGTGGTCCACGTTCCCTTCGTCAAACTGGAAAAGAGCCTGATAGATGGTAGACGCGTCGATCTGCTTGGCCCCGTACAAAATGGAGAGCACGATCACGAGCACAATCGCTAGGGGCGAAACCGCAAGTATGAGGATAGGTACTGCTTTTTTCGATGGCATGCGATGAACCTCGCCCACTCCCTACTTGGCAGACAATTTTTCACCAGCGGCCTTCAGGAAGTTTACTTTACTCCAGGCTGTTCCGCCTTGTGCGAGCGGATCGACTACGTTTACGAACACGTTGCCGTTTTTCACCGCGTTGATGCTCTTCCAGATCGGGTTGTTTTGCAAATCTTCCAGCGCTTTCGGGTTGTCTTTGTTCTCGTCCGTAGAGAATTGGACGAAGATGTAATCCGGGTTCATTTCGCTGAATTTCTCCAGCGACACGACTTCTTGCGCCTTCGCGGCTTTTACTTCCGCCGGAGCTGTCAGACCCAGGTCAGCATACAAGGACGGGTTGAAGAACACTTTTTCCGGATAAATGTTGATGCTGCCGCCGCGTACACGGATCACGACGACTTTTTTGTCTTTCAAGCTGTCGCCCAGTTGTGCTTTGGCTGCTTCTACCTCTTTTTTGTAGTCCTCGATCACTTTTTGCGCTTCCGCTTGTTTGCCCGTCAGCTCACCCAGCAAGAGCAGGTTTGCTTCCCAGTTGGTAGAAATGTGCGAAACCGGGAAGGTCGTTTTGATTTTGTTCAATTTCTCCATCGTTTCTGGCGGGAATTTGCTGCTGCCCAGAATGACGTCCGGCTTCAAGGACAGGATGGTTTCGAGGTTGGGCTGGGTTTTCTCCCCGATGGATTGCGCTTCGCCGGTTACCGGTGCGAACATCTCCGGGAACTTGCCGCCGACGGAAATCGCTCCCACCGGCTTCACGCCGAGCACGAGCGCATCTTCCATGGACTCCATGCTGCCTGTGATGACGATGCGTTCGGTTTTGCTGGGAACGGTGTATTCCTTGTCGAGGTATTGGATCGTGCGTGTTTCCTGCTGGGTTGCTTCTCCCGCTGGCTTCTCAGCCGTTGTTGCAGGTGCGGCATTGCTGTTTGCCGCGTTGGAGTTTGCTGCTTGCTGTCCGCCGCACGCAGTCAGCGCCAGTGCCAGCATGGCGACGCTAATACCGAAATATATCTTTTTCATCCTTTGAAAAGCCCCTCTCTCCTGTGTACATCACGTTTTATTGATAACGATTATCATTCGTGATTATAAAGCATCTGCGTATCCTCGACCATGGACGATATCCAGAATCAACATGGACGATCTCCTGAAAGAAGCTTCACGCATTGGTCGATGATCCGCTCATGGGCCATCGCTGAATATTCCCGCCACGGGTCTGACGTAATCAGATGCGTCCGGTTGTTGCGGACAGCCTTCAAGTCCTGCCAAGGCACCGATAGCTTGAGCAGCCGGAAATGCTCCAGCGTCTCCGCTTCCTGACAAACCAGCAGCAAGATTCTGTCCGGGTCAAGCACCGCCACCTCCTGGAGCGTCACAGCCTGGTCGTATACCTTCGCTTGGGTGACATAGGCCGGCTTCATTTGCAGACCGTGGTAAAAAACGTCGTACATGCTGCGATTGCAATGTACCGCCAGCTCCTGTTTGAATACGCGCAAGATGAGAAACTTCTCCTCGCCCAGCTTTTTCCGCAGTCTTTCCCGCATTCTAGCCAGCTTTTCCTCATACGCGGCGAGCCAGTGCTTGGCCTCTGCCGATTCGCCCAAAAAATCGCCGATCATCAGCAGTTGCTCTTGCCACTCCAGCTCTTCGAACGGCACGAATAACGTCGGCGCAATCCGGCCGAGCTGTTCCCTTTCCTGCGCATTGGCCTTGTCCAAGGACAGGATGACGTCCGGTCTGGCTTCCTGCAGCATCTCGATATTTGCCTTCCAGTTTTCATTTTGGCGAAACGCGCTCAGGTGAACGGGAATGTCGTTGCGGTAGTTCTGGTGGTAGAAGGCCGTCCATTTCGGGTGAAGCGGCGCTGCATACGGCATCATCTTCAACGCCAGCATCTGCCCGATGAGCGGCGCTCTGTAGGCAGCGATTTTACGATGACGGCTTTTCATATAAATCGTAGGAGAAACGCCCACTTCTTTTTTGAATTTGCGGCTGAAGTAGAATTCGTCGTTGTAGCCTACCTGGTGGGCGATCTCCCGCAGCTTGGCGTGGGACTGCGCCATCAGTTGCTTCGCCCGGCTGATGCGCAATTCGGTAACGTAGTCCATCGCGGATACGCCGTACGTCTTTTTATACAAGTCCACAAAATATTTCGGACTGACTTCAGCGATACGCGCCAATTGCTCAATCGTGATCGTTTGGGCGTAATGCTCTTCCATGTAAGCGCGGGCCCGCTCCAGTGCCGTAGCGGAGTCTTGGGCGGTGAAATCGACCGACTTGACGATGTGGTACCACAGCTCCTGAAACAAAATCTGGCTGCGGAGGCGGGCAATGCCACCATCCTGCTGCCACTGCTCCGCAATCGAATCACAATGCATGACAAGCTGCCCGGCTGATCGGACAGAAACCTCGCCTACCAAAGGAAATTCGCTCTCTTCACGCAAAACGCGCAGCTGTCTTTTCCGCTTTCTGGACTCCCGAAACACATCAAAGCGCAACACGTACATCCGCAAGTCGTCCACCGAGTCCGGGGCGATTCCGAAGGTGCTCATCGGCGGGCAAACGTAAATGGCATCCTGGCGCAGCTGATGCTCCACGTTTTCCAGTCGCAGGCGTCCGCGTCCCCCGGTTACCAGCAGCAAGATGTGCGCGTTCGTAAACTGTTGGCGCAGACGCTCATGCTCATCCCCTTTTACCCAGGCGATGTCGCGAAGCTTGAACATGACATCGGGCATCACATGCTCGGTAAACTCTTGAAACAAGGCTTGCCTGTCGCTCATCATTGTCACACCTTTTGCCTTCCTGATTCGTTCCCGTCACACAGCATGAGGGGAAAAGCGAATCGTTGTCGCTTCTTTTTGATAACCATTCTCATTATCGTGCTAAAAGTATACCAAAACAGGGCCTCGCTTCCTATCTCCTGTTTTTGGCGCATGCCTGCAGCTTTCCAAGCGCATACTGAACGAGCTTTGGATTCTGGCTGTCCATGCCGTACAAGAGCGTCCAGAAGCTGATCGTCTTGACGTAAAACGTCGTGATCCGTTCCCAAAACGTAGCGTCGATCTCCCGGGTGTAATGGCTGGATACTTTGTGGGCAAAGGCAGCGCCGTACGACCGGTAGATCCCGACAAAATCATAGGCAGGGTCCCCTACCCCTATCGCTCCAAAATCAATAATGCCGTTCAGTTGTCTTTGCGCAAAGTCGTAGAGCAGATGCTCCGGCTTCAAGTCGTTGTGCAGCAATGTCGGCTTGAACAAGAAGTAGCCTGGGTTCGCCAAAAACGAGTGGAAGGTTTGCCGGGTCCACCGCTGCAGTTCGACAGGCATCAAGCCAAAAGCCTTCCGCTCAATCCGGGCCAAAACATTTTCGTAAAAGAGGCGGGTCAACCCTGCATCCATCGGCTTGTCAAACGACTTTTCCAGCGGGTAGGCATGCAGGCCGCTCAGAAATCCGCCAATCGCTTCCGCCACGCTCTCCCGCTCCTGTCCGGACAGTTCGCTCATCTCCTCCCGACTCAGCGGCTTGCCGGAAATCATCGGATAGCCGACGTACTGGATGCTATCGCTCGGTGCAGAAAAATAGAGAAACTGGGGAATCGCCACAGGCACCATCGACCCGAGCTGCGGCAAAATTTGCGTCTCCCGGCTGAGAGTCGCCTTGGCTGCTTCGGTCTTGGGAAAGCGGAAGATCATTCTCTCTCCCACAATGACGACGAAATTGCTCCAGCCTGTATCGTCCGTCCGAAATGTTTCGTTACGTAGCTCTGGATACCGTTCTTGCAAAAGCTTGCGCAAAGGCTCAAGTTGCACACGAAATACGCCCCTTTCCAGACCGCGTTCTTCTTCCGTTGCTGTATCGTATGACTTGACTGACGAAAGGCACCGATAAAATGCCCGCCAGAGAGCTTGCCGGGCAGGATTTTCGGGCTTTGCCGAAATGGATCGGCTCTTCAAAAAATTTTTTTTAACAATAGACAGCAAATATAGTATAATGGTGATAATGATTTTCATTTTCGTAAATATTCATACTAGAGAGATTTTTGCACATAAATGGCGGGTTGTTTACCACAAATACAGACAGAGAAAGGGAGGATTCTATGGAAAAAGTTTTGGAAGTAAAAGACTTACACGTGTCCTTTGACACGTATGCAGGCGAGGTAAAAGCGGTGCGAGGGGTTTCCTTCGACTTGTACAAAGGCGAAACGCTGGCCATCGTAGGGGAATCCGGCTCTGGAAAATCCGTTACCTCGCAAGCCCTCATGCGGCTGATCCCTTCTCCCCCGGGACGTATTCCGAAAGGACAAGTCCTGTTTGAAGGAAGAGATCTGGTCACCCTGTCGGAAAAAGAAATGCAGGACGTTCGCGGCCGCGATATCTCGATGATTTTCCAGGATCCGATGACCTCGCTCAACCCGACCATGACGATCGGGAACCAGATCATGGAGAGCTTTATCAAGCACCAAAAGCTGGGGCGCTCCGAAGCGCGCGCTCGCGCCGTCGAGCTTTTGGAAATGGTCGGCATTCCGTTCGCAAAAGAACGCGTCGATCAATACCCGCACCAATTCTCCGGAGGGATGCGCCAACGGATCGTCATTGCAATCGCGCTCGCCTGCAATCCCAAGATCATCATTGCCGACGAGCCGACGACCGCGCTGGACGTTTCCATTCAGGCGCAAATTTTGGAGCTGCTCAAAGACATTCAGAAAAAGACAGGCACCTCGATCATCTTCATTACCCATGACCTCGGCGTCGTAGCCAACATGGCTGACCGTGTAGCCGTCATGTACGCGGGAAAAATCGTCGAGATCGGAAAAGTCGACGAAATTTTCTACGATCCGAAGCATCCGTACACATGGGGCCTGCTCGGCTCGATGCCTAGCCTCGATACGGACGACGAAGAGCTGATGTCGATTCCCGGCTCTCCGCCAGACATGTTCAAGCCGCCTGTCGGCGATGCGTTTGCTGCACGCAATCCGTACGCCCTGAAAGTCGATCTGGAATACGAGCCGCCGATGTTCAAAATCTCCGACACGCACTACGCGGCAACCTGGCTGCTGCACGAAATGGCTCCGCAGATCGACCCGCCTGCTTCTGCTGTGCGACGCAAAACGGCTACAACAGAGAAAAAGAAAGGCGAAAATCTGCGTCCGCAAGCGGCCGTCTCGTACGACCAACGCGAGAAGCTCGTCGAAATCAAAAATTTGAAACAGTATTTCGATCTTGGCGGCGGACAAGTCTTGAAGGCGGTCGACGGCATCAGCTTTGACATCTACAAAGGCGAGATTTTCGGACTGGTCGGCGAATCCGGGTGTGGAAAATCCACGACGGGCCGTACCATCCTGCGTCTGTACGACGCCACTGACGGCGAGGTGCTGTTCAAAGGCAAAAGCGTCCACGGCAAAAAATCAGGCGCAGAGAAAAAATGGCTGAACCGCAAAATTCAGATGATTTTCCAGGACCCGTATTCGTCCCTGAATCCTCGTCTGACCGTGTCCGATATTATCGCCGAAGGGCTGGATATCCACAAACTGGCTACCAAAGAACAACGAATCGCAAAAGTGCATGAGCTTCTGGAAACAGTCGGCCTCAACCGCGAGCACGCCAACCGTTACCCGCATGAGTTCAGCGGCGGTCAGCGCCAGCGCATCGGAATCGCCCGCGCTCTCGCAGTCGATCCCGAGTTTATCATCGCCGACGAGCCGATCTCTGCGCTCGACGTATCCATCCAGGCGCAGGTCATCAACCTGCTCAAGCGCCTGCAAAAGGAAAAAGGGCTGACCTATCTGTTCATCGCCCATGACCTGTCGATGGTGAAATACATCAGCGACCGCATCGGCGTCATGTATCGCGGTCGCATCGTCGAGTTGGCGGAAAGCAATCGCCTGTACGAAAACCCGATTCACCCGTACACCAAATCCCTGCTCTCTGCCATTCCTCTGCCCGATCCGGATTACGAGCGCAACCGCAAACGGATTGTGTTCGACGATCAGGAGTACCTGCAAAACCAGGACGAGGAAAGAGTGCTGCGGGAAATCGAGCCAGGCCACTATGTCGCCTGCACCCGGAAGGAATTTGAACGCTACGGCGGCGGCGTGCTGGTCTAACGACTCGCGTAACAACCGTCTGCCCGTTACCACACCGGCCCAATCAAAAAGGGAGAGAGCCTTATGGTCTGACCCCTGTCAAGTAGACAGATATTAATTGAGGCTGTATTATTAGGCGGCTGTAGCCCTGAATTCCCTAG
>NZ_JBQCKK010000035.1:0-17762 GCF_051967035.1 Brevibacillus sp. SAFN-007a | reverse complement strand
ATGGTTGAAGAAAATGAAAAACGAAGAAAAAACGAGAATAAGGGAGTCTGACTCAAATATTGAGGGGTTAAACCGGTATGTAACGATATCACTATCCCACTCCTTAGCATGTGTCTCCCTCCGAAGATTAACTTGGCCGTTAATTACGAAGGGGATATATTCGCTAAGGGTGGGTCATTTTCTTTCCGGCGAACCTGGGTCAATTATATCCCGGCGGTGACACTGCATAACCTTTATCGAAAGAGGATGGACTCCCTTCGCATATAATCCACCACTATAAATGGCAAAATCTTCGCCAAAATAATGACGTGTAAAACCCTCTGCCATCTGACTGCGGCACGAATTACCGGTACAAAGAAAATATATGATTTTCTTGTTTCCCAACATGAAGAGAACCCCGTCATGCTTCAAACAACTTTTCCAAAGCTTCTCTTTGTGCAGGTTTGATGTTGACTGCGGGACGAATATCTTTTACTTTTTCCTCTGCCTCCTGGAGTGTTGTGCTTAAGCCAAGAGTGAGATGCACTCCCGCTGCTACTGCTCCCGTTCTACCGCGCCCACCATTACAATGGAACGCAACCTTCTTTCCACTTTTATAGGCATTCACTACTTCGTCGATCGCTTGTTTAAAGAGAACATCCTGATTCGTGATGGCATTATCACCGAGTACAATCTGTATCCACTGAACATCAGGATTTGAAAATGCGGGTTTCTCTGCTTCTCCACGTAGATCTACTACCACTTCCACTCCCTCTTGTTTAATCATGGACTCAACATCCGCTGCCCCACCAAAGAAAATATTATCATCCACCAATGCTTGATATGATTTCGGTTCGGGCATGCTCCAATCGTGAACGGCATTTTCTTCGAGAAATTTCTCACAATCAAGTGCTGCCATACATCCCGTTCCAGCTGCAGTAATCGCTTGGCGATAACGATGGTCTTGGACGTCACCACACGCAAATACTCCAGGGATATTGGTTTCCGTTGTACCAGGGGTTACGACAATATAGCCTGTTTCGTCCGTTTTGATTTGACCTTGGAGGAAAGCAGTGTTTGGTCGATGCCCGATCGCAACAAAAATACCCTCAGTCTCGATGATTTCTTCAGTGCCAGTGTCGTTATGTTTTACTTTGAGACCCGTTACTCCCTTTTCTCCTGCAATAACCTCGATGGGAGTACAATTCAAACTCCAGGTAATTTTGGGGTTTTTACGAGCTCGATCTTGCATAATTTTTGAGGCTCGAAGTTCGCTTCTACGATGAACAACTCTTACCTCTGTTGCAAATCTCGTCAAGAAGTTGGCTTCCTCCATCGCAGAGTCACCACCACCGACAATGATGACCTTTTTCCCTCTGAAGAAGAAACCATCGCAGGTAGCACATGTGCTTACACCACGTCCGATATTCTCCTTCTCACCTGGAATTTCGAGCAACTTTGCAGAGGCACCCGTTGAGACGATCAAGGTTTCCGTTTGAATTTGTTCCGATCCATCTATCGTTAGCGTGAAAGGGCGTTTCGTAAGGTCTGCCTTCGTTACCCAACCTCTTTGAAATGTCGCTCCAAACCGTTCCGCTTGCTTACGCATGTTTTGCATAAGTTCAGGTCCCATAATTCCTTCAGGAAACCCAGGGAAGTTTTCTACTTCCGTTGTCAGGGTCAATTGACCTCCTGGTTCATTTCCCTCAATGACAAGCGGATTCATGTTTGCACGAGCAAGATAAATTGCGGCAGTAAGTCCTGCAGGACCAGTTCCAAGGACAACGACTTTTTGCATGATTATTCCTCCTGAGGTGTTTAGTAAAATACCCCTCATGCTAGAGGGGTATGTGATTGAACTAGGTTCAATTGGTGCTGATGTAGATGGTGGTGCACAGCATAGAGATAAATCCCGGTCTCGGAATCTTCCTTCGTGTAGAATATCTCCCATGCATTTCAATCTGGATCATACTCCCGCACTTTATCCTGCACGGTATAGAAGCAAGTCGTATTCATTTCATCGATGGTAAGAAGCTTTTCCTGACGGAGCCTTTTGCCCCATTGCAACCACATCTTCTGTGTTATCTACTTGGAAGCCCAAGTGGTTTAGTACACCTTATTTCTCAAAAAGGACGTACATTCAGGAAAAAATGCAGGGCTGGCGAGTCCAGTTCAAATTTGGCGTAGTTCTCTTTTACCTTTGTCGGTTCCGCACTGAAGAAGATACGTTAAAACTGTATTGATGCTTCTAATGTTGTTCCTCCTTATTTGCCTTCAGCAAGGAACTGTTCGATTCGGGCTTTAATGGAATCACGAACGGTACGGAATTTTGCCATGATTTCATCCTCGGTTCCCGTAGCTTTCGCGGGATCATCAAAACCCCAGTGCCATTTTACTGCGTTCTTGTTGGGGATCATCGGGCAATGCTCATCGGCATGACCGCAAAGCGTAATCACATAATCAGCACGAGCGAGGGTTTCTGGATCAATCACATCGGATGTTTGACTGCTGATGTCTACACCGGCTTCTTTCATTACCTGTACGGCGCGGGGATTCAGCCCATGTGCTTCCAGACCGGCACTTTTTACTTCATAACGGTCACTGCCTAATGCTTTCAGGAAGCCTTCTGCAATCTGACTGCGGCAAGAGTTTCCGGTGCACAGAAAGTACACGAGTGGTTTTTTTTCCATGTGTTTCAATCTCCTTTACGATGTTATCGATGTCGGTTATTAGGCAACAATTTGCAACCACAAATAGAGTCCCACCAGCGTGATAAACAGCGTCGGGATCGTCAGAACGATACCGGTTTTGAAGTATTTTCCCCATGTAATGGTTACATCTTTACGGGATAAGACATGCAACCAGAGCAGTGTCGCCAGTGAGCCAATGGGGGTAATTTTCGGACCCAAGTCGCTGCCGATTACGTTGGCGTACACCAATGCTTCCCGGATGACGCCGGACGTCTGTGTCCCCTGAATGGCCAGCGCGTCAATCATGACGGTGGGCATGTTGTTCATGATGGAAGACAGGACTGCGGACAAGAAACCCATGCCAACCGTTGCGGCAAACAGTCCCTGATTGGCAAAAGTTTGGATCAACTGCCCCAACATGTCGGTCAGACCGACATTACGCAAGCCATACACGACAACGTACATCCCAATGGAAAAAACAACAATCGCCCAGGGGGCTTCTTTAATGATACGTTTTGTCTCAATGGCCTTACTCCTTTGTGCAGCCAACATAAAGATGATGGCTGCCACTCCTGCTGTAACCGAAACCGGAATGGCGACGATTTCGTTCATTAGGTAGCCTGCAAGTAGGATAGCCAGAATGACCCAGGACAACCGGAACAGGCGAACGTCTTTTAACGCTTCATGGGGTTGTTTCAGCTGGGATAGATCGTACTGCTTGGGAATATCTTTTCGGAAGTACAAGTACAGGACAAGTAAACTGGCTCCCAGTGAGAAGAAGTTAGGAACAATCATGCGTGACGCATATTCAACGAATCCAATGTCAAAGTAATCGGCAGAAACGATGTTGACCAGATTGCTGACGATAAGCGGTAACGAAGTGGTATCCGCAATAAACCCACTGGCCATGATAAAGGGAAGAATCATCTTGTCTGGAAACTTCAATGCCCTCACTTGCGCAAGAACAATCGGCGTAAGAATCAGCGCTGCTCCATCATTGGCGAAAAAGGCTGCAACGGCGGCTCCCAAGAGAACCACATACACGAACATCAGTCGGCCGTTTCCTTTTGCTAACCGCGCCATATGCAAGGCTGACCACTCAAAAAAGCCGATGTCGTCTAAAATCAACGAAATCAAGATAATAGCCACAAAGGCAAGCGTCGCGTTCCATACAATGCCGGTTACCGTAACAACATCTGTAATACTTACCACGCCAAACAACAAAGCCAAGATCGCTCCGCCCGTTGCGGACCAACCAATGTTCAGTCCCTTCGGTTGCCAAATGACGAAGGTCAACGTCACGGCGAAGATCAGAAAGGCACTCCAGATGGCAAACATGATCTCTCTCCCATCTTTTTTCTATTCGCAGGTCACCAACAACCCCTGCTCTCCCAGTTTCTCAAATTCATGGGAATAATCGGGCAGGTTGCCCAATGCATGACATACTTGTTCAAACCGTTCTTGGTTGATGGAATAAAAAACCCATTGCCCCTTTCTTGTTTCAATCACCAGGTCCGCACTTTTTAGACGGCTCATGTGTTTGGACACAGCCGGTTGGGAAATCCCAAAGATGGGGACCAGTTCGCAGACGCAACAGCTACGGGTATTTAACAAGGCGATGATTTTTAGCCTTGTCGGGTCAGCTAATGCTTTCAATGCATTGACTAATGTCTTCGTGTCCATGTCCAATCTCACACCCTCCTCTCTCGACACAATATTATTATAACCATATGGTTATTTCAATATGAAAAACGGCTTTCCCCCAAGTTTGGGCATTCTTGATTCCAAGTTCACTTTATTATGTGATATCGATCAAATTTTTTTCTTGATAATTTTTTAGTTGCATTTTGCAAATAAAACGTATATAACTTAAGCAGAGGTGATTTTCCATGGAAAACCTTCGAGAACTATTCCAAATCATGACCCGCCGTTTCGGATTTCTCAATAAATACTGCTGCATCTCAGGCGGCCGGGAGATTTCCTTGATTCAAAGCCACATTTTATATGAAATCGAACGGCAGCACAAACCATCCATGCAACAAGTATCAGAAGCGTTGGGGACAGACATTACAACGTTTAGCCGGCAGATCCAAACGTTGATGAAAATGAATCTGGTGAAAAAAACACCCGATCCGGAAGATCGACGGGTACATATCCTTTCCCTTACACCAGAGGGAAAAGAAGTGGCCGCGACAATCGATCAGCAGATGAACGCTTACTTGGATGAAATCTTTTCGCATATGAACGAGTTTGAAAAAGAGACTGTCATTCGTTCCATTAAGTTGTTGAATGAGGCGATGGCCAAAACCGACAAGTGTTGTACTACTCCCTTGGGGTAGTTTCTTTTCAACATAATACTTGCATTTTGCAAATAAAAAGACAAGGGTGATGATCATGTTTTGGGATGTATTGGAAAGTTTCTTCTCGATTGCCATTGAGTTAACCCTTTTATTTGTGGCAATTTCGCTCCTGATTAATCTGATTCAAGGATTTATTCCTTATGACAAATTGAATCAGTACTTATCAGGCAAAAACACTGTCTTGGGCGCGCTGGCAGCTCTGCTCTTTGCTTTTGTCACGCCGTTTTGCTCTTGCTCCACCATTCCCGTTGTCGTGAACCTATTGAATAAGAAAATTCGTTTTGGCATCGTGATGGTGTTTTTGTTCTCCTCCCCTGTCCTTGACCCGACCATTATCACGCTGATGGGCGCCATGCTGGGTGTCAAAGTAGCTGTAGCCTATACCGTGATTACCTCTGTATTGTCGGTCATGATCGGTTTTACCCTTGAAAAGCTTGGATTCGAAAAGGCTGTGAAGCGAGTGGTTATGACCGGTTTTGAAGAAAAAACGAACACATTCAGTTGGAAAGCAGCTTGGTCGGAGACGGTAGGGCTAATGAAAACCGTCTACCCCTATCTGATCATTGGCGCGGCTATTGGATCGGTCATTCATGGCGTGGTTCCAACTGAATGGATCTCCTCTATGTTTGGCGGTAACCAGTGGTGGTTGGTTCCTGTGGCTGCAGCCATTGGAATTCCGTTATACGTTCGTCTGTCGATGATGATTCCCATGTCCCAGATCCTGATTGCCAAAGGCATGGCAATTGCACCGGTCATGGCCTTGATGATCAGTTCTGCCGGAGCCAGTTTGCCTGAAGTAACACTGTTGAATACCATCTTTCAGAAGCGATTGGTTGCTGCTTTCGTGGCTTCTGTTATGATGATGGCTACCCTATCCGGCTTCCTGTTTTACTTCATTTAAAGGAGGTGATATCTATGGGTTTGTTGAAAAAAATCTTTGGTAAGCAAGGATCTTGCTGCGATGTGAAGATTGAAGAAGTGAAAAGCGACAAAGAATCGTGCTGTAATGTAAATATTGAAGAAGTGAAGAACGACAAAGAGAACTGCTGTGATCAAAAATAAAGAAACAGGATTTTGGGGGAAAGGCCATGAAACAGGTTACGATTCGGAAAGCTCAGCATCACGATCTGGGGTCCATCCTTCACATCTATAACCAGGGAATTGAGGACCGGATTGCCACGTTGGAGTTGGATACAAAAGACTTAACTTATATGGACAACTGGTTTCAAGAACATCAAGGTCGATATACCGTACTTGTTGCTGAAGTGGAGGGATCAGTTGTAGGATGGGCCTCCTTGAACCGTTATTCTCATCGTTGTGCCTATAACGGCGTAGCTGACCTTTCCGTCTATGTAGATCGCCGTGTACGAGGCCGTGGGGTGGGTAACCATTTACTCGAAGCATTAGAAACAGAGGCGAAAAACAACGGATTCTATAAAATCGTTCTCTTTACATTCCCCTTCAATGGCCTCGGGCAGGGACTATATCGAAAGAGGGGCTTCCGGGAAGTCGGCGTGTTTGAAAAGCAGGGCATTCTGGACGGCCAGTTCGTTGACGTGATGGCGATGGAAAAAATCTTATAGCTCCTAATGCTATCGGCTCTTCATGTTGAGGAGCCTTCTTTTTTTACTAATCAAATGGATAGAAATTTTCCAGTTAGAAGTTTCGTATCAAAAACATCCCCCCAATAATAACATGCAAGTCCGGATATCAAGGTCTACACGCTGAATCGCCTTGAAATAAGGGCGCTTTTTACCATTCCCTTTTACTTTTCTTCAACCCCATCTTTTCTGCAACCATCGTTCCAAACAAAAAGAGGTTACCCTTCGGATCAAATTCATTGTCCCGACGTAACCTCTTAGTCACTTTACACAGTTATTCTTTTACCCTTAGTAAGCGTAATCCGTTCAACGTAACGATAAGAGTCGCTCCCATGTCGGCAAAGATGGCAAGCCACAGTGTGAGCCATCCTGGAACAATTAACAGTAGTGCTACCAGCTTAATTAAAAGCGAGAAAGCAATGTTTTGTTTGATGATACTGAGTGTTTTTCGACTCAAATTAATTGTAAACGGCAGTTTGGTCAAGTCGTCGGCCATTAGTGCGATATCGGCTGTTTCTAGAGCCGTATCGGTTCCGGCACCACCCATGGCGATCCCTACATCAGCAGTGGCAAGTGCCGGCGCGTCGTTGACACCATCGCCCACCATTGCTACTTTCCCATGTGCTTTCAGCTGTTTAATGGCCTCCAGCTTATGCTCAGGCATCAGTTCCGCCTTTACCTCATGAATTCCAATCCGTTTTCCAATTGCCTCCCCGGTTGCACGGTTATCCCCTGTAAGCATAACGGTTTTCGTTATACCCAACTCTCGAAGTTTTTGAATTACGTTTTTACTGCTTTCCCGGACTTCGTCGGCAACGGCAATTAGGGCAAGTATCTCATTTTCCGTTCCGAGTACCATAACCGTTTTTCCTTGTTTTTGCAAACCTTCGATTTCGGCTTTTATTTTTTCGGTTAGGTTCGAAGTATTCAACTCGGAAAACAAATTCGGACTGCCGATGTAGTACAGTTCCCCTTTTACTTTTGCCTTTACCCCTTTACCAGTAATGGATCGGAACTCTTCTACTTCGGATGACAAATCGACGTTTTCGTTTTCAGCTTTGCGGATAATTGCTGAAGCCAGTGGATGTTGGGACCCTTTTTCGATGACGGCTGCAATAGCCAACAATTCATTTTTCTCTTGACCACCATAGGTGATAAAGTCCGTAACCACTGGTACCCCTTTCGTCAAAGTTCCTGTTTTATCAAAAGCGATTGCAGACAATCGTCCTGCTTCCTCCAAATGAATGCCACCCTTAATCAAGACACCGTTCTTTGCGGCATTCCCAATGGCAGTGACAATCGATACAGGTGTGGAGATCACCAGCGCGCACGGACATCCTACCACTAGTAACGCCAATCCTCGGTAGATCCACTCACCCCAACCGCCTCCAAGTAGAAGCGGAGGAACAACAGCAATGCCCAGTGCTAAGATCATAATCGCTGGCGTGTAATACTTTGCAAATCGGTCAACGAATGCTTGAGACGGAGCGCGTTCCGCTTGCGCTTCTTCCACCAAATGAATAATCTTGGAGATCGTCGTATCCTCAACCCGTTTTGTTACTTTGACTTCAAGAAGCCCCTCTTCGTTTAGCGTACCTGCGAACACTTCATCACCAACGGTTTTTGTGACAGGTACAGATTCCCCTGTAATAGCAGCTTGATTGATGGTGGATGTTCCTTTGATTACAACCCCATCCATGGCAAGTTTCTGCCCTGGTTTGACGATCATAATGTCGCCCACTTGGATGTCGTCCACATGAACCATTAGCTCTTCGCTACCACGACGGATTAACGCTTCTTTCGGAGCGATGTCCATCAACGAACGAATGGATTGTCGAGCTTTTTCCATGGAGTAACGCTCCAATACTTCACTGATCGCAAAGAGGATGACTACTGTTGCTCCTTCACCCCATTCACCAATCGCCGCCGCCCCTAATATGGCTACGGTCATGAGAGTGTTCATATCGAACTGGAGACGGAACAAGTTTTTAATCCCTTTAATGAAAAGCTCATAGCCGCCGATGAGAATGGAAGCAGCATAGACTACAGCAGTAAGGACATGTTCTTCCCCGAATTGCTGACCCAACAGGTATCCAAAGAGTAGAAGGACAGCTGAAAGCACTACTTTACCGTGCGCTTTCCAGAACGGTTCTTTCTTTTCTTCAACCCGTTCACTTTCGGGTATAATCTTCAGATTTTCAAATGCCCCTGCTTTTTCTAGTTCCTCGACAGTTGCTTCTCCAAAAACAGTTACCTTCGAAGCTCCAAAGTTCACTTGTGCCTCTTGAACGCCAGGCAGGTTTTTGACGTTCTTCTCGAAGATGGCTGCACAGTTGGTGCAGGTAAAACCTTGAACCCGATAGACCTTTTTTTGCTCTGCATTACTTCCCATGGGTCACGACCTCCTGACTATGTGTCGAAGCAATTTGAACAAGCTGTCGTACATGTTCATCTTCCAACGAGTAGAAAACCAATTTCCCTTCCTTGCGATATTTTGCTAATCCCAATTCTTTTAACATCCGCAAATGATGGGAAGCCGTTGCCATCGAAGACCCGATGATGTTGGCTACATCACATACGCAGAGTTCATCTTCTTGGCATAACGCGAACGCTATCTTCATGCGTGTTTCATCCGCTAATACCTTAAACATCTTTGCCATAGTTGGGATGTCTTGTTGACCAAGAGTCTCTTGGACACGACGAACCTTGGATTCGTCATAACAATAAATTTCACATGTATCTTTTTCTTTCATGAAATCACCTCCGACAATCAAACCATCGTTTGATCATTATTATCATAAACCATTATCCTTATACATTCAAACGAACTTTTGAATGTATGTGTGCATAAATTAAAAAGCTGTTAGGATTTACCTAACAGCATCTAATTACTTTTAAGTGAATTATGTACAATCTCATCAAGATATAGGCAGAACAAATCGACTTGCAGCAAACATGTTATCTATCCTATCTTACTCTCCAGCTTATTGACTCCCTTCTTTCCCACGCCTCCAGCAATGTGATGTCGTCCGGGGCTGGATCGCATCCACTCGATACTCTTTTCCCGAGCCAACGCGGCCAGTACCTCCATCACGCCGCTACGACTGCGCCCGGTTTTTACGCACAGCTCATCCACTGTCGGCGTGCGCCGACGACCAACGGAAAAGTTGGCGATAATGCGCAAAACCTTTCGCTCGATGTCAGACAGCATGGAAGCTCACTCCCAATGATGCGAACATTTGTTTGTATTATATGCGAACAAGGACGAACATGCAAATAAAAAATCTCCACATTAGTGGAGCATCGGTAAGTTATTTTCCCTGGGGTCTAACAGTTTTGGAGACCATCCAGGTCCACCGTCAAGAAACATCAGCGTGCCTCTTTCTCCCCAATCGAATTGAACTCATCCGGCGCAGCTGTCTGCTTTCCAGTCTGGGCCGCTTTCGGCAACGAGAAGGACACCACTCCGTCTCGATCTGGCCGAGGTCGCCTTTTATTGGTTGCCACGCGCTGTCGTTATCAACCGATCAAAGAGCAGACGCCCTTCTTCATTCCTCGGGTCCTGCGTCGCCCGTTTCCGTTACCAGCGATCCGCCCGCAACTGTCATCCAGGCGACGAACTACATGCAGTCTTTCCGGTGCCCTGGCAAGGCCTCATATCAGAGAATTTACCGAATCGAAAACACCAGTTTTCTGCCTTCCTTCTCGATCTTGACTCTCTCTGAATGCTTCAGCGCCTTTTGGAGAATCATGTACGGATTCGCCCATTCGACTGCCCGACGTTTTTGCAGTTCCCCGTAAAGTTCTGTCAGTGTCAGCGGTGCTGCCGCTTCCTCCAAAATCGTTTCTACCTCCCTGGCTATTCCCGGATAATCATGATGCTGATACGGCTTTCGGGCTTTACCCGCTCGCTGTGCCTGTATCTCATGGGGAACCGCCGATCCACTTGTTGTTTCTCCTTGCTGATCATCCGTGCCAGAAGGTACACCATACCGCTCGTCCAACTCACGGATTCGGTGTAAGATCTGCTTGATCTCCTCCCCCAGTTCTTTGTCTCGTTCCATATACTCTCTTCTTAGAGATAGTCGTTGCTCAAGCAGAGATTGCAATGTCATATGTAGTGCCTGACGTTCGTTAAATGTTGTAGACATATTCGACTCCTTTTTGATTGTTTTTTTTGAGTAATTTGATATCTTCAATATTTTTTCCTGCGATTCTTACCACAACAACCATCCATACACTGACGTGTAACAGTCAGGTGAACCGAAACAGTATCCGAATAGTACTACGTTTTCGCAGCAAAAACAAAAATCGAGTGCCCATTTCCTGGACACTCTCAACCTTCTTGAATCCTTTCCCCACGCATGTACATTTTTTTCGCGTGGAAGAACGTCACGTGTGTAGACAACGTTCTCTCCCCAAACAATTCATTCAAGTAACCGGCCACTGCCTGCGCTGCAAACCGGTTGGTAATCAACCGCTGCGGCTCGGATGCAATCACCTGGGAACATGCCATTCCAGAAGGAGCAATCTCGTCCTTATCCTCCAATATGTCTGGAAAGCGGCCGGCCACCGGTTCCAGAAACGTTTTTCCGTTCAATCTCAATCCGGCTACTACTTGTCCTGTCCATCCAGTATTCGCGTGACGCTGCTTCTCCTCCTCCGTCCACTCTTCTCGTGGTCGGCGGTCACGAGGAACCCAGGCAGCTTCCACTCCCACATCGATGTAGAGCAGCTTTTCTTGACTGAGAAAGTAACTGTGCATGACCTGGCGTGTGTAGTTGTTATCTACTGCGCCGATCAAAATCGGAAGAAAAAACGTGTCCCAACTGTAACAGCCTCGATAATCCGTAAACTGAAACAATCGGTCTAACGTTCTTTCATCCTCAATGTACCGTTCATCAAACGCAGCGATCGGCACTTGATAATGGCTGCGGTACCGGTTAGCCAGTACCGCAGCTTTCTTCTGTCCGACATCCTTTGGTATAAAGAGTTGATTAGCCAAATTCTTTTGTTCTACCGTATCCGGATCGGCCACCAGGTAAAACCCCTGTACCTTGAATATATTCATCATTTGAGCGCATTGCTGCAGAATATATCCGCCATTTGCGCCTGCGCCGATCTGAACGATATAGTAAAAGATCTTCTTCCGTTCGTTAAACCGTATCATCGTCTCACGCTCCTTTCACGGACACTTGAGGAAAGTCCAAGCTCGTCGGAGACTCCAACGGTGATTCAAAGACGAAATGGGGATTGATGATCAGATACTCCCCGTCCAGACACGTCCTCACCAGGATTTGCGGGAAGAAATCCAGCACCCTTCCCACAACCGCGTAGAGGATTGGCGCCTGCTCAGATCGATCATCTTGGGAAGAAAAGTAGGCTTCCATCGTATGGTGAGAGTGGATTTCCATCACTTTCACGACGTTTTCCACGTAAGCTACTTGCTCAGTTGGTTCACACATGTCTCTGCACACAATCTGTGCCGGAATCACCAGTTGGTACCCTTCTTCTCCCCAGTAAATCTCGCCATGAACCTCAGCGCCATGTGTCCGGGCGAAGTAACGGGCAACAATCAAAAACTGCGTCAGAATCCCCCAGGGAATCCTGGGGAATTTTAGACGCACACCTTCTACCAACGTCGGAACACTAGGAACCTTCCGAGCCCTTTTGCAGATTGTTAACGCTTCTGTTTCGCGGATATGGTACATATGACCATCAGCTCCGGGAACATACATGTTGGACCGGCGATTTGCCACAGCATCCTCCAACTTCAGATAGACACCATGTCGGCGTTCCAAGATCATGCCGCTTCCTTTCTTTCGTGCGGTTAGAACAGGGATAATCATATTCTTTTCCTTGATGAATGTCATCGTTGTTAACTCTTCAGTTAGTTCGCCAAAGTCATTCTCCATCCGTTTCCTCACGTCTTCGCCAGTAATGTTCCTCAACTTCTCTTCGGTGTTGTCTCCTTTAGTTTGTTCATCAGTTGGAGAACTGTCTGGAAGACCATTCGTGATTTCTTCCGGTGTAAAGTAATCGGTCAGAGGAATGTTCTCCCCGCCATACCGGATGATCGTCTCGGTGTTTAGTTCCCATGTTTCCGGTTCACTTTTCGTGACAGATACAGCCGTTTTCTTTTGGTCCTTGGAAGCTATCCGTGATTTAGTGGCTGCCGTCGTCCTTTTGCCTTTTCCTGTGTCATGGATGGCCTCCGGTTCCTCTTCTCCTAAAAAGCTGAACAAAGTTTCTTGATACAGTTTGTCAGTCATGTTTTCCATGCCTCCTCTTGGATTTATTTCATAAAAAATAAAGACTGTAGCTTTCGCTAAAGTCTTTGATCTACAGTTCTTGGCAGTATTGTCCAAACGTTTGTTGCTTGGATGTTAACCATTCCTCTGGAAAATCCTGCCCTTGCATGCGATTGTATAGCTCCCGCAAATCACTGAACCCGGATTCGTTCCGTTTCGTATCGTAATAGCAGGTAGAACTGGGGGCCGCAAAAAAGACCTGGTGCATGGTAGCAAGTTGAGCCAAGTCTTTGATAACCGGCAACGGATTTCCCCCCATACAAACCACACCATTCGATACATTCGCGTAAGGAAACTTGTATAGTTCGGTGTCCTCGCGAATCCTCCCCTTGTCCTTGAAGGCCAAAATGTGCATCTGTTGGATGCGACCTTCCCGGATTCGGTACCCAAACAACATCCGTGGGAATCCCACTTGTTCAAAAGCGGTGTTGTAGTAGGCAATGTCCCATTTTCCTTTCGGCACCTCGATAAATACCATCTGGATCTTCTGCGCTCGATTAATCCAAATGTGTTTGACGCAGTTGATGGGCAAGGTAGGAGTCTCAATACGTATCGCCGGATTTTTCATCCGTTTTCTTCCGATGATTTTCCGTAGTCGTTTCCGTTTCTGAACCCCAAGGATTCTCATTGGCTTTAAAATCTCCGATTCAGAATTTCGGATGGACTCGACAAAGTCATCAAAACTCATCACGTATTCGTCTACCTTTACACCCTCCGATGAGGTTACCTGGACAGTACAGTATGGTATGTGCTGCGTAAAATCATCACTGAACTTCACAGTGAAATGAAGCATACCTCGCACCTCTATTTCCTTTCATGTATTGGGCATACACCAACAATTTATCGAGTGACTTCCTGATCTGGATGAGCTCTTGAATGAACTGATTGAAATAGGACGGACTTTCGTGGAACTCGATGATAAAGCCCATTTTCTTCAGTTCGATGATCATCTCAGCTCCCGTCCAGTCGCAGACAACTCTCTTGTTCCATCGGAGCTGTCTTTCGACCCATTCTTTTGTAAACACCCCAAGAAGTTCTTCGACGTCTGGACAAAGGACGACAAACTTCCGGATGTCATATGACCCGTCTTCCTCTTCTTCCTCAGCGCAAGCACCAAACAGTCGCTCCGTTGCCATAATAAAAATATCTCCTCCCATGTTTTCAAATGCGTAATCCGTTACCCAGCACCCCATGTCGGATACCCGGTACCCAGCATCGTGAAGGAGCTTTAACGAAAGCAAATTATCTAAGGACGACTGAATGACTTGGCAATCCTCGATACTAAACATCTCAATGCTCTCCCTCAGATAAAATCGTCTTCTTCTGCATACTGTTTCTTCCTAGAATGAAGCAGTGTGTAAATGTTCTGCGTGCTCCTGACATACTCATAGATTACGTTGTACCAATTGGCCCGCTCAGTCTCTTCATCATAGATGTCCTCCATCGAATACAGCGCGTGAGCTTCATTGTATACGTAATCCAGTTCGTCCAGTGTGAAGCTGTCGAAATCGACTTCTGATGCATCGGCGCCGGCATACAGGTATTCGACGATGCGAAACATACCAGGAGTTTGCATACGTGGAATTTTTGATGAGATGCTGCGGTCCTGGAGTTGTTTTAGGAACTCATTGGTAGAAAATCTCCTTTTCTTCATAGCTAATGCATCCTTTCAAAAACACAGAAGGGGAATGAAATCCCCTTCTGCTCTGTAAATTATGCCGATCGCACAGGTAGTATTAAGGCAAACCCTGGTTCATTACCTGTTGGCCGGATGATAATCGGTGCATTTGCTCCTGATGCTTGAAACATGACTTCTTTGGCCTTCATATGGCGTAACGCTTCCAGAAGATACTTCGTGCTGAACTTCATCTCCAAAATATCGCCTTCGAGATCCGAGATAAACACTTCCTCCTGCACTTTTCCCATTCCCTCCTGACTGGCCGAAATGAGAAGAGAAGGCATTGCGGATGGTATCACCTGTAAGCGACACATATTGGCTTTTCCTTCTTTGGAGACGATACTCACCCGTTCCATTACCTTGACTAATTCATCCCGATTTGCCACAAATGTTGTTGAAAAATTTGTCGGGACTACCCTGGATGTTTCCGGGTAGGTACCAGAAATCAGTCGTGATATATATGTCACGTTTTGGTGCGTCAATCGCATCGAGTTTTCTGTGCAGTGGATGGTGACCTTATCGGCAGCATCTTCAATTAGCTTTATCATCTCTACTGCAGCGCTCGCAGGCAAAATCATCTTCGGTAACTTCAGTTCTTGATCCAGTTGCACTGTCCAAGAGCTCAGCCTATGAGAATCCGTTGCGACAAACGTTACTCCCTTTTCCTTGCTAAAGATATGGATGCCCTGCAGGGTGGGTCGCATTGACAATACCGAGCAGGCGTACTCCAAACGTAACCCGTTTGCCAAATCCGCTGCTTGTAACTCAACACAAACGCCGGTATCGTCCAACGAAAAGGATGGGTACTCATCAGCTTTCATCGTCTTTAGCTCGAAAGTCGATTTCCCCGCGGCAATGGAGATTTCATTCTCACCCATTTTCAGTTGGATCTCACCCGCCGGCAGCTTACGCACAATGTCCAGGAATATTCTTGCCGGTACGACGACCGCACATGATTGAGACGATGAGCAATTGTTTTCCTCCGTTATCCGGATGGTGTTATCCGTATCCGAACCGGTAATGGTCAAAGATTCTCCCGTGAAATGGAGATGAAAACCGGTTAGAATCGGAATCGTCGTCTGTTTTGCAACTGCTCGGTACGCTTTCGACAGATCAGCAACTAAACGGTCTGAATCCTTGATCACGATTTTCTTCTTCATGCTTCCTCCTACTCGAACCGGGGCCGAGTGGCCCCATAGTTCGAGCCACACGTTTTCTTACCCCGGTGGTAGGTAGAATCATTTTGGCAAATACGTTACCTTACCGTACTAAAAGTACCTCTGTTCTTTTAAACTAATATACTTTCCATCCCCGATAATGACGTGATCAAGCAGGCTAATACCAACCACCTCTCCTGCTTGCCGCAAAATTTGCGTGATCGAAATGTCTTCCTTACTTGGGGTTGGATCTCCGCTCGGATGATTGTGCAGACAAATAATCGATGCCGCGCTCCTCTTGATCGCCTCTTTAAAAATCTCACGGGGATGCACAACCGATGAATCCAAACTTCCTATAAAGATCGTCTGCTTACCGATTACACGATTTTTTGTATTCAGAAACAGACATATAAAATGTTCCTGCGTTAAGTACCTCATTTCAGGCATCATTAGTTCCGCTACATCACGCGGGAGACGAATGGAAATCCTTTTCTCTCTTGGGCTGGTTACATATTTGTGTGCCAATCCAAAGGAGGCGACGATCCGCTGTGCTGCCATTTCACTGATAGACGCAAGTTCCATGATTTCTTGGGCAGACATCGAAGCGAGTTGTTGAATCCCGATGCCAGTTAACTTTTGAATGTTTGCAGCATCTGCTTCGTTTCCAATAATGATCGTCAACAGATCGTTCAAATTCGCTTCCTTCGTCCCGTAGAACGTGATGCTTTCTTTGGCTTTTTTGACAAATTCAGTTACGATGAAATCGTATTGAAACATTTCGATTTGCTTCACCATTCCTCCCTACTCAAACCGGGCCGTGTGGCCCAAAGTTTGAGCCACACGTTTTATCGCCTCGGTGGTAGGCGAAATGTAATGTTTTTTCATGCCAGTTAGCTCATCTACATTCGATGTAACTTTCTGGCTTTGTTTCGAGATACAATGTAAACCTACACTCCCTGCAAAAGTATTTTCTGTCAGGATTGTTTTGTTCAGCTTCATCCTCCAACATGATCTGAATGAATGACTTCCTTTCTGCGGTTTTCCGAATGATCGCCTTAAGGGTTGACATGGTAAGGACTCCATTGATTACGAAATGAACCTGATACTGAACCATGAGAGAAGAGCTATCGTCGAACGGTTTCATCCCGCTTTTTAGGGTTGAAAGCAGTAAACTAATCACATTCCAGATTCGTTCGTTTGTTGATTGTCCTACTGTAATCGACTCTTCGGGTTCAATATAGGTTTTCCATAAGGCAGAAGAGACCGCTACCGGAATTCTGATCCCAATCTCTTTAGCCGTATCCGATACGTCGACTAATCTTCCTTCGCATATGGCTCGTTGGAAATCCTCAAACGTTTCCAATTTCATGACTGGCAATCCTCCCCCTCGGATAAATAAAATAAGCCAGCACCTCCTTTGAGATACTGGCTTACGGTCCTTTGCAGTTTCCGCTGCAATTAATATACAAGCTCTTCTGGTATTCCCTTCTCCGTTATTTCACCTTAGAGGAACGGAATTGCTTACCGGACATGACACGAAAGACACCGTGTTCTTTCATCTGCTCTTCATCCCATCCCGTCTTTTTCATGAGCTTCGTTGCCTCAGTTGATCCCAGCTTGAAGAAATCAAACGGATTCAACCCTTTTTCCCGTATATGTCGGGCAAGAGCTTCCCAATTCCCTTCCCACGAATACGACGGAACAAAATCAAATTGGGTGTCTCCCACTACGACTTTTCCATTTTGCTCAACATACTGCTTTAGCTCTTCCTTCTTGGCTTTCAATATCGCTTCCAAATGTAGAATCTCAGCCGCCAATTGTTGAGCCTGGTTGTGATTTTCTTCTTTGTTTTCTTCCGGAAGATCCACTGGGATTGTTCCTTCATCAACCAACGCTGCCGCTTCGATATCCATCGGTTCATCCCATGGAAAAATCACCGTTTGACCGTTCATGTTCATGCAATATTCCTCCTCCATTTTGATCATG
>NZ_JBQCKK010000034.1:0-18243 GCF_051967035.1 Brevibacillus sp. SAFN-007a | reverse complement strand
ACAAGAATTCACTCAACATTGGGGTATTTGAGTCCATTCGTTTACAAACAGAAAGCAATTAAGAAATCTGTCTAGTTTGGTGTTGACAGTCCAAAAAAGACTGAGCAAGCACTTAAAGAAGGGCGTTCAATCAAATGGTAAAAGGGGGATTAAAATGCAGAATGAATTAAAATCAATAGTAGAAGTGCTGCAACGTTTAAATAACGAATGCAAAAAAAAGTTATAGGCGATGACGAAATTATTGAGATAATAGAGAATCTGAAAGACTTTTCATCTATCCCAGATGAAATTACGAAAATACTCAGGAGTGTTAAAGATGCAGAAAGAGAAAATGTCGATGAGATAGTAGAAAATCTCATTTATTTACATCTTAAATTATCAGATAGCATCTGGCATGTTGAGCAAATTCAATAATTAGTCAAAAGGATGGCAGGAAACTATCGAGAAAGTTTATAACCATTTCTGTAACCCCAAACGAGTAATCAACTACTCGTCTGGGGTCTCTTTTTGTTTGAAGGATTTAACTTATTGCTGACTAATGTTTATTTCGGAGGATGCGTATAAGGGGCAAGTGGAGAATCCGCTGAGTTTGAATCGGTATGTGTATGTGAGTAATAATCCACTTAGGTATATTGACCCGAGTGGACATATTCAAGCTGATGCAAACGGCAATGGTGGATGGATAATGAGAGAATTTCTATACTGAGAGATGCAGTAGTTCAAGGAATTGTTGACTACGATAAACTTCCTTCGAATCTTAGAGGAATGCTAACAGCATACGACAAAGTTTTAAAGCAAAACGCTTTTAAAGAATACAACCCTGCACAGGAATTTGTAACGGGTTTTGCGACTGGTTTCGTTGCTGCAGTAGAGGCTGTTGAAGCAGTAGGCGTTGTCGGGGGCTATATAGCTTATAAAGGGGTAAAAGCAACCCCGACTACACAATACTCAAAACCTATTAGTCCTGAATTACCAAAGACTAAATCAGGGTTCCAATTTATGCCGACTGCGTACTCGAAATTCTTTGAAAGATTCCAAGGAAAAATCTCTTTGGATAGATTTGATTCCTTATTACACTCTCCAGATGCTATCCGAGTATTTGACAGCCGTAGTGGAAATATAAACATCTACAATTCCACTGAGCTGAGTAAAAATTTATTACGTATTACAGTTGCTCCTGATGGAAAGAGAATTGTTTCAACAGGTTTTGAGAGTCTAAACAGAATCAATAATCTAATTGAAAGAGGAGAATTTATTAAACTAAATTAGGAGGTTTAATATATGGCTTTTATTACGGTTGAACAAATTCAAAAATATGTAGACAGTATAAAGGATTGGCGTTCAGAAGGTGAAAGCACTGCTAAAGAGTGTCTACTAATAAATTTCATTAGAGACAATAACAAAAGTGTTGTCGATGAGGAAAATATAAACCAGACAATGTACTTCCAGTCAAAAAACGGTAATGTTACGATTGATTTTGATGAAACTGGTCAAATCGTCAGTATTGAAATTTCATAAGTTCCCTAACCCCAAACGAGTAACTAATCTCGTTTGGGGTTTCTTTTTCGGGCAATGGAACTGTCCCCGTGTGAGAACACGCTTTGAGCAAGGTCGCATCAGCAGGGAAAATGCTGGTTCCCTTGGTGATGATATTGAAGACCATCTCCATTACCCAAATATTGCCATCCCAATTTCTGGCGACTCCCTTTGACAAAGTAGCCTTGGCATTTGGCACCAGTTTACCTGCAATCCGGCTGATTCCCCATTCTTCTGTCTCCCCATGCGCACATTGCATGTAAAATTTCGCGTAAACTTTCTCCTTCTTCCGTTAGCGAGTACTCAACTTTAGGGGGAACATCATCGTAAACTCTCCGGCTGATGATTCCGTCTTCCTCTAATTCTCTTAACTGCTGGGAAAGCATTTTTTTCGTAATAAGTGGTATGCCTCTTTGCAGTTCACTGAAGCGTTTTTCTCCTTCTTTTAACAGGCATAAAATGACAACTTTCCATTTTCCTCCGATTACTTCCAGCGTTGCTTCCACAGGCACATTGTATTTTGGCGTAGTCAACGTTCATCCTCCACGTGAAAGTTCTTGGTTTTGCCCACATATAGCCAAGTAAACATGAACGATGGTTACGATTAGGGTACCTGGTTACATGAAAGTGCCGACTTTCCATTCCAACATGTCCTTCATTATACTGAAAAAGAACGAAAGGTAAAAAGGAGAAGATAAAAAATGGCGAACACATATCCTCGTTCATTTTCCCATATTGGATTATCTGTACCGGATGTACAGAAAGCTGTTGCGTTTTATACAGAAGTATTAGGATGGTATGTCATTATGGAACCGTCTGAAATTCGAGAAGACGACAGCCCGATTGGACAAATGTGCACAGATGTATTTGGAAGGGGCTGGGGAAAATTGAAAATCGCTCACTTGGCAACATCTGATAAAGTCGGCATAGAAATATTTGAATTTTCAGCAAATGAAACTCCCGAAAATAACTTTGAATTTTGGAAAACGGGGATTTTTCATTTTTGTGTACAAGATCCTGATATTGAAGGGCTTGTTGAAAAAGTGGTAGCTCACGGAGGGAAGCAACGTATGCCTATTCGTGAATATTATCCAAATGAAAAGCCTTATAAAATGGTGTATTGCGAAGACCCGTTCGGGAATGTACTCGAAATTTATACACACAGTTATGAGTTAACGTATTCACAAGGTGCTTATTAAAGGGGGGAGCTTACAATGAAGGCATTACTGCTCGAAGAAAAAGCAAACGTATTTGAAATGAAAGTAGGGGATGTAGAAAAACCGTCGCCGAAGCCAGGTGAAATCCTGGTCAAAATAAAAGCTACTGCATGTAACCCTGTAGACTATCAAACAGGTATCAGAGGAAATCCCAATTGGGTATACCCGCATGTTTTGGGGTTGGATTCCGCTGGCGTGGTTGAAGAAGTAGGCGAAAAGGTAACAAATATCCAAGTGGGAGACAGAGTTGTCTATCACAGTGACTTGACGAAAAAAGGCGGATATGCTGAATATGGAGTGACAACCGCTCATACAGTATCGGTCATTCCAGAAGGAGTATCCTTTGAAGAAGCTGCTGCTCTTCCGTGTGCCGGATATACAGCTTATCAAGCCCTGTTCCATAAAATGCGAGCTTCCCGAGGGGAGACGATTTTCGTTCATGCAGGAGCAGGCGGAGTAGGCGGCTTTGCTATTCAACTGGCGAAAAACGCAGGACTGACGGTGTTAACAACCGCCTCTTCTATGAATCATGCGTATGTAAAGAGCCTGGGAGCCGATTATGCAATCGACTACCAAAAAGAAGACTTTGTAGAGAAAGCTTTGGAAATCACGAACGGACGAGGGGTAGATTTGGTCCTTGATACAGTAGGACGTGAAAATGCTGAAAAATCTTTGAGGGCTCTTGCTTTTAACGGACAAATTGCGTTTATTGCCGGAGCTCCTGATGTGAATGATGCGATTTCATTTGCACGTCCCCTATCTTTTCACCAAGTAGCTCTTGGAAGCGTGCATCAGTCCGGTAATATACGTGAACAGCGAAAACTCTCAGAAATCGGAAATCATATGCTCTCCCTTCTTCAAGAGGGCAAACTAAATCCACTTGTTGAGAAAATCATTGCAATGGAAGAAGTCCCGGCAGCATTGGCTGAACTGGCTACTCGTAAAGGGAAAGGAAAAATTGTAGCGAAAATTAGCTGACAAAAATGCGTTTTTCGATTACGTTTTACGTTTGACCATGATGGACTCCAGACGAGTTGTTGCAGCTCGTCCGGGGTTTTTCTTTTCGCTTGTTGCCATAAAGCGCTGAGGCCAAGTGAACTCCCTGACGCTATCCCTTTTTCCTCCGACTTGCAACAGAGCCAACTCTGCTTGTATGCTTATAATCGACAGGAAGGGCTTGCCATCGAAAAGCTCATCGCTGTCAACGAACCAGTTTGGCTGATCGTAACAAGAACGTATTTCCTTGCGAATCGGGAGGGTACAGCATGAAATGGACAATCGGAAAGAAAATCATTGGCGGATTTTTAGCGGTGTCTCTGCTTTTGGTGATCGTGAGTGGATTATCGTTCGCGTTTCTGAAGGAAGTAGACAACTCGTATTCTGATCTGGTAGATGTACAGGCGAAAGTGCTCCTGAACGCCAAAGCGATTCAGGTACAGGCTACGCAGATGAATAGCAGTTTGCGAGACTACCTGCTGACACAAAATCCGGAAGCCGCGAAAAAAATGGAGGATGCAAGCAAGGAGCTATCTGCTCTCGTATCCTCCACCATGGAAATCGCCTCAACGCCAGAGACCAAGAATGCGCTGGGCAAGATCGAGACTTTGAACAAGCAATACGATGAATTAAAAAACCAGATTCTCTCTGTGAGCAGCGACCGGGCTCTGGAGATAGCCAACACCACGGTGTTTCCGCTTTCCAGGGACATTCGGGCGGTAGCTGACGAAATCAATGAGCGGGAACAAACACGAATGACGCAAGCCTCGCAAGAAAACTCCATTCGGGTGGACGACGTCATCACAACCGGACTCATCATCAGCGTGATCGCAGTCATTGTGGCACTCTGTATTGGCTATTTTGTTTCGAGATGGATTGCGAGACCAGTCGTCTTGCTTGCCTCCTCTGCACAAAAAATGGCGGCGGGAGACCTGACTGTGGAAGATATTGTTGTAAAGAACAAGGACGAGATCGGGGAGCTGGCCCATTCCTTTACGGTCATGAAAAACAACTTGCGCAGCCTGATTCATCAAGTGGGCGTCAATGCCGAGCAGGTTGCGGCATCTGCGGAAGAGTTAACGGCAAGTGCTGAACAAACAAGCAGAGCCACCGAGCAAGTCGCTTCCACCATGCAGGAAGTAGCCTCAGGCTCCGAGCAGCAAGCCTCCAGCGTAGACCAGAGTGCCCAAACGATTAACGAAATGGCGCAAGAAATTGAAAAAATTGCGGCCAACGCTCAGAAAGTATCTGCTTCTGCCGTCCAAGCAGCGCAAGTAGCAGAGGAAGGAAATCAGGCGCTCCAAACCGCAAACGAACAAATGGGTTCCATTCACGCCAAGGCGCATGACCTGGCAGATGCAATCAAAGATTTGGGCGATCGTTCTGAGGAAATCGGCGAAATTGTTCAAGTGATTACCGACATTGCTGCTCAAACGAATTTGTTGGCGTTGAATGCCGCTATTGAAGCGGCAAGGGCAGGCGAACACGGCAGGGGATTTGCTGTCGTTGCAGAGGAAGTGAGAAAGCTTGCAGAGCAGTCAGCCGGTTCTGCCAATAAAATCAGCGATGTCATTTCGGTGATCCGCGAACAGATGCAAAAAGCGGTAGCTTCCATGGATCAGGTGAAAAACGAAGTGAGCGAAGGCATGGTAGTAGCAACCCAAGCAGGAACATCCTTCGCGCACATTCAACGCTCCGTCGACGATGTCGCTGTTCAGATTCAAGCGGTGTCAGCCGGTGCGCAGCGGGTCGCAGCGTCGATGGAAAACATTGTGCAATCGGTGACAACCATCCGGGAAGTCGCCAGAGAAACAGCAGCCGGAACTCAAAATGTTTCTGCTGCTACAGAAGAGCAATTGGCCTCCATGGAAGAAATTGCTTCGTCCGCCTTGGCTCTGTCCAGGATGTCTGAAGAACTGCAAAAGATCATCTCGAATTTCAGGTATTGAGAAAAAAACTTTTGCCTGGACCACAGACCAACCCCTAAGTATACATATACTTGGGGGCTCTTTGCATCTAAGAGAGGGAGCTCGTGTTTACCTGGACGCTTCGGTAACAATTCCTCGTTCTCAAGCGAAACGAATTATATTATCATGGAATATACATGCCACAATATTCGACTTTTTGTGAAAAGGGGAATACATATCGCAATGTTTAATGAGCGGAAAGCGTTGCAGATGACACTGCAGGCCATGCTGGAGCAACGAATGGCCCTGCGTCGGCAATACGTAGACCAGGACAAGCAACTCGGAGCAGACATCAAAGAGCTTCTGAACCGGATTCGGGAAATCGATGCCGGGGCAGGCGTGGATGCAACCGATCTGACGGATGAAGTAGCGGTGACGACAGAGGAGCTTCCGACAGATATGGTGAAGCGGATCAAGGTCAGGAAGACCCACATTCGTCACAATTATCAGGAAGTGGCTACATACATCGAGAACATCCTGCGAGAAAGCACGTCCCCGATGACTCTGATGGATCTCTGCTTGATTTTGAAGGAAAAATACGACGTCGAGTTCGCCAGTCCTTACATCGGCGTACAGAAGTCATTGAAGTATCTGCCCCAGGTAAAAGTAGAGAAGGATGGAAGGAAGCTGATTTTTTCACTGGCGTAGGGGAGGACTGGTGCAGGAAGCCGCGAATTCCTCAGCGCAAAAAGGCGACGTGCAAGCACGGTCGCCTCTTTGTATTCCATTGTGTGGGGCAGGCTGTTAGTGCAGGAACGCGTTGAGCATCCAGATATGCTTTTCCAGACCGTTGCGAATGTCCTGGAGCATCTCCGCTGTCGCCTCGTCGTTTGCTTGCTCGGCAGCTTCGATCGCGAGCTTCAGCTCATCGACGAGAATCGAGAAGTCGCGGGCGATGGTTTCTACCATTTGCTCGGCAGATTCGTTGCCTTCCGCCTCTGTGATGCTTGCTGTGGCCAGAGATGCGCTCAACGTCCCGACAGGCTTGCCGCCGATTGCCAGCACGCGTTCTGCCAATGCGTCGATGTGCGCGGCAGCTTCGTTGTACAGTTCTTCAAACTTCGCGTGCAGGGCGAAGAAGTGCGGGCCTTTTACATTCCAGTGAAAGTTGTGTAGCTTTGTAAACAGAACGGTCCAGTTTGCCACTTGCTTATTCAAAACATGCTGGATGGTGTTTTCCATAATCGTAATCTCTCCCTTTTTATAATGATTTCTTATTTATAATTATTATAAACTAATAACGATTATTGTCAACCCTGACCTGAAAAAAACTTTGGAGACGGCAGGAGATGCTTATGCAACAGAACGTGCATGCGGTCATTTTGGCTGGAGGAAAAAGCAGCCGGATGGGCGTGGCGAAGGACCAGCTTGCGTGGCGCGACGGCACTTTTTTGACCGAGCTGGGAAGAGAAGTGTTGGCAGTCGGGATGCCGTGCCTGATTGTATCCAACGAGCCGGATCGCATCCCGGCAGAGTTGGCGAAACGAGCCGATGTGAGAGTGACGGCTGATCTCGTGCCCTCTGCGGGTCCGGTGAGCGGCCTGGTAACGGCGTTTCGCCTTTGCGCGGAGGACGTGCTGCTCGTGCTCTCCTGCGACCTGCCGTTTATGGACCGGACGCAAATCGCAAGCCTGCTGGCGTATGCCGCCGGAAAAGACGGCTGGGACGCTGTCATTCCATCTGCACAGGGGCGGCTTCATCCGCTGTGCGCCTTGTACCGCAAACACACGCAGCCTGTCTGGGAACAAGCACTGGAACAGGACGAACGGCGGCTGCTGAAGACGATTCGCAAGCTTTCCGTTCTGGTCGTGCCGGAAGGCTGGCTCGATCCGTGGGCGCTGTTCAATGCGAATACACCGGAAGAGTACGACGCTGCCATTCGCGAGGAGCAGCGCAGGAAAACGGGACAGCAGTAGGCCTGTCCGGTTCGCAGGCGCAAGCCTCACGCATCACGCGTATTCTCAGGCAAGACAATTCGCTCCGGATGTGTGTAGACATTCATTTTGTTTTGGCGGATGAATCCGACCGCAGTGATTTGCAGCTCTTCTGCCAGTTGCAGGGCCAGGTCGGTCGGAGCGGATTTGGACAGAATGATGCCGGTGCCGATCTTGGCAGCCTTGAGCAGAACCTCGGACGAGAGCCGTCCGCTGAACACGAGAATTTTGTCCGTGGTCGGAAGCTGATCCCGCAAGCACTTCCCGTAAATTTTGTCCAGAGCATTGTGGCGTCCGATGTCGGAATACTGCAAGAGGACTTGCTCGGGCGTGCAAAGCGCCGCGTTGTGAACGCCTCCCGTCTGCTGATGGATGACGGAAGAGGCTTGCAGCTCCTCCATCAGCCGGATGCATTGGGCAGAGGTGATGGAGGTTGTGCCGCTGGCTGGTTTCGCGGTGCGGGCATCGCTGAAAAAGTAGAAGGACTGTCTGCTTTTGCCACAACAAGACGTAATTCTGCGCTTGGAGTAAAAGCTCTGAGCCAGAATCGTTTCTTTGTGCAGGTCTACATAGGCCAGTCCTTTTGCTTCGTCAATCGTGACCTGCTTGATCTCCCCGTAGCTTTGGATCGCTCCCTCCGCTGCGAGGAATCCGATCACCATCTCCTCCAGATCGGCTGGGGTGCAGACGACGGTAGCAAATTCTTCGTCGTTGAGAAAAATCGTGAGCGGGTATTCCGTTACGATCTCGTCGTCTTCCCAGCCATGCCGGTCAGCCGTAATCTTCAGGACGCGCCGACGGGTCGTTTTGCTCAGTTCAGACATGCGAACCTCCTGTATCTTGTTCGTGCTTCGAGAAGGGACACGTTGTGACTCGATTTTGACAGAGAGCATATTGTCGCGTGAGCGCTTACATGGTAGTATACTATGTAAGGAATAAACTGTCATAAAATTTTCGACTTTCAGTCATTTTTGTACGCGCATAGCGGATAGAGCGAAAAGACACGGAACAGCGAACCTGTCACCGAATCTCTCGCTACGAAGCGCGAAGCGCCCATTACAGCCAATTACATAAGACGGCACGTGCCTGTTGATGCTGATGTAGCGTTCCTGCTGATGATTAACTGCTGTGTTTCATGGATCCCTTTGTTTCCGCTTGGGTGGAAAAGGCGGGGGTGTCGATGAAATCGGCAGTTTTTCTTTTTGCTGGGGGGAGTGGCGCTCCGATGATGGGGCGGCATCCCAACCACGACCAGTACTACCATTGTAAAGGAGAGGAATAGGATGGAGCAACAAGTGAAAAACCGTTGGCTGATTGCCTTGGCTGCGGTGGGGATTCATATCTCGATTGGCTCGGTGTACGCGTGGAGCGTATTTACCAAGCCGATTACCCAGCAGTTTGGCTGGGCGCTGCCGGATGTGCAGTTTACCTTCAGTATCGCGATTTTGTTTCTCGGGTTGTCTGCCGCCTTTCTCGGTCACTACGTAGAGAAGCACGGGCCGCGAAAAGCGGGAACGCTGGCTTCCCTCTTCTTCGGAATCGGAATAGTCGGCTCCGGGCTTGCCATCCAGCTTGCCAGCTTGCCGCTTTTGTACATTTGTTATGGGGTGCTGGGTGGAATTGGGCTGGGAGTCGGGTATATTACCCCGGTGTCCACGCTTGTGAAGTGGTTCCCGGATCGCCGCGGACTGGCGACGGGACTTGCGATCATGGGCTTTGGCTTCGCTTCGATGATTGCCAGTCCGATCATGAACGCGCTGATTGAGCATGTCGGCATCGGAAACACCTTTTACGTGTTGGGCATTCTGTATTTCGTCGTGATGTTCGCTTCTGCGCAGTATTTGTCTCCCCCGCCGAAAGACTGGGTTCCCGATGGGTTTTCCGGCGAAGGGGCGGCAGGCGACAAGCAGCTTCAAAAAGATTTGTGCCAGTTAACCGCCAACGAAGCGATCAGGACGCGCCGTTTTTACTGGCTGTGGCTGATGCTGTTTATCAACGTGACTTGTGGAATCGCTGTCATTTCCGTCGCATCCCCGATGGCGCAGGAAATGGTCGGCATGTCTGTGCAGACCGCTGCCTTGATGGTGGGACTGAACGGTTTGTTCAACGGGGCAGGACGGATCGGCTGGGCTTCGCTGTCTGACTACATCGGTCGGGCGAATACGTATACGGCTTTCTTTGCCATCCAGATGGTGCTGTTTTTCCTGCTGCCGACCATGAGCCATCCGGTACTGTTCATGGTGGCGATGTTTTTCATCATGACCTGCTACGGAGGCGGCTTCGCGTCCATCCCTGCCTACATTGGCGACCTGTTTGGCACAAGACAGCTGGGGGCGATACACGGCTACATCCTGACCGCATGGGCGGCGGCAGGACTGGCGGGGCCGATCTTTGCCGCATGGGTACGCGAGACGACGAAGAGCTACACAGGGACGATGAGCGTATTCGCAGCGATGTTCATTGTCGCCTTCGTGATTTCCCTTCTCATCCGGGTGGATATCAAGAAGTTGAAGGAAGAAGCCAGACAGCGAGAAAAGTCTGTTGAATTGGCTAGTTAAAGAATGGTAAAGTCTTAGTAGAGAATGATGGGAATAAAGGTGAGTAGCGCCGATGAATAAGTTCGAAGCAGAGTTCAGCAATTTGGTCAGAGCTTTCCGAAAGCGCCATATGGGGAAGGGTCCTAGCAAGATCAGCACCACGTTTTGCAAAAACTGGGCGATCTGCGAAATGGAAGGCAATCTTTCGCCGGTGGAAAAGTTCATTGCCACTTCGGAAGATGGAAAGCAGACGCTACGAACTGCCAGAACCGAAATGGTCAAAGAGATGTATCGGAAGCACCCGCCAGTCGACATGGAAGCGTTTTTGGGAGCCAAACTCGTCGACCTGTTCGTCGATATTGACATTGAACGCGATTTTGGGATGTCCATCTTCGTTTTCGATCAGGACATCGAGAAAAAATGGAAAAACGAACCGTAAGTCTAAGCGAAGCAGCGTTCCTGTTCACCGGTTAGACAAAGCGGATTTCGCAGCAAACACGACGTTGAGACTTGGGTAGCGAACCTGCCTTTAGACAACCACCGTGAACACGCTCTCTTCCTTTGGGAATCAGGGACGGTTTCATGGTGGTTTTTTAGTCTCGCGGGTGTTTGACAAGAGAGGAGCGAAAAAACCAATGGGGAAGACCAAGCATAAGGGACCGGTCAAGCTGGATACGTCGCTGAAGCCTTCCCTGTGGGCTTCCATGATGCCCATGGGACTTGGCAAAATCAAGCCGCATCACATACTCGACACGATGAAGGTCGTGTATGACAACCGGGACAACCTCGGTTACGCCTACCGGATTTTGACTCAGGGAGTGTGCGACGGTTGCGCGCTCGGCGTGTCCGGGCTGTACGATCAGACGCTCACAGGCCCGCATTTGTGTACGACTCGGTTGAACGTGCTGCGCCTCAATACGATGCCGGCGATGGAGGACAAATGGCTGGAAGATGTAAGCGTTCTCAGGCGGATGTCCAGTGTGGAGCTACGCAAGCTGGGCAGAATTCCGTATCCGCTGTCGCGCAAGCCGGGCGAAACCAAATTCACGCGGATCACCTGGAACGACGCCCTGGACCGGATCGCGAACAAGATCAAAGGCATCAGTCCGAAGCAGCTCGCATTTTTCCTGACGGCGCGGGGAATTACGAACGAAGTGTACTACACGGCGGCGAAAATGGCTCGTTTCCTGGGGACGAACAACATCGACAACGCTTCCCGCATTTGCCACTCGCCGAGCAAGACAGCCTTGAAGCGGTCGCTTGGCATCGGGGCGTCGAGCTGCAACTACCAGGACTGGATCGGGACGGATGTGCTCGTCTTCTTCGGCTCGGTTCCGGCGAACAACCAGCCTGTCTCCACGAAGTACATGTACGCGGCCAAAAAAGCGGGAACGAAAATCATCCTGATTAACCCGTACAAGGAGCCGGCGATGGAAAAGTACTGGATTCCGTCCGTGCCGGAGAGCGCCTTGTTCGGGACAAAGCTCGCGGACGATTTTTACCAGGTCAACATCGGCGGCGACATCGCCTTCATGAACGGCGTGATGAAGCACTGGTTTGAGATGGAAGAAGCCAATCCGGGCTCGGCGATCAACCGCGAGTTTGTCCGGGAGCATGCAAACGGCATCGAGGAGCTGCGCGCGCATGTGATGAATCTTGCGTGGGAGCAGATCGAGCAATCGTCTGGCTTGAGCAGGGAACGGCTGAAGGAATTTGCGCTCTTGCTCGCCAACGCCAAATCCGGTGTATTTGTATGGAGCATGGGACTGACCCAGCACCGCTTCGGTACGGACAACATTTCCTCTGTCGCCAATCTGGCGATCCTGCGCGGCTTTTTGGGGCGGAAGCACTGCGGCGTGATGCCGATTCGCGGCCACTCCGGCGTGCAGGGCTCCGGGGAGATGGGAGCGGACCCGTTCAGCTTGCCCGGCGGCGATTTCGATGAAAAAAACTGGACGAGGATCGAAAAGCTGTGGAAGTTCCCGATCCCGAAATGGCAAGGCGATATTGTCGGCATCTCGCTGGAAAACGCCTTGCTGCCCGATGGACACGAGCGCAAGACGCGGCTGTTTTACACGAGCGGCGGCAACTTCCTGGAGACGATGCCTGACCCCGGCTTTATGGAAAAATGTTTGCGGAGCGTCGAGTTGCGCGTCCACCAGGACATCATTTTCAATACGTCTACTCTTGTCGATGCCAAGGAAGAGGTGATCGTCCTGCCGGCGATGACGCGCTACGAACAGCCGGGCGGCGGCACCTCGACCAGCACAGAGCGGATGGTGTACTTCAGTGCCGAGATCGAGGGACCACGGATCGGGGAGGCGCGGGCGGAGTGGCAGATTTACGTCGATTTGGCTGCGCGTGTGCATCCGGAGAAAAAGCATCTCATGCACTTTGCCAGCGCCGAGGAAATCCGCGCGGAAATCGCGCAGGCCAATCCGAACTACGACGGCATCCAGCATTTGAAAAAGCGCGGCGATGTGTTTCAATGGGGAGGAGCCTGGCTGTGCGAGGACGGAGTGTGCCCGACGCCGGACGGCCGAGCGAATCTTTTGCCGATCGAGATTCCAAAGCTCGACAAGCCGGAAGGTCATTTTTACGTGACGACTCGCCGCGGCAAGCAGTTCAACTCGATGATCTACAGCGACAAGGACCCGTTCAACAACGCGGACCGCTACGATATTTTAATCCATCCGGAAGACGCGCGGGAGCTGCGCATTGCGGAAGGGGAAAGCATTGTGGTGTATAATAGCTATGGCACCTTCCAAGGGCGCGCCAAGTTTGCGGATACGAGAAGAGGGAACGTCCAGGTGTACTGGCCGGAAGGAAACGTGCTGATTCCCAAAGGCGTGTACGAAGCCTACGCGGGTATCCCGGAGTACAATACGGCAGTCAAGATCGAAAAGGCAGATTCGTTCACTGCGAATAAAGATTTGAAATACAAGGAAAAAACGATAGATGATCTGGAAATAAGCGTCGGCTGACCAAAAGCGGCGCGATGGGCGGTCAGGATGAGGAGGAACGGACGATGCGTTTTGCGCGGCAAACGGTTTCGGTAGAGGAAGCGATGGGCAAATGGCTCGCGGTAGTGCCGTCGCTGGAAACGGAACAGGTGCATATCGGGGAGGCGTACGGGCGCATTTTGGCTGATGATTTGTACGCTACCTACGATTTGCCGCCCTTTGACCGCTCGCCGCTCGATGGCTTTGCAGTCAGAGCAGCGGATACGGTCGGAGCTTCTGTCGCCCATCCGCTGGCGCTCACGGTGATCGAGACCGTAGCGGCGGGGCAGGTTCCGACTCGGGCGGTGACCGAAGGCTGCGCTACGCGAATCATGACCGGAGCGATGCTGCCAGAAGGCGCCGATGCCGTGATTATGTTTGAGCAAACGCACAATCCTGGCGAGTACGCGGAGACCGTCTGGATCAAGCGGGCGATGCAGTCTGGGGAAAATGTCTCCCGCCGCGGCGAAGAGATGGCAAAAGGAACGGTGATCGCCAAGGCTGGCGAGAGGATTAATGCAGGTACGATCGCTATTCTGGCTACGTTCGGCTATGCGCGGGTCAATGTGTTTCGCAGGCCGCGGGTCGGCCTCCTGTCGACGGGCAGCGAGCTGTTGGGCATGGACGAGCCGCTCGTCCCAGGCAAAATCCGCAACAGCAATACGCCGATGCTGACCGCGCTCATTGCCGAGGCGGGGGGCATCCCTGTCTGCTTTTCCAGCCTGCCCGACGAATTCGCTGTGGCGAAGCAAAAAATCAGTGAATACATGCAGCAGGTGGATATGCTCATCTCCAGCGGAGGAGTGTCCGTGGGCGATTTTGACGTGGTGGCGCTCCTTGCGGATGATCCGGATGTGGAGCTGTTGTTCAACCGGGTCGCGATGCGTCCGGCCAGTCCGACGACCAGCATGCTCGTGGGAGGCAAGCCGTATCTGGCGCTTTCAGGAAATCCCGGAGCCTGTTTCCTCGGGTTTGAGCTGTTCGCCCGTACGGCCATTCGCCGTTTTCTGGGGGAGGCGGAGGCAGTCCCGCACATGATCCGGGCGAGACTCGCTGTCGCCTATCAAAAGCCGTGCCCGTACCCGCGCTATTTGCGCGGCAGACTGTTGGAACAAGACGGGGGACTTTTGGCGGTGCCCGATTTCAATGACAAGGCGGGCAATCTCGGAACGCTCAAGGACAGCGAATGCTTCATTGTCATCCCGCCAGGCGGGAGCGGCAAGCAGGCGGGCGAACTGGTCGAGGTGCTGACTCATGCCGCCCCGACCTGGAGGAAGGAAGGATAGCGAATGGATCTGGACAAACAGCCGTGCGTGCTGCAACTCGTCGGGTATTCCAACAGCGGCAAGACGACCTTGTTGACGAAGCTCATCCCTCTCCTGGAGGGGGCAGGACTGCGGGTCGGCGTCATCAAGCACGACGGCGGCCACGATTTTGAATGGGACCAGCCTGGAAAAGATACATGGCGCTATCGTGAGGCAGGAGCTACCCTGGTAGCCATCACCTCCCGAACGAAGACGGCGATCGTGGAGCAGCGTCCGCAAGAGTTGGCCGTGCTCGTACAGCGTCTCGCGGACGCCGGAGCGGATCTCGTCCTCGTGGAAGGCTTCAAACGGGAGGGCTATCCGAAGCTCGCGCTGCTGCGACGGCCGGAAGACGCTGAATTGCTTCGCTCCGTCTCCAATCTGGTCGGAGTCGTGAGCTGGGGAGAACAGAAGCAGGCGGAGCTGCCCTGCTTTCATGTAGACGACACAGACGGCATTGCCCGGTTTGTGAAAGAGCGGATGGCACAAGCGCGGCGGACAACTTGATAGAACCAAATACAGCTCATCCCCGTCCAATAAGGCGAGGGATGAGTTTTTTTATAGAAAGACGGCTGCGGCTTTCGCCAATGCCCGGCGCATTTTCCTTGTCACAAATCGTTTCATTTTGCTGTGATTGCAATCACACGGGATAGAACCTTTGCTCCGGTACACTACAGACATAGATCAGTCGTTGAATGTCAAGGAGGGCCCCTATGTTGAACCAAAACACAATCGCCATCATCAAATCTACCGTGCCTGTACTGGAAGTACACGGGACCACGATCACCAAACGCTTTTATCAGCGGATGGTTGCCAATCATCCGGAGCTTCTGAACATTTTCAATCACGCTCACCAGAAACAGGGCAGACAGCAAGCGGCGCTGGCTAATGCGGTGTATGCCGCTGCCCTGCACATCGACAAGCTGGAACATATCTTGCCCGTGGTCAAACAGATCGGGCACAAGCACCGCAGCCTGGGGATCAAGCCGGAGCATTATCCGATTGTCGGGGAAAACTTGCTCGCCGCGATCAAAGAGGTGCTGGGCGATGCTGCGACAGACGAAATCATCCAGGCATGGGCGGACGCATACCAGGTCATTGCAGACGCGTTTATCAGCGTCGAAGCGGAAATGTACGAGCAGGCGGAGGGACAGCCAGGCGGCTGGGCGGACTTCCGCGAGTTTGTCGTCGAGCGCAAAGTACAGGAGAGCGAGGTCATCGCTTCCTTTTACCTGGTGCCCAAGGACGGCAAACCGATTGCGAGCTACCAGCCCGGGCAGTATGTCAGCGTCAAGCTGGCGATACCTGGCGAGGAACATACGCACATTCGCCAGTACAGCCTCTCTGATGCGCCAGGTCATCCGTACTACCGCATCTCGGTTAAACGGGAGGACGCCATGGACGGCAAGCCGGCCGGAAAAGTGTCCGTCTACTTGTGGGAGCAGGTCAATGAAGGGGATACGCTGCTTCTGTCCGCTCCGGCAGGCGACTTCACACTGGATCAAGAGGATGACAGACCTGTCGTGCTGATCAGTGGCGGCGTGGGACTGACACCGATGATGAGCATGCTGAAAACGCTGGTGAAAACCGCGCCGAATCGCGGGGTTACCTTCATTCACGCCGCACGAAACGGAAACGTGCATGCGATGCGAGACAGCGTGGAGGAGCTGGTTGCCCAGCATCCGCAACGAAAAGCGTTCTGGTGCTATGAAAAGCCGACCGAGCAGGACCGGGCAGCGCGAGCTTTTCACAAAGAGGGCTACGTTGATTTGCCTTGGCTGCAAAGCGTCATTGCCGACAAAAACGCCAGCTTTTATTTCTGTGGCCCTGTTCCCTTCATGCAAACGGTCCATCGTGCTTTGAAGGAGTGGGGAGTGCCTGCGCCGGACATCCACTTTGAGTTTTTCGGACCTGCTGGAACACTGGAATAAGTCGGGGAAGCGCCGGACCACTTACTTGCGGGCGCTTGCCTGGGCGCGCAGCAAGCGGTTGACCGTTTCCCGGCGCAGCCCGATAAACTGGCCGATTTCATCCTGCGTCAGCACCTCCGACAGGGAAGCGACGGGAACGAACGACTGGAACCAGAGCTGTAGCTTGCGCAGTCTTTCCGCCGGGGAGACCTCGGACAACTGGTCGATTCGCTGCTGCATCATCTGGAGCTTCGCTTGCAGCTGGAGGGCGATCTGTCGACATTTTTGATGGTTTTGTTCCAGCTCCCGGTACCAGTCGCTCGCGGACAGCACTTCGACCTCGCAGGTGACGAGCGCGACTGCCGTTCCGTAGTACGGATTGGGGCTGAGCAGCGAGTGATGCGGGATCGTTTCGCCTGGCACGATGACGTTGACCAGTGTCAGCGTTCCGTCCGCGTGTATCCGGTTGATTTTGAGCATCCCGCTTTTCAGATGGTAGAGCGGTCCGGTCTCGCCCTGGCGAAACAACGTTTCCCCTTTGTGCAAAATCATGAATGTACCTCCTTTTGAACGCTCTATAGGCAGTAGCAGTATAGCACAATCTGCTCCGCCAGCACCTGCTATCCGCGACAGGCGGGCAGGTGCTTTTTTATGGGGAACAGGAGCGGCTTTCGGCGAAAATCAGCCGATTTCGGTACGCTTTGCCCTTGCGTTTGCGGTGGAAACTTTTGCTATAATGAGACAATCACGCTATGGAAAAAGGGGTTCTCTGATGCAACATTCATTCCTCATCTGGCTTGTTTCCCTGTTGGGAGTGCTGGCTGCGGGCTTGATTGGCTACGTGGCGTACCGTTACTGGTACCATCTGGGACGGCTTCCGAAGCCGCCGTTTCAAGAGCTGGAGGCGAAGCCCGTCCCCGAGAGCTGGTCGGATGATGAGGTGACATTTACGTGGGTGGGCCACTCAACGATCTTGTTGAATGTGTACGGAACCAAAATCTTGACGGACCCGGTATTGGGCGAAGCGTTGGGGCTTCGTCTCGCAGGGCTATGGCATGTTGGCCCCAAGCGCTTCACGCCTCCCGCTCTTGATTTTGACGAGATCGGCAACGTCGATTTGATTTTGTTGTCCCATGCTCATATGGATCATTTCGACCTTCCGACGCTGCGCCGTCTGGCTCGTCCGTCCACGCATGTCATCACAGCCAGCCAAACCGGAAAACTGCTGCGCCGCATGCCGTTTGCTTCCTGCCGGGAGCTTGCCCCGGGGCAAACCGTCACGACAGCAGACGGTGCGACCATCACCGCGATTGTAGTCAGACACTGGGGCAACCGTTTCCCGTGGAACCATGACTACGGATACAACGGCTATGTCATCGAGAAAAACGGCGTGCGCTTGTTGTACCCTGGCGATACGGCCTACATGCCGATGGAGAACCTTCGGCAGCAGTTCGGACCGTTTGATCTCGTGTTCATGCCGATCGGAGCCTACAAGCCCGATGCCTATCAAGCGGCGCATTGCACACCCGAGCAGGCCTGGCAAATGTTCAAGGAGAGCGGAGGCACATGGCTGGCGCCGATTCATTGGAATACGTTCGTCCTGTCGCTCGAACCAGTGGACGAACCGATGCAGCGCTTGCTTGCGGCAGCGGGCGAGGAAAAAAATCGCATCGTCGTCGAACGGCAAGGAGAGACGTTTGTCTTGCCTGTACGATCACGGCCGGAACACAAACAGGGGTGACGCGGCTGCCTGCGGGCAGTCGTTTTTTTATATAACGAAAACCCCCAGTTTGACTGGGGGTTCAGGAAAGCTTATAGCTATGAGTAGCCATCCCTTGCC
>NZ_JBQCKK010000033.1:0-23459 GCF_051967035.1 Brevibacillus sp. SAFN-007a | reverse complement strand
TGCGGACGTAGCTCAATTGGTAGAGCGTCGCCTTGCCAAGGCGAAGGTCGCGGGTTCGAGACCCGTCGTCCGCTCCACTCATTCCTTTTCTATACTTGGAGGCATAGCCAAGGGGTAAGGCACGGGTCTGCAAAACCCTCATCCCCGGTTCAAATCCGGGTGCCTCCTCCAATTGAATTGCCGGTGTGGCGGAATGGCAGACGCGCGCGACTCAAAATCGTGAGGGAAACCGTGGGGGTTCAAGTCCCTTCACCGGCACCATTTATGAAATGAAGCTCTAAGGATGAACGATCCTTAGGGTTATTTTATTTGCTGAGAATCCAATGGATGAAAGATCGCTATCGCTCCAGCTTCGGGAACGATGGATTCGACAGTTTGGCCAAGTCGTTCTTTTGAAAATGAGAATCATTATCTATAATAGTAAACGAGAAACGAAAATTTCACAAGAGATAAATTGCACGTTTTTTACGAGAAGAATAAGAACGCGAGTTGCCAAACATAGAGGGAACGTTACCAAGAATAAGCCACGACAAGAATAGGCCATTCTCTTTCCGGAGACACCTTGGTATACTATGGATGCAATTGAAAATCATTATTAGCAATGCGTTGGCAAAGCTGGTTGGCTGAACATGACCAGAAGCGATCGTATTCCGCAAAAGGAAGCGAGAGGCGACGCAAAAAGGGGGAGCCATGTATTGATTCGACGATTTTTCTCCTATTACCGCCCGTATAAATGGTTGTTTGTGCTTGATTTTGGCTGCGCAATCATTGCCGGTTTGCTGGAACTGGCGTTTCCGGTAGCGGTAAATGCTTTTATCGACGATTTGCTGCCGGGCGGGAAGTGGGGCACGATTTTGTGGGCTTCGCTCGGCCTGCTCGCCTTGTATGCCTTGAACACATTGCTTATGTACATCGTCAACTACTGGGGGCATATGCTGGGCATCAACATCGAGACGGATATGCGGCGCAAGCTGTTTTCGCATATTCAGAAGCTGTCGTTCCGGTTTTTTGACAATACGAAGACCGGGCATTTGATCGGTCGCTTGACAAACGATATGAACATGATTGGCGAAATGGCGCATCACGGACCGGAGGATTTGTTTATCGCGATCATGACGCTTGTCGGATCGTTTGCGCTCATGCTGTCCATCAACTGGCAGCTTGCGGTTATCACCTTCATCGTTGTGCCGGCCATCATCTGGGTCGTCGTGTACTTCAACAAAAAAATGACCCAGGCGATCCACCAACTGTTTCGCGATGTGGGCGACTTCAACGCTCGCATTGAAGACAGCGTGGGTGGCATCCGTGTCGTCAAGGCGTTTGCCAACGAGAAGCACGAGGAAGGGCAATTTGCTGTCAACAACGGGCGCTTTCGCCTGACCAAGCTCAGCTCCTACAAGCTGATTGCCAAAAACGGTTCGATCAGCTACATGATGATGCGTTTTGTCACTTTGTTTGTCATGGTGTGCGGAACCTGGTTCGTCATTCGCGAACAGCTTACGTACGGAGAATTTGTCGGCTTTTTGTTGCTGACGAACGTGTTTTTCCGTCCGATTGAGAAGATCAACGCCATTGTGGAAAGTTATCCGCAAGGCTTCGCAGGCTTCAAACGCTATACCGAATTGCTGGACACAGAGCCGGATGTGGCGGATGCTCCGGACGCAGTAGAAATGAAGCCGTTTCAGCGAGAGATTCGCTTCGACCAGGTTTCCTTCAGTTATGACGGAGAGAAAAAAGTGCTCCATCAGGTCGATCTGGTCATCCGCAAAGGGGAAATGATCGCCTTCGTCGGTCCGTCCGGTGCGGGCAAGACGACGCTGTGTAGCTTGCTGCCGCGGTTTTACGAGGTCGATAGCGGCTCGATCAGCATCGACGGCGTGGACATCCGCCAGTTGACGCAGGATTCGTTGCGCCGGCAGATCGGAATTGTGCAGCAGGATGTGTTCTTGTTTGCGGGGACGATTCGCGAAAACATTTTGTATGGAAAACTGGAGGCGAGCGAAGAGGAAATCTGGGAAGCGGCACGCCGAGCCCGACTCGATGATTTCATTCGCGCGCAGGAGCAAGGCATGGAGACGGTTATCGGGGAGCGCGGCGTGAAGCTGTCTGGCGGTCAAAAGCAGCGACTGGCGATTGCCCGCATGTTCCTGAAAAATCCGCCGATCCTGATTCTCGATGAAGCGACCTCGGCGCTGGATACGGAGACAGAGCTGGCGATTCAGCAATCGTTGGCAGAGCTGTCCAAAGGCCGGACGACGCTGGTAATCGCCCACAGGCTGGCGACGATTAAGGATGCAGACCGAATCGTCGTGGTGACGCAGGACGGCATCGTCGAGCAGGGGCATCATCGCGAGCTAGTCGACGCAGGCGGTGTGTACAGCCGTTTGTACCAGGCGCAGTTTGGGGCATGGAATGGCCTGGAGGCTGTCAGCAAGCCGTAAAAATTGCATACAGACGCAAAAAGGGAAGCAGCCGGCAAAGCTCCTTCCCCGTGTCCTTTTGCAACCGAAAAGACCCTGCTGATTCAGTAAGGGTCTTTTGGAGGTTATGACGCAGTATACTGTTTTAATGATCGCTTGACAAAGAAGCCAATATAAAAAGATAAGCACGATAAAAGGGTGCCATATAGGATGTAATGGATGCCAAAAATATAATAGGGAAGCTCTTCGCTTAGAAGGACAAACGGGTCTGCTGGAGAGAATACATACGCGAAACAGACAGGGAAAAGCTTTTCCAAAAGGAAGGAAGTAACTACGGTGGCAATAGCAACAGTATGAATATTTCGATTGTGAAAAAAATGTGCTCTCCAACCAAGAAGCAAAAACGGAACGCAATTGACAAGGGTGCCTAGAAATAGTCCAGATCCGTTTTTATCCCGATCAGTCGGCAAATCCGTGACGATTGTAAAGCTGTATACGCCGATAAGAAAGACAATCGCGTATAAAGAAACGTATATCATCCCTATTTCCACTAGCGTTCGTAACCATCCAGATTTTGTTTTCGTCATGAAAGTTTCTCCTCTCGCAAAGGAAAAATAAAGGTCTACAGTATGATTTTGCAGACCTTTATTTTTAAATGTAATCATTTGTAGAGAGTTTCCTTCTTCCAGTACAAACCAAATGCTGGTTGATCTTCAGTTTGCACTTCTACAGCAAAAACTTTATCATTTTTCATTATCTTTTTTAAGTCTTTTCCTTTAGCAGTACCTTCAATTTCAATAATACCCTTGAAGCTATAAGAAGCTTCTTTTTGAATGCTCTCTAAAACCTCTGGTTGAATTGTTTTTGTGCCGATAGTTACAATATTTTTTTCACTATCAATACCTCTGGCATACAATTCTGAAACCTCTAAATTATAATCGGAAACCAAATCGTAAAAACTGTCTATGCTCATAGGGTTCTTTAATGTAATCACAAATTGGTAATCATCGTTACTTTTGAACCTTTCCACTCTTTTGTTTACATTGTTTTTGTAGTTCTCTAAATCACCTTTCGTTTTGATTTTATCATATTCTCTATCCGCTAAAATTTCAGTATTCAAGACGAGAGCTTCTCTATTCGACACAGAAGAAGGAGTTGATAACTGGCTATATTTAAATACTCCGAGAAGCTCGGCTGTACCAGCAACAGTGTTGTAGTCCCCTCCTGGATAAATTGGTGCTACACTAATTGATGCATAAGAAGAAACCTTAGGATCATTCGTCGTATTTACCACACCAAAGCTACTAGTTACATAGTAATTCGTGTTAGCACTAATACTCCATTGGTCTCTAGATACTGCTTCTAATTCATCATCTTTTCCATCACCATTGTCATCTTCGTAATCATATTTAGGGTCGGGCAAATTTGTAGAAATGAAAGAGCCATCAAACCCATTTTTTGATTCGTCACGAAAATCATAAGTTGGGTAATAGCTTATATAACGCATCATCTCACTTTTCTGATTTGCACTATATTTGAAATCTATCCGTGCTGTAATTTTTGGATAAGATGAATCTTTAGTAACATTAAACGTTCCTGAGTAAGGCTTCCACCATATTGTTTTTTCATATGATCCATTATTTGACCATGTTGATGATGCGGCAAATACGGAAGTAGCTGAAAGACATATACTAAGTAATGCAGCTCCACTTAATAATCTTTTCTTAGATTTCATGAAAACATCTCCTATCTTCATTGGTTTGATGCAACAGATTGGTTTGGAATTCTTTTGATTATTATTTTATAGCAAAGTAATTGAAAAAAATGTCGAATTATGTAATTGATTGAAAAAATGAACGTTTAGTACTATTTTGTTCAATGGGATTTAAAGCGATTAAAGGATAATAGTCCTGTGATATGCACATTGTAGGTGCCTTTGTATATTTGTTGTTCTAGGAACGAATGTGGACTCCAGGGGGGCTTATATAAACCATCTCCTTTCCGGACTGACTCTTTCGGCGAACATATCTCGACTTTCGGAACCCTTTGGTATTTTACATAAGCGTGGTTAATTGGTGTATGAGGGGGAAACTAGGGCTGAAAGGGTGCTCGTATTGTTGAAAAAATTTTACCCTGCTTCAGGAATCTCTGTATTTCGTGATTGCCTGAAAATAGAGTTTCAAAAAATAGAGCCAATCTAGAATCTTTATGTTTAATGACTTTAATATTTGGAATTGAATGGGGAGTAATCGCGATAGCTACGTAAGCGTAAAATAGCCCCCACCTTGTCATTAAGATGAGGGCTAGGATAGCTCGGATTAAGATTTAAACACCCGGCAAGTCAACGGCAGTGACGGCGACCATGGCAGCAGGCTGTCCAGCGCCTCCGGATTTTTCGGATCTGGAAGCTGCGGAAGCTGTTCGAACAGATACGTCAGGTATTTGAATGGGTTGAGGTGGTTCTCCTTCGCTGTTTCGATCACGCTGTAGATGACCGCGCTGGCCTTTGCGCCACGAGGCGTATTGGCAAACAGCCAATTCTTTCTTCCGATAACAAAAGGCTTAGTCGCCCGCTCGCTGCGGTTGTTGTCGATCTCCAATCGTCCGTCCTTCAAGAACGCTGTTAGCTTATCCCATTGATTCAGGCTATACGCGATGGCTTGTCCAACCGCGCTCTTGGGCAACGCGCGAGACCGCTGCTGACGCAACCATGTCAAATAAGCATCCAGAACGGGGCGGCTTCGCTCCAGTCGGATGGTATAACGATCTTCCGGTATAGCGTCCTTCAACTCTCGCTCAATGGCAAAAAACTGATTGCAGAACGCAAGCCCCTGATGAGCTACTGTTTCGATTTTGTTCTGTGAAGCAGGCAGCGCCTTCAATGCCTCATCGAATTTACGGCGCGCATACGCCCAGCACCCGACCAGTGTCACGTTGGCTACCTTGTGGTAGCCAGGAAACCATCCACGTGCAGATAGCCGCTGAATCCCGCCAAAAACTTCCGAGGATGTTCGCCGCCGCGTGTTGGTCGGTAGTCATACAGAACAATGGGCGGACCTATGCGGCCTGTTCGGTACAGCCACAAATACGATTGCGTCTCTGCCGACTTGCCTGGCTCGCGTAAGACCTGCAGCGTCGTTTCATCGGCATGCAGGATGTCCTGGTTTAGCAGATGTTCGTGCATTCGATCTGTTAGCAGCGTAAGCCACTGATCCGCGCCGTGGATCATCCAATTCGCGAGCGTTTGCCGTGAGATCGTCAGACCCAACCGCGCAAACTGCTGCTCCTGACGGTACAACGGTTGACTGTCCACGTACTTCTGACTCATGACATACGCGATGATGGATGGGGATGCCAGACTTCCTGGATAGACTGGCTTCGGCATCGGAGCTGTGACGATTGGGGTACGAATTTCCTCGCGTTCGCATCGGCGGCAGGCATACCCCCGACGCACATGCCGCACGACTTTCACTTCCGCTGGAATGATCGTGATTTCATTTCTCGTCTCCGTGCTCATTCATGAAACACTCCACCACAGCATACGCAAACTTGCTCGGCCTCCGGCAGCTCATAGGTAACCGTCTCGACCGGGAATTGTTCGAGCTTGGCCTGACGGCCAGCAGACTTTTTCTGCTGTAGGTGACTGTTTCCACATCCGGCTCCTGAGTGGCGGGCGTCACCAGCATCTCGGCTTCATTGAACAGGTTCAGCTCGAACTGATCCGGATGAGTCTTCTCGCTGGAAGCGCCGAAACACTTCTGCTGGGCGAGCCGAAACTGTTCTTCGTACCATTTCAGCTTGGCCGTCAGTTCGGCAATTTGCGCATCCTGTTTGGCGATGGTGGCAGCGTAATCTTCAGTTGTAGGAGGGATTTCTGCGCGATTTTTCATACCCTACCTATTCGCGGAAGAGGCGCTGATTCCTACCGCCAAGTAGGGCGAAATCGCAAATGATTGCGATTAGATGACCGTTTGCGCTGTGACTTGCAGATGCGCTTGCCGTTGACTGAGCGAAAGTCCGTCAAGCAGCCAGCGAAGCTCGCGGTTAGAGACGGTTACCGGGTCTGTGCTGTCGGTTGGCCATTGAAACGTTCCGCGTTTCAGGCGGCGGTAGAATAACCAGAAACCGTTATGCTCCCAGTACAGAATTTTGAGCTTGTTGCGGTCACGATTGCAGAACACAGGCACGGGGAGAAGGGGGCGAGCCGAAAGGCTTCTTGTACGAGCACGGCTAACCCGTCGATAGACTTGCGCAAATCCGTTGAACCGCAAGCGAGATAAACACGCTGAACGCTTGACAGCGTCAGCATGGCGTTTCGAGGGCTTGCACGATTTTGCGGAACAAGTGAGGATCGAAGCCTGAACGAATCTCAACGCTGGCTTGTCCAATACGGACGACAAGTGATGAAACGGAGGCGTCGGGCTGATTTGTAACCGTAAGTGGCACAAAACGGGAAGAAATAGCAGGCGTGACAGAAGCAGAGTCTTCTTTCGTTTTGCGAAGCCAATATTTCAGTTGCTCTTTCGAGAAGTGGTTGGCGGTGCACCACGCAGTCATAGTGAGGCCACTGGATCGATAGTCCGCGATGCGCGTTACCCATTCGCGACGACGTTGTTCTCTCGTGGTCATAAGGCAACCTCCTAAAATTGGTTGCCTTCATTTTGTCATGGTTGTAATGCATCTTGAAGGTGGGCTAAGTTTGACGCTTACATAGCTACTATGTTTTGCTCGTGCTATAGCCGACAACCAGGCATCAGCCATGCGAGGAAAAGAAGGAAAGAGAAAAACAATAAGATTGATTCTCAATATCAATATAAGTATGATTAAGGTATGTGACTGCAACGGGACTCGTCCCAGCGGACGCGGGCGATGAGCGCATGGAGCAACGGCGCTTGATGGCAGGAGGTGTGTGAAATGAAGATGGACATCAACAAACTTGCCGAACATTTTTCGCGTACCTCTTTTCACGTGGAACAAGTCTGTCGCTATGTGCGCGATCCGGGCATGAGCTGCGATGACTATACGGAGCCGTTTCCTGGCTTTGTTTTTCCACTGAGAGGCAAAGCCGAGTTTGAGTTCAGTGGAACGTCCTATACGCTTTCGCCGGGACATGTCGTGCACGGCGGTGCCCGTATGCCATTGAATCGGCGGGTTCTGGGCAACGCCAAATGGGAGTATTTGCTCGTGCTATACCGGGTCTGCGCGCCCGAGCCTTCCGGATTCTCTTTGAGCAGAGCGCATTTTCAGCTCACTCCGGGACAAAGCCCGCGCCTGATGGAGCTGCTTGAGCTTCTCTGGCGCTCCTCAAGGGAACCAGGCGGGATTTCTGCCTTTCAGACAGAAACGTTGTTCCGCTGCGTTCTGGAGGAACTGTTCGTTTGTGTACGCAACCAGAACAGCGATGGGGAGCAGGCACTGTTCGAGCAAGTATCCCGCTACATACATGAGCATTACATGGATGGGCTTAGTGTACGAGCGTTGGCGGAGCAAAACGACATCAACGAAAATCGCTTGTTCTACGTCTTCAAAAAATACGCGGGCATGGGCCCGGGCAAGTATTTGATGGCTTATCGGCTGAATCGGGCGAAGGAATGCCTGTTGGCGAACGACGCGCCGATCGGCGAGGTGGCGAAAAGCGTCGGTTATGCAGACGCGTTGTATTTCAGCCGTATGTTTAAAAAACAGGTGGGCGTGTCTCCGGCCGAATTTCGGGCACGATTCAGGAAAAATCCATATGGAATTCAGGATGGCTCCATTCCTCTCTAAAATGCGTTTTGCTAAACTGACCGTAGCTTAGTTGGTCAAGCAAAACTCAAGTTACATCGGAGGAGTCAGAATGAAAACACTCATGAGACTATTCGTCACCCTCGCGCTTTTGGCGGGGATGTTAGCGGGTTGCGCCGGAGCGCCGGAGTCTACCCATAGTTCCGCAGCAAACCGTGCAACACCAGCCAAAGAGGAAAGCACCACCGCCGAAAAGGCCGATCAGGAAACGGGGAAATGGCCGAGAACGTATGTAGACGCTCTCGGACGCGAGATTGTACTGGAAAAGAAACCGGAGAAAGTAGCCCTCTTGTTTTTCCGCAATTTTGAGCATCTGTTTTTACTGGATGAAGCTCCTGTAGCGGCCACAGACCTGGATGTTTTGCAGGAGTGGGAATCGCTTGCTCCGTACAAGGACAAACAGATCGTCGATATCGGCTCCATGACGAGCCCGAACCTGGAAAAGCTGCTGGAAGTCGGCCCTGACCTCATCATCATGGTTTCGGGGCGATATGGAAGCTACGGCGACAAGCTGGAGAAAATCGCTCCGGTCGTAACGGTGGACAGCAATGAAAACAACTGGCAAGGTGCGCTGCGCGAGTACGGAAAAATTTTCGGCAAGGAACAAAAGGCCGAGGATGAAATCAAACGGATCGAAACGCTGATTGCCGATTCCAAAGAACAGCTGAAAGCGTTCAGCGACAAAACGTTCGGCGTGATTATGCTGGGTGACAAGCAGTTCTGGGGCTTTACCACGCAGTTTGTATTCAACAAGGAAAGCGGCCTTGGGCTGAACCCGCCGAGCAAATACGTAGACATGTCGACGAAAGGGGAGCAGATTTCCCTGGAAGGACTGGCGGCGATGAACCCGGACTACATGTTTGTCGCCGATATCGGCGGCTCGTCCAAAAAGCTGCAAGGCTATCTGAAAAATCTGGAGAGCGACTCTGCCTGGAACTCGCTTCAAGCGATCAAGAACGGGCATATGTACGCGCTGGACAGCTCGATTGCCGCGGGCGGACCATTGGGAATCGAGCTTGGAGTGAAAACGATCGTAAAAAATATGTTGGCCAAATAAAATGCGCCGCTGATCCAGCAGCCGCCTCTGTGCAATTGTACAGGGGCCCTGTTGCTGCGTGCGCCCATGATGGATGGGAGTAAAGGAGAGATACACGGATGACGAACGAAGAATTGTATGACGTCACGATTATCGGCGGAGGGCCTGCTGGGCTGTTCGCATCATTTTACAGCGGTTTGCGAGAAATGAAGACGAAGCTGATCGAATATCAGCCAAGGCTGGGCGGGAAAGTCCACGTCTATCCCGAAAAAATGATTTGGGACGTCGGCGGCTTGACGCCAACACTGGGCGAAAAGCTGATTGAGCAGCTCGTTCAGCAAGGATTGACCTTCGATCCAACCGTCGTTTTGGGGCAAAAAGTGGAGCGGATCGAGCGGGATGAGACAGGCGTGTTCGTTTTGCACACGTCGGCAGGCGAGAAGCATTATAGCAAAACCGTCATTTTGGCCATTGGCGGAGGGATTTTGGAGCCGCAACGCATTGACTTGGAAGGCGCGGAAAAGTTTGAAGTATCCAATCTCAGTTATACCGTCAAGTCGCTGCGGCGCTTCAAGGACAAAACCGTCATCATCTCGGGCGGTGGAAACTCTGCGGTCGATTGGGCCAATGAGCTGGAGCCGATTGCCAAAAAAGTGTATGTGACGTATCGAAAAGAAGCGCTGTCCGGGCACGAAGCACAAGTGACGCAACTGTTGAAAAGCTCCGCCACATGCTTCTTCAACACGACGATCACGAAGCTGATTGCCGCTTCCAACCAGGAAAAAATTGAGCGGGTCGAGCTGACCAACCACGTGACGGGCGAAGTGCAGGAGTTGGCGATTGACGAAGTGATTATCAATCACGGCTACGAACGCGACAGGTCGCTTCTGGATAACAGCCAGGTAAAGCTGGAGATGGCGAACGAATACTTCCTGGTTGGCAAGTCAAACGGCGCTACATCCGAGCCGGGGATTTTCGCGGCGGGAGATATCATCTCGTATGAAGGAAAAGTGCATCTGATTGCCGGCGCCTTTCACGACGCAGCAAATGCTGTCAATCAAGCCAAGCTGTACATTCAGCCGGAAGCGCATGCCAGCGGAATGGTTTCGTCCCATAATGAAATTTTCCAGGAAAGAAATCGTGAGCTGATTAAGCAGATGATTAAATAAAGACAGTTTCATCCGGTCGGTGTCGCATCGACAGCCGGAGCACAAGGGGTGAGAAGTTCTCGGTAGAGAGTTTCTTGCCCCTTTGCCTGTTTGCCGAAAAAGCGGATGATGATATTCTGAATGGGAGACTTTTCGTTGCCTGGCTTATGATGGAGTGGCGGAAGAAAAAGAGGTGGACAGTTTGAAATACGGATTATACGACCGGCCTCCGGTGGGCACGAGCGTGCTCTCGGCCCTGCAATGGATGATTGTCGCTGTCTCCAGCAGCGTTGCGGTTCCGTTGATGATCGGGGACGTGTATGGATTACAGGCAGAAGAGATCGGCAATCTGATGCAGCAGACGATGTTTTTCATCGGGCTGGCTTCGCTTTTGCAGGTATGGATCGGGCACCGCTATCCGATGCTGGAAGGACCGGCCGGATTGTGGTGGGGCATTTTTATCATTTTGGCGCAGCTCGGTACGAGCGCCGGGCTGCATCCGCGCGAGATCGGGCAATCGTTTCAGCTCGGGATGGCGCTGGCTGGCCTGTTGTTTATCGGCTTCGGCATGTTGGGCTGGATCGGCAAGCTGCAAAGATGGTTTACTCCGCTTGTATCCGGCACGTATATGATTTTGCTGGCGATCTCGTTGTGCAGCAATATTTTGACCGGAATGCTCGGGATTGGCTTTCAACATTCCAAAGAGGTGCAGCCGGGCGTAGCGCTCGTTTCTGTGGGGATCGTGGCGCTGGTCGTCTGGATGATGCGGACCAAGCGCTTTTCCAGTTTTGCTGTCCTGTTTGGGATGGTGGGCGGCTGGGTGCTTTACGCCGTGTTGGGCTGGACCGAACCTGTGCGCCCGGCGGAGCAACTGATTTCCTGGCCGAGCTTCTTTTTCTGGGGAGCGCCGCGCTGGGATTGGGGTGTTGTTTTGACCAGCATGCTGACCGGATTTGTCCTGCTGACGAACCTGGTAACCAGCACGGTGGTGATGGGGAAAGCGACAGAGACCGTACCGACCGATTCGCAGTACAACCGTGGCGGAATCTTCACAGGGGTGTCTCACCTGCTTTCCGGTTTGAGCGGCGTCGTGGGGATGATCCCGCTTTCGCTGGCTGCCGCTGTGATCCGGACGACGCGCATGGCGTCGCGCCGGCCTTTCATGCTCGCAATGGTCGGGATGATGCTGATTGGCCTGCTCCCGACCGTTGCCCATTTTCTGGCGGCATTGCCGACTCCCGTTGCCTATGCAGCGATGTTCATTTCCTACACGCAACTGCTCGGGTTCGGCTTGAAGGATTACGCCACGGTCGACATGGACGATCGGGCCATCACCGTCGGGGGCAGCTCGCTATTGATCGGGATTGGCGTCATGTTTGTTCCGGCAGCCGCCTGGCAGAAGCTGCCTGCCCTCGTCAGCTTTTTGTTCGGAAACGGTCTGCTGCTTGGGGTACTGGTTTGTTTGCTCTTGGAGCATGTTGTTTTTCGCAAGCCAACTGACAGTCAGACAGAAAAAGACGGCCACGCTGCATGACGGGCCGTCTTTTTTTCAAGGCGAGACGATGGCGGTGTGTGTCAGTTCGCCGCCGTTGATTTCAGTAAACATGCGGCCAACGGAGCCGAGAATTTCGTCCTTTTTCTCCGCGGAAAGCTGCTCGTGGAAAAAGATGACTTGCAGCAGGTCCCGGCTCTGCTCCGTCACACAAGTGCGCTTGGAATCGACGATGGGACTGCCGAAGGCTCCCTGTCCGTCCGCGAGCAGCAGCTTTCCTTCCATGTGAACCTCGCGGCCGTTCAAGCCTTCGTATACGTCCGTTTCCCGGCCCAGACGGCAAGTGACGTCGCCAGTCAGCTGTTGCCGATCGTAGATTCCAAAGGGAAGGGCATACAGGACGGAGAAGAAGTTGTTGACGTCTACGGCGCTGTTAATCCAGAAAAACGGATTGCCCTGCAAGAGCCGACGCAGCAGCGCCTCGGATGACGGGCGATAGCGGGACGGATCGATTCCCGCTTTTTTGAAAGCGGCGCGCCATTCGCGGATGCCTTCGATCTCGGCCAGGCGGGACAGCTCGTGCTCCAGGCGCAAGCCTTCCACAAAGTAGTTGATGCGGCCTTGCAGCATTTTCGGTGAGTCGCTGACGGAAACGCCGTCGTATTGCAAAACGCCGAGAGAAACAGCGGGGAGGCGGTCCGTCACGGTAGAGTCGAGCTGTACATTCATCGTGAATCACTCCTTCTATGAAAAATTCGTTGGCGAATGACGAGCGATGTTTGTCAGCGCTTGGAACAGGAAAGATTTCTCAAGTAGTATAGCAAAATATTTTTGTGGAAGCGACTAAGCTTCGATACAATAGAGAGAACAGAGGAGGTTTCGAACAGACGATGACAATGCGTGAAGTAGAGATTTATACAGACGGCGCCTGCTCTGGGAATCCCGGCCCCGGCGGCTGGGGGGCTGTCCTCATGTACGGCCAGCACATCAAGGAGATGTCCGGCGCCGAACCGCATACAACGAACAACCGCATGGAGCTGCTCGCGCCGATCAAGGCGCTGTCCACCTTGAAAGAGCCCTGCAAGGTGACTTTGTACAGCGACAGCGCGTATTTGGTCAACTGCTTCAAGCAAGGCTGGTACAAGGGCTGGCTGAAAAACGGCTGGAAGAACAGCAAAGGCCAGCAGGTAGAAAATCAGGACTTGTGGAAGGAATTGCTTCGGCTGATGGATATTCATCAAGTAGAGTACGTCAAGGTCAAAGGACATGCCGACAACAAGTGGAACAACCGCTGTGACGAGTTGGCGACAGGAGCGATCAAACAGCTGTGATGGACGAGCAAGACTTGCGTTACTGGGAGCAGACGAAGCAGTCCATTATTGCGTACGCCAAGAAAATCGGCATCGACAAGATCGGCTTTGCCAGCGCCGACCCTTTTTTGACGCTCAAGGAGCGATTGATCGAGCATCGGGAAAAGGGATACGAGTCCGGTTTTGAAGAGCCCGATCTGGAAAAGCGGACCAATCCCGGCCTGCTGCTGGAAGGCGCGCGCTCCTTGATCTCGATTGCGCTGGCGTATCCATCCAAGCTGGAGAATCCGCCCAAGTCCGAGCCTGGCGCGTATCGGGGCATTTTATGCCGGGCTGCTTGGGGAATCGATTACCATCATGTACTGCGCGACAAGCTGGACAAGCTCGGCACATTCATTCAGGAGCTTGTGCCGGGGGCAAAAATCGAGTCAATGGTAGATACGGGGGCGCTGTCTGATCGGGCAGTCGCCGAACGGGCGGGCGTAGGGTTCGTCGGCAAAAACTGCTCCGTGATTACGCCCGAGTTCGGTTCGTGGGTCTATCTGGGCGAGCTGTTGACGAATTTGCCCTTGCCGATTGACCATCCGATCGAAGAAGGCTGCGGCGATTGCAACATATGCGTTGCCGCCTGTCCGACCGGAGCGCTTGTGCAGGGAGGCCAGTTGAACGCGCAGCGCTGTATCGCATTTTTGACTCAGGTGAAGGATTTCATCCCGGACGAATTTCGCGGAAAAATCGGCAATCGGCTGTACGGCTGCGATACTTGCCAAACCGTCTGTCCGAAAAACCGCCGGATTAACGCCAATCACCATCCCGAGTTTCAGCCTGATCCCGAGATCGCCAAGCCGCTCTTGATTCCGCTTTTGGAGATGAGCAACAAGGAGTTCAAGGAAAAATTCGGCCTGTCTTCTTCATCGTGGCGCGGCAAAAAGCCGATCCAGCGCAACGCGATTCTGGCCCTGGCTCACTTCAAGGATCGCACCGCTGTTCCTCATCTCGCCCGCCTGCTTGCGAACGACCCTCGTCCGGTCATTCGCGGCACGGCCGCCTGGGCGCTGGGGAAAATCGGGGGAGCTGATGCCGAAGCGGCGCTTCTGAAGGCGCGGGAGACCGAGCAGGTGGCAGAGGTGCAGGACGAGATTGCAAAGGGAATGAAGCTGTTGGCGGAGCAAGGGGCGAAGGGAGAACAGCGGAAGCAGCATTAATCGCGAATCTACCATATCAGACGAGAGGGAGGTTTTACGATGGCGAAGGAAGTAGGCTACACCGCAATCGAATCGCCGATTGGGCCGCTGCTGCTTGCATCGACCGAGGACGGCTTGTGCTATATCGACTTTGCGAACGAGGAAGAAGGGATGCCGCGTCTCGTTCGCTGGTGCAAAAAGACGTTTCTCGGGGTCACTCTGGCGAAAAACGAAGTGATCAACGAACAGGCCAAGCTGGAGCTTGCCCAGTATTTTGCCGGCGAACGAACAGCATTTGACGTTCCTATCGTCCTGTACGGCACTCCTTTTCAAAAAGCGGTGTGGAAGGAGCTCGCGAATATCCCGTACGGCGAGACTCGCTCCTACAAGGAGATTGCGATCGCCATCGGATCGGCCAAAGCAGTCCGGGCAATTGGCGGCGCGAACAACCGCAATCCGATCCCGGTCATTATTCCTTGCCACCGGGTTGTCGGTGCAAACGGTGCGCTCGTCGGCTATGGGGGCGGGCTGCCCATCAAAGAATATTTGCTTTCGCACGAAAAAGGGCCGCTTTTTGCCCGCGCTACCTCCAACCAAGCTGTCCGCTAGCCGGATGGCTTTTCTTTTCTTCTGAATGCTGTGCGCGTGACATATTCTTTTGGGGAGATGCCGGGCGAAAAGGCAGGGAAAGACCTGTCCAGAGCATAGGACGCCGGAAAGAGGAGGAGCGGAAGATGGAATGGCGCGCGTTTGTTCAACGGTACTTCGATGCTGTGCATCAAACGATTCTGGATGGACAATACCGACGGCTGCTGCCTTTTTATCGGGAGCAAAAGCCGCTATGGCAACAAGAATGGGTTCGCATCGCGCGCGCCTATCAGCAAATGCGGAAGCGGGGAGCGGCGCTTCACGGAGCGAGCGGCCGGGTCCAGCCCGTCTGTTGGCTGGAGACGGAAGCTGCCATCGACATCACGGTGGTCTGGACGGGGGAGAGCCGGTATCTTCTGAAAGGCCGGCCGTATGAAGAGGCGAGCAGTCGGATGCTTCAACTTCGCTTGGATAAAGCGGTAGGCCAGTGGGCGATTGTCGGCACAAGAGAGCAGCGAGGGGATCAGAAAAGCGGTGGGGAGGAGGAAAGGGAACGGCAAAGCAACACGTCTGCGACAACCGTTGAAGATGCAGCCTCGCAGCCGTTGCTCGTCGTCCACGGCGCGGGCGGCTACCAGCCGGAAAAAGCCGTCGCTTATGCAGAACGGTACTGGAATGCGACGAATCCCGCTTATCCGCGCTTTACCGACGATTGCACCAACTTTATTTCGCAATGCCTCCATGCCGGTGGAATTCCCATGCTGATGTCCAAGGAAAGGGGCAAAGGCTGGTGGATTCGCACGGGAAAAAGCGCGGACTGGAGCTACAGCTGGACGGTCGCGCACAGCTTGTACCTGCTGCTGAAATCAGGCGGTCCGCCCATGCGCGCTGTCGCCAAAAAATCGGCTGCCGAGTTGGTTCCGGGAGATATCATTTGCTACGACTTTAACGGTGACGGACGTGTTCAGCATACCACAATCGTGGTTGCCATGGACGCGAACCAAATGCCGCTTGTCAACGCCCACACGACAGACAGCAGCATGCGGTACTGGGCGTATGAGGACTCGACCGCCTATACGCCCCGTATTCGCTATGCGTTTTATCATATCCGCGGGATGTAGGGCGCTTTACGGATGGTATTGATGCCTGGAGAGCGGTTCAGCCCAAGGAGAAGCCAAGGAGAAGCGGAGAACGAACCGGGCGACGCCGATGAATGCGAGCAGGTCGGCAAAGCTGTGCGGCTTTTTTTCCAACAGGAGAAGCGCGGGAAAGACAGGCAGGAAGCTCCACAAGCTCCACGATGCCACACCCCTCTGGATGGACAAGCAGGCCGTTGCCCGTCCCCTGGCAGCCACGGCTGGATCGGTCATAGCGGAAGGGCGGTCATGTCGCACCATGTCCTCATTGCGCTGATTCAGACGACACGCGTGAGCCTCCATGGTGTTGGCGAGCGAGATGCCGCAGTTTGCTGCATGTTGCAGGCACTGGCTCGATGGTCATGGTGCGGTTTGTTTATGTATAATAGAAGAGGTTTCAAGGATCCAAGTCCGTCTTAGACAAGGAGTTTTGCTGATATGCCGCTACATATTGTTTTGCACGAGCCGCTCATTCCTGCCAATACAGGAAATATCGCCCGTTCCTGCGCAGCGACAGGCGCTCATTTGCATTTGATTCACCCGCTTGGCTTTTCGACAGAGGATCGGTATTTGAAGCGGGCTGGCCTCGATTACTGGCACGCGGTGAACATCCATCATTACGAGAGCTTCGAGCATTTTGCCGCGGCGCAAGGAGAGGGAGCAGGCACGTTTTACTTCGTGGAGACATGGGGCGAGAAGCTGTATACCGATGTGTCCTTTCGCGACGGCGACTACATTATTTTGGGCAAGGAGACCACCGGATTGCCGGAGGAGCTGACGGAGAGGTATCGGGAGCAAACGATTCGCATTCCGATGAGCGGAGCCACCCGCTCCGTCAACTTGTCCAACTGTGCAGCGATCGTTCTGTTTGAAGGTTTGCGCCAGCTAGGGTTTCCGGGGCTGAAATAGAGCATGATGCACGCCGCCTGTGGTTGCAGCAGGCAACGGGCAGGGCGGCGATGAAAAAGGGAGAGAACGCAAATGACTGTAAACACGATCCTGTTTGACCTGGACGGAACGCTCCTGGAGATGCAGACCGAGCCTTTTGTCAAAAACTATCTGGTCGAGGTAGGCCGCCATGTTGGCGACAAGTACGATACGGAAAAGCTCCTGAAGCTGATTTGGGACGCAACCAAGGCGATGATCGTGAGCGAGGAGCCGGAAAAGACGAATGAGCAGGTGTTTATCGAGTATTTTACCGCTCACAGCGAATGGGATCGCGAAGAGGTGTGGCCGTTGTTCGATTCCTTTTACCGCGATGTGTTTCCGACGCTATCGCATCTGGCCTATCCGTCGCCTTGGGGCAAAAAACTGGTGGATGCGGCCAAGGCACAAGGCTATCGAGTTGCGGTTGCCACCAATCCGGTCTTTCCGCGCGACGCCATTCTCCATCGGCTGGCCTGGATCGGGTTGCGTGCAGACGATTTCGAACTGGTGACCGTTTATGAGGAATCCCATTATACGAAGCCCCATCCGAGCTACTTCGCGGAGATTTGCCAGAAGCTCGGGGTAGAGCCGACTCATTGCATCATGGTCGGCAACCATATGCAGGAAGATATGGTCGCCTCCACGCTGGGGATGAAGACGTTTCTCGTCACCAACTGGATGGAAGACCGCGGCGAGCCACAGTATCCGGTCGATCAGCGCGGCACTTTGGAGGAATTGTACCAGGCGATTACGGAGCGGACAGGCGTGTTTGCAAAAGCATAGCGCGCTCAACCAAAAAGCTTCCATGAAAAAAGCAGGTTGCCCGAAACAGGCAGCCTGCTTTTTTTCTGGGAGCGCCGTGCTGAAACCAGCAAATGGCCCTTTGCTTGTCCTTACAGATTCCAGGTCTTGTCCTCGTTGTAGCCTGCTGTCAGGATGAAAAACAGAAAAGCTGCGAAGACCAACGCGACGATAAACGTACCCATGTTGGACAGCTCCTTTCGTAACCAAACTACTCCCATTATAGCGTAGCCTGCCCACTTTGCAAACGGATTAACGCTTGCGCATCCCAGGATGCCAAGACAGTTTTTGCTGTTCGATCGAACGCCTGAGGAAAGCGCCGATCACGTCGGAACGAGGAGACTTCTCCGCTCTGTCCTATTCCATGTAGGAAAAGAAAATTCGCTGCTTGTGCATGATTTTTGTGGCAAGATTGCCGAAACTTGTGCTCATGTCTCGCATACACATAGGTAAAGGCTTGATGAAGCCTGGTGGCAACCGAAGAAAACGGGTTCCACGCGAATGCGTGAACGCAGGCAGACATATACATGAGAGTACACGGTCGTAAGGGAAGAGAGAGGGGCTTATGAGGGAGGAGTGTCGAATATGGACATTTTAAAACGGATCGCTGAGCACCGGGCCCGAGAAGAAAACCTGATGTGGAGAGGGACTTTCGCCGAATATCTACAGTTGGTACGCAAAAATCCGCAAATCGCCCAGACGGCTCATTCACGCGTCTACAACATGATTAAAAGTGCTGGTGTCGAGGAAAGCGAGGATGGCACACGCTCGTATCAATTTTTCAGCCGGGAAATTTTCGGTCTGGATCGTTCCATTGAACGTCTGGTTGAGGAGTATTTTCACTCGGCAGCACGTCGTCTTGACGTCCGCAAACGCATTTTGCTCTTGATGGGTCCGGTCAGCGGCGGTAAATCCACACTCGTTACCATGCTCAAACGAGGACTGGAGGAGTATTCCCGCACGGAAGAAGGCGCCGTCTACGCGCTCGAAGGCTGCCCGATGCAGGAAGAGCCGTTGCATCTGATCCCGCATGAGCTGCGTCCGGAAATTGAGGAAGAGCTGGGCATCAAAATCGAGGGAGAGCTTACTCCTTACAACCGCATGAGATTGGAGACGGAATACGGCGGACGCATCGAAGACTTCCCGGTTTGCCGCATTCTTTTCTCCGAAGCGAACCGTGTCGGGATTGGTACATTCAGCCCCTCTGATCCCAAGTCGCAGGACATTGCCGATTTGACTGGCAGCATCGACTTTTCTACGATTACCAAGTACGGTTCCGAGTCCGATCCCCGCGCCTATCGTTTTGACGGGGAACTGAACAAGGCAAACCGTGGCTTGATGGAGTTCCAGGAAATGCTCAAGTGCGACGAAAAATTCCTCTGGCATCTCTTGTCACTTACCCAGGAAGGAAACTTCAAGGCAGGCCGTTTTGCCTTGATCTCTGCGGATGAGCTGATTGTGGCTCACACGAACGAATCCGAGTACAAAGCCTTCATTGCCAACAAGAAAAACGAAGCGTTGCAATCCCGGATTATCGTCATGCCGATGCCGTATAACCTGCGCGTCAGCGACGAAGAAAAAATTTATGCGAAATTAATCAAACAATCCGATCTCGGACATGTGCATATTGCTCCGCATGCCCTGCGATCAGCTGCCATTTTCTCTATTCTTACTCGTTTGAAGGAATCGAAAAAGCAAGGAGCCGATTTGCTCAAGAAAATGCGTCTGTACGATGGCGAATCGGTGGAAGGGTTCAAGGGTGCCGATCTGGAAGAGCTGCGCAACGAGCATGCCGATGAGGGCATGGCCGGGATTGACCCGCGCTACGTCATCAACCGCATCTCCAGCGCGCTGATCCGCCGCGACACCGAGTGCATCAATGCGCTGGATATTCTCCGCGCGCTGAAGGAAGGCTTCGACCAGCATCCGTCGATTACGAAGGAGCAGCGGGAGCGCTACATGAACTTCATCTCCAGCGCTCGCAAGGAATACGACGAGCTGGCGAAAAAAGAAGTGCAGAAAGCGTTTGTCTACAGCTACGAAGAGTCGGCGAAAACGCTCATGGATAACTATCTCGACAACGTGGAAGCGTATTGCAACATGAACAAAATTCGCGACCCCGTCACCGGCGAGGAGATGGATCCGGATGAGCGCCTGATGCGTTCCATCGAGGAGCAGATCGGCATTTCGGAAAACGCCAAGCGGGCATTCCGCGAAGAAATTCTCATCCGCATCTCGGCCTACGCGCGCAAAGGAAAGCGTTTTGACTACAGCACGCACGACCGACTGCGGGAAGCGATTGAGAAAAAGCTGTTCGCCGATCTCAAGGACGTCGTCAAGATCACGACCTCGAACAAAACGCCGGATGAGCATCAGCTGAAAAAAATCAACGAGGTGACAAAGCGTCTCATCGAAGAGCACAACTACTGCCCGGTTTGCGCCAATGAACTGCTCCGTTACGTGGGAAGCCTGCTGAATCGGTAAAGAGCCGTTTTGCACAGACCTGACAAAAGCGCACGACGCTTGATCCCGCACATCATATTCGGCGCAGATTGCGCCAGTTGCTAGGAGGAGACGGCATGGAAGATGTACCATCGTTCATTGTCTCCCGGGAAGACTGGTCGCTGCACCGCAAAGGGTACCAGGACCAAAATCGACACCAGGAAAAAGTGAAAGAAGCGATCAAAAAAAACCTGCCCGATCTCGTCAGCGAAGAAAATATCATCATGTCAAACGGTCGGGAAGTTATCAAGATCCCCATTCGCTCCCTGGATGAATACCGATTGCGTTTTAACTTCCAAAAGGGAAAACATGGCGGTCAAGGCAAAGGGAACAGCAAGGTAGGAGATGTCATCGCCAAGGACGGCGATCAGGCGCAAGGGCCGGGCAAAGGCCAGGGCGCCGGCGATCAGCCGGGAGTGGATTACTACGAGGCGGAAATCAGCGTCGAGGAATTGCAGGAGATGCTGTTCGCCGAGCTGGAGCTGCCGAACTTGCAGCGCAAGGACGAGGACCAGATTGTGATTGAGGAGACGCGCTTCAACGATGTCCGCAAAAAAGGGCTGATGGGCAACATCGACAAAAAGCGGACCTTGATCGCCGCGATCCGCCGCAACGCCCTTGCCGGCTACAGCGATCTGGAGCTGGGCATCACGGAGGACGACCTGCGTTTCAAGACGTGGGAGGAAATCATTAAGCCGCATTCCAACGCAGTCATTATTGCCATGATGGATACTTCAGGCAGTATGGGCGTCTTCGAAAAGTACATCGCCCGCAGCTTTTTCTTCTGGATGGTTCGTTTCCTGCGCACGAAGTACGAAAAGGTGGAGATCGTCTTCATCGCGCACCATACAGATGCGAAGGAAGTAACGGAGGATACGTTTTTCTCGAAAGGCGAGAGCGGGGGAACGATATGTTCCTCCGCCTACAAAAAAGCGCTGGAGATCATCGACAGCCGCTATCCGTCGTCCCAGTACAACATTTACCCGTTCCACTTTTCCGACGGCGACAACCTGACATCCGACAACGAGCGCTGCGTGAAGCTGGTCAAAGAGCTCATGGAGAGGTGCAACATGTTCGGATATGGTGAGGTTAATCAGTATAACAGGCATTCGACCCTCATGTCAGCGTATCGCCACATCAAGGAGCCGAAGTTCCTGCATTGCGTGATTCGGGAAAAGGGCGAGGTGTATAAGGCGCTCCGGACGTTTTTTGGGAAGAAGGAAGCGGTGACGTGAGGACGCGTCAGTGGTAGGGAAGTAGAGCATATGGAGAGCCAGCTTCATCCTGTAATGGGGGGATGGGGGTGGCTTTTTCTCCTTTTCGGGAATGCACGGAGGAGGTAGCGTCTGGAGTACGGAAAGGTGGATTTAACTTATAATTTGTAAGTTGACAACCAAAAGATAGTAAGGTAAGTTGTATGTGCAAACAATTTGTGAACAAAGGAGCATGTTCTGTGAAAACATTAGTCATTGTGGCTCATCCCCAGTTAAGCGAATCGCGCGTAAATAAAGCGTGGGTAGAAAGAATGAAGCAGGAAGCGGACGTAACGGTACACGACCTGTACGCCGCTTATCCCAACTTCGAAATCGATGTGGAAAAGGAGCAGCAGCTGGTCATGGAGCATGACCGGATCGTGTTTCAATTCCCGCTCTACTGGTACAGCACCCCTGCACTGTTGAAGCAGTGGCAGGATGTTGTGCTGACGTATGGCTGGGCGTACGGCTCCGAAGGAAACAAGCTGCACGACAAGGAATTTTTGCTGGCGATTTCCGCGGGAGGACCGGAGCAAGCCTACCAGCGGGATGGCTATAACTATTTCACCATCGCCGAACTGACGACGCCGCTGCAAGCCATGGCGAATTTGACGGGAATGAAGTACCTTGCGCCGTTCAAATTCCACGGTGTGATGCAGGCGTCGGAGGAACAGATCAAGCACAGCGCCGAAGAATACGTCAAGCATGCTTTACATCCTGCTCTGGCTACCGAAGGCGTGCGCTAACCTTCCGATTGACCGGGAAATAACACTCCAGCTGTTTTCCGGCACGGAAAACCGACTTCATTCGAAGGAATGGGGTCGGTTTTTTTTATTAGATGAATGCGCACAAGTCGGTTAAATCAATTATCACACTCTATCTGTTAGGTTTAATCGAAAGATGCTCTAGAATTTGGGCCAGATCCCTGCTTTGCCCCGGCAATGAAAGCGACTGTAGCAGATGACCAGGAACCGTAATAGTCAGGCTAGTCTCACCATGACGCTCCTTTTCATGCCCACTTCGCCCCTACTTCAGATAGAGCAGAAGAAACATGATATGCCCGTTATAGAGGTAATCTTGACCTAAAGATTTTCAAAAAAGTTTCCTATTCCGAATCCTATAATGAACATAAGCAAAAAACCGATAAAGAGCAGCTAGAGTATGAAAAAAGGTACTCGGATGCCCGAAATAACCGTAATCTTTTAAAAGACAGTAAAGGAAACAAATCTGTAATACCATATAAATGATTCTCCTAATGTCTGAGCATGTTACAATAATTTGGAGGTTTTTGTTGATGAATACCTTATTTGATGAAAAATGTGAACATTGTAATAAAATTGTTAGTCCTGGGGAAATTGAATTATTAGATGACCGCAAGTGCTCAATACTTACTGAAGATGAAACCTATAAAATTTGTGAATACTGCATTGGGGAAATTGAAGCAGAAAAGGATGAATACGAGGAAATTCAGTATTGGAATGAATGGGTCAACAAGAAAAGAATAAGCTAGATTAATCAATAATAGAGATTAATAGTACAACAAGTTCACCTTTTATGTAGAGGTGGGTTTCTTCTTCAGCCTAAGTTTCCTTTTCGCTGACGTACGCCTATTTGGTGATGGCTGTGAACGGAAAAGAGAAGGTACGCAGCTATCACGTGGTTGGTTGCCAAGACGGTGCAAAGGGGCTGTTGGCGGAAGTTTAGAAGGAAAGCGCGTTTTAAGCTGGCGGATGGACTAAGAAGAGAAACGCAGACAGAACGGAAAACCGACTTCATTCGAAAGGAATGGGGTCGGTTTTTTTTATATAACGAAAACCCCCAGTTTGACTGGGGGTTCAGGAAAGCTTATAGCTATGAGTAGCCATCCCTTGCCCCCAG
>NZ_JBQCKK010000032.1:0-24125 GCF_051967035.1 Brevibacillus sp. SAFN-007a | reverse complement strand
GAAGACACCAACCTAGGTTCAGATTGGTGTCTAAGCTTTTTGTTTTTTTCACTGTCTACTTGACAGGGGGCACTTCAACGGAAGGAGGGCGTTCACTTTTGCTACGTTGTTTTTTCTGTCACCCGATCAAGCATCGTAAACATGAGCCAGGGCAGTTCGCTCAGTACCCCTGCTGGATCGTCGGTCAATCGCTTTTTCCATTTATCTGGATCGTTCAGCAATCCTTTGCAAGCAAGGCTGTCGATCGCCTTCAAGCCTGCTTCGCGTTCCCAGTCCTCCAACTTCAGGGCCGTGGCTGCTTCCTTATCCACAGAATTGTCAGACTGATCAACATCATACTGGTGCAACGCGTACGTTTCGATCAAGTTGATCAGCTTCTGGGGATAAGCCGGGTCCGTCGCATACCCGCCTTCCTTAATCATCTGGCAGGCTGTCTTGTAATCAGCTCCAAGTACACCGTGATAACGCGTGGGCTTGTCTCGCGTTCCGTTAAGGATCAAGGCTGAGTGGTCAGCGATCGACTCAGCCCACGAGTTATAAACGCGGAAATTCGCGTTTGTTTTAACTTGGCTACCGTTGACATATTCTGTCGTGGGCATCTGCACGCTGCCGGCTGGTCCGATACCCTTGATACCGAATAAATTGTTTGCCTTCACGGTCAGGCTGCTTTTCCCCCAATTGCTCTCCAGTATCGCCTGAGCGATAGTCAACGAGGCTGGCACCCGTGTTTTTTTCATATCGGCCACGGCAGCAGGTGCGATCTTCGCGATAAACTCTTGTTGAGTCATGCCTACTCACCTTCCCTTTTCTCAGTCGTCTGCTTCCACAGCTGGTGCCCCAGCGTGGCGATCCCTGCAGCAAGAATGCCCTGGATCGTAGCCTGCACTGAAATCGCTCCAAGCACGCCCCAGGCCAAGCCGATGCCTCCCCCGGTTAAGATCCAAGGAATGCTCCAGTCCGGGATCCGAGGTGTTTTCTTTAAAAACACGCCGATGACCAGGAGTGCAACAACTACGATGAGTGCCTTATCCAGCAGGAATTGATTGGCCAATGCCAACAGATCTGTTTCGTTCATGATACCCCTCCACCTTTCGTAATGGATTCAATGAATTTCCAAATGAGAGCTCCCGCGCCAAGTACGGTCCCGACGATCCAGCGTTTATCGTCCTTGCCTTGTCGCTTGTCGTCCTCGATTCGTTTTTCGATTTCTTTCTTGATGTCCTCGGCCTTCTTGGTCAGATCGGTGATCTCCATGCTCAGCTCGTCGAGTCGCTTGTGAGCTGCTTTCGTGCTTTGCATAGCCTCGATGGCTAGCTTTTCGGTAGAATCAAGCTTGTTTGCCATGCTGCCGAGTTGCTTGATTTCCGTTTCGATTTTCCCAATCGCAACCAGGATGTCAGTGATTCCTTTTTGTAGATCTTTGATCTCGTCCGCCACTAGCGCATAACCTCCTCACCCCCCTCGGGGCAAAACATAGAAAAAACCCTGCTAGGCACAGGGCAACTCGTGATCATGATGAAAAGAGAGGCAAATAAAAGCGCCCTCTCCGTTTGGAAAAAGGCGCTCTATGCGCTTTGTTGTGGCTGAACCATGATCTCCGTTTTTTCATCTTCGGTGATATAACCTTTAGTGACGGCCGTGGTCAGTTCAGTTTCCGTCCATGCCCCAGATTCCCAACGCATTAAGCAATATGAATACAGTCTGCTTGCCATCGTTCATCTTCCTCCTTTTTATCTCAACAAGAGCGCGTCAACAGCCTCTTGGGTGATCCGCAATTGTTCTTCCAATTGGGAAATCCTTATATCTTTCAATTCTTCCGGTGTTGGCGGCGCATCTGAGTATTCGTACCATAATTCTTTCGTGGTTGGGTTGAAATACAGCTCGTACGTCTTTTTCGGCAAGTAATCAGGCTCAGGCATTGGGCCATCCAGAAACTCACCCTGCTGCAACAGTTCTTCCGGCAATACCTCCGGCTCATTATGAATTGTAATCACACGGCATTTTTCGGCATTAGTGCCTTTCTCGTACCTAATCCACATTTAATTTGCCCCCTGTTATACGATTTTGATTACGCTGTGAACAAATCCGGCAATATTAACGTTGTTGTCTATGCTCCACACGCCGGCAATATCTGAACCAATGCTATTTGTAATGCGCGTAACGTTGGCAGCCTTAAGCGGCGAAACCATTTTCCACTCAACCACACCGCCGTCTGTTACTCTAGCTATCTGGTTTGTCGTCCCATCATAAACGAGCAAGCCACCCTCCGAATAAATAGCGCGAGTGTACGGGATTGTTAATTGCCATATGACGGTTTTGTTGTAGTCGTATTTTTTCAAAACTGATCCGTCACTGATATAAACGGATTTGTCCGCACCCATCACCGGCGGGCCGGGTACTGTTTCGGTAAATGCGTTTGATTTTTCAAGCACTCCGGCATTTACGTCGACATAACAAGCCGTTGCTTTGCTGCTTGCTACAATCAACAACATAAGCACCGTTTTATCCTCATTCCAAAATTCATCAACTACCAATCCGGCCACACCAAGCGTAACCGTCCACACAAGCGTAAATGTACCATCTGCATTGCGTTTGTACTTGCGCAACGTAGTGTTCAAATATACATACACGTTGAACTGCTCATCAACCGCAACTGGATACATTGCATTTGGACTCCCGCCGGGCGCGATGCCCGCCACCTTGTTACCTCTAACCCCTGTCGCTGCATCGAACTCGTAAACGTTCTCGGACGTTGAACCAGCATCGTTCCAGTAATAACCGCCATATAACTTTGTTCCATCCGGTGAAATTATCAAGCTCCTCAACGTGTCCATTTCGGGTTGGGTGGCGGAATAAACCTGTACATTTTGGGCGTTTGTTTTAATGAGTTTCTCATTGGAACTTTCCAACTGAAAGTTGGCCCCGCTCACATCCATTGCCCACATCCCGGCGACTGTGAGCGGCTTGTTGAATGTTATTCTTGGCACGCCTCTACCAATGTTGGTTTTGGCAACCGGTAAATCCTTACCCTTTCTATAACCCCCGCCATAACCATGCGCTGTCAATACTTGCATTACGTCCAAATCATCCCCCCCCTTCCTATGCAACGCTTGTGATATCTCCATCCGCGTCATATGTGATCGTCCATACTTTCGTTTCAGCGACCGTCGTCCCATCCGTCTTGTAATACGTCCAGGTGTCCGTTTGATAGTTGCCATTTGCATCAGGGTTGGACAGGACAGAGCGCATGAACAAGGTGTTATCAGACTCGCGCTTATAGTCAACCTGTGTGAATTTTCCGTTCGCATCCTTGCCGCTCTTCGTGATCTTCAGCCTGGCGAGCTGATCTGCCACAAGCTTGCCATTGGCATCGCGGGTAGGAATCTGATTTGAGCCTGTTCCTACATGATAGCCGTCCACCATATCCGCATTCAGGTTGGTGTTCAGTGTTCCATTGGATAATGGGACGTTGCTGGCTGCGTTTCCTACCGTTTTTCCTGCAACAGTCGACGCATCACCTGTGATGCTGAAAACACCCTTTCCTTGCGCATCCAGGCGCGGAATTTTGTTCGCACCGTTGGCGGCCACCTCAGTCTGTTTAACGAATTGTGTGCTGTCGATTACACTGCGCCGATCTGTCGAGGTAATGACATCCGTTGCATTTGTAGAGAAGTACCACAGTAGGCATTTTGCCTGGGCCGCCGACTGGTCTGTCGTGCCCTTCACCTTGCCATCCGTGTCCAGATAGATATACTGCCCTTGATTGGCATTCAGCTGAATGCTCCCGGCAGCCACATCGAATTTTACCCCGGACACATAGGCGGTCCCTGTTGTGTAGGAAGCAGTTAATCCGACTACGGAAAAAGCAAGCCCGGTGACAACGGCGCTCCCAACTACTGTTTTTGCCAAGGAGTCGACTTGCCCTTGCAGCTTCGTCAACTGCTCCTGATTCACAAGTCCGGACGGATTGATCGTAGCACTGATGGAGCTTGCATTCCCCACAATCACGATAATATCGAACTGGTTGTTTACAATCGTTGACCCGCCCTCGGGAGGCAGATAGTCGGCAGCTGCCGCAGTGGCAATGGCATACAGGATTTCTCCAAGGTCAGGATCCTGGGCGAACAGCCCGATCTCTCGTACATAAAAGCCCTGCGTGATTCCCTGATTCGTGATATTGGTCCGGATACGGCAAAGACCGCCACTCTCAGCCTGAACGCTGCTGATGGCCAGTGTCTTCTGGGGGCTGATCAAGTCATTCAGATTCTCAAGAGACTGCCCTTGCCCAAGCTGCCCGTCACCAATCTTTGCTTTGGTGAACGTGAGCGTCGCGCCTGCTTCTGCTTTTGCTTGTAGGTCGCGCCCCTTCTTTGTCAAAATCATGCCTGTGTATTGAGCCAACCTATTTCACCTCCGGATAAATGGTCGTTTGGGCCTCGACTGAAAAAACGCCGCCATACGAATGCGTAGCGTTCAGATCTGGCATTTCAAACGCCACTGGGTAAATTTCCGTTTTGCGATATTCCGTTATAGCGCCCCCGTAGAATTGACCGGCGTTAATCGTCCGCTTCACAGTCACGTTTTCCAACCAGGCGCTGCTCCTCTTGGTGGCGTTGATGAGCCTGACCAAGCGTGCCAGATCCGCGTTGGCTGCGAGAGTCTGTTCTGTCTCCACACGGAAGTGGTACGGATCGCCCCCGTATTCGTACCACTCCGCCACTTTCGCTCCAGGAAAGACGATGGAAACCACTTGCTCGACGGCCCAGGGGGTCCCTTTGCGCCGATGCCATAATGGTGCTTCGCGAACCAGTTGTCTTTTTTGCTCCAGGGGCAAATCCGGCTCATAGAAATCTACGTGAGCTTGCCAAGCCAATAAGTCAACGACTTCCTCGGGCTGCTCATCAAGTGTTGCCAGAAGCGTAATTAAAGGGATTTGAGTCGAAATCTCCTGAAACTCCGGAGTCAGTGCTTCTGCCAGCGCCCGCGCATCCGGATCCTGTCTGAGGCTCTCGGGCAGAAGGTCCACGAGCGACACCGTATAGATATCAGTCATCTTCCAGCCCTCCATACTCGATTGTCACCTGGTTTTCAACAGCAACCTGAAACGGTGAAAGAGCTTGATAGGCGGGTAGCGTTACGGCCACCCTTTTTGCTCCGGCATTTTTTATCCGCGTGACCAACTCGGACGGATCAACGGAACGCCCAAGCTTTGCTTTTTGCCATTGCCTGTAGTCGTTGAGTGCTTGCTGCACATTCGCCTGGATGCTGGCCGCGGTACTGCTGTTTGCCGTACTGATCCAGTAGGTCAAAGAAATGTCATAGGGCACAGTCTCAGGAGCAAGCACCTGAACATGGTCCGTAAGAGGACGAACCTTTCGGTCATTGCAGACACTATCGACCAGATCCAAGATTTCCTGTCCGGGAATCCCCCCATCTCGAAGCAGTGGGCGAATCTCTACGACGCCAGGTGAGGGACTCCGAACCGACACATCGACAATCAACGGACTGGCCGTTCGTGCCCAGTAGATGTACGCACCATCAGGACCGGCAACCGAAAATCTTTCCGGAGCTTGCCGGATCCGCTCGGCATAAGCGTCGTCGTCCTCCTCATCCGCTCCCCCTTCACTTGTTGTAATGTTTTGGATCGACTGAACCCATTGAAGGGGATCGACCAGCTGATTGATCTGTCCGGGGAGATAGCCGTTCCCCCGCGAACCAGTAATCGTGCATATCGCCTCTACATCGACCTGCGTTTGCCCTGCTGGCACAACAACCTGCTTGGTAGTGACAAAGAGAAGGCCGTCGCCCGCTGTTCCCCTCGTCCCCGCCGGGATGATTTCGTTTTTCTCCAGTGGGACGGAGAGTACAAAACGAATCGTAGTTACTGATGCCGTGGCCGGTAGTCTCGCTGTATCACTCGAAAGGCCCTGATGATCGAGAAAAGCGCCCTGGGCATAAGCAAGCAAATTCTGCTTGGCGCTGTAGTTGATGTTTGCCCTCTGCTGAGTGGCGAGCAAAACAACAGCCTGAATAAATTTTCGACGGGGATCCGCTGCGGCAAGCTTGATGCCAGTCAACCTTTCATAGTTGGCAACGGCTTCCGCCTCTATCTCTTGAGCTGACTTTTTCGCAAACTCCACATCGGGAAGATTAAACCTCGTCATCAATCCTCACTCCTACTACTGGTTGCAGAGATCCGTTTTGCGGATCCCCTCGTATTTCAATTCTCACGACTGTTGCCCGCGGTTCATACTTTTGGATGGCTGCCGTTATCCGCGCAATGTTTCTTGCGCTTTGCATGTGGATGGGGGAATCGATGTCAGGCTCCCAGGCAAAAGCCCTGTCCAGTGGACACGAAAAAAGTGTCGTGGACAAAATAAAAGCAACGTTCTGTAGAATGGCATCTACTCCCGTTGCTCCGAAATCGATTCTTGAGTTGCCTGTTGTCACTTCGTAAATCAAACTGTCACCTCCTCATGTACTCCTCCAGGGAAACGTTTGCCTCCCCAATGAGTAGCCTGCCTTTCCCGTCCAAAGCTTTCCAATTTTGCGTAACAGACTTGATTGTCCACTGATCTCTCCCGAGGGGGATGCCTCCGATGATCAGTGTCTCTGCTTTGCCTGATCGACACCATTCCAAGAGCCGATCCATTTCCTTCCTCGGATTCATACCGTGCTTCACATCGAACCTCATGGTAAAACTGATTTCATCCAATGACGGTCCCAGGAATTCGGAACGTGGCTTTTGACCAAAACGCTCATGGGCAGCCCAGCGGCCAGATGCAGAGCGCGAAAAGTCAAAAAAGGTTCGCATTTGCTCGTAAGAGACTTCGAATATGATCTCGCCAAAACTCCCGAGCTGTCCCATCCTATGCACCTCCCGTTGGCGGATCGTCGACGGTGTAATAGGACCCCAAAACAAAACCGTCTGTTCCTGTTGCTGGGAATAGGCAGACAACGAGATCCTTCGGCTTGACTGGCCACGCTTTTTTCATGACGGGAAGCTCTTTTGATACCGTATTGCCCCGATTTGGAAAGGCGATTCTTGCAGATCCGTTCGCAGCATTCACAGATGAGACAATGCCCACTTGAATCTCAACTCCCATCAATACCCCTCCAGACAACGGCGGAGCTCCAAGCTGGTTTCATAACCGCTTTGCTGACTGTGAACGGCCTGGGTAACAATGTATTTGCCGTCAAAAGCTCCGAATCCCTTTAGATTTACAGTTACCCCAGCAACCATGCGCGGATCTCCGGCCATGGTAATAGACACCTGGGTGGCCTCTTTATTCGCTTCTCTCAGCTTCTTTTTGGCCAGACGCTGCGCTTCCGCGATTGAAGATACCCTTTCGTTGACGGTCAGTGTCCGCCCTACTTTTGGAGCGTTCGCCGGGGTAAACGTGGCAGAAATAGACTTCTTGTCTTTCCCGGCAAAATAAGTCACCTGACAAGCTTTATACGTGCCGGTCGACGTCGTTCTCCCCCTGAAAGATTTGACCTCGGATACCTTCCGCTCAAGGGTTGCGATGGCTGGCGCGCTCTCGTACTTCGCTTCATCGAAAATCACCAGTTGCTTTCCTGACACCTTCAGGCACAAGCCAGCATCATTGCACAAGCGCATGAGAAACGCGATATCCGTCTCTGACGTTTGTTCAATGCGGTCATATTTCGGATCTTCCGGCGAGTCATAATAAAGGCTGAGCTTGGCTTCCTTTGCCTTCTCCCTAGCGATCACAGACAGCTTTGTCTCTTCCCAGGCTTTATTTTTCTTCTCGCCTCTCAGCGACGAGGATTCCGGCACGGATATAGCTTTGATAGAAACCACCGAGGGCGGATAGCTCACCTCGATTTCGTCGATTTCAAAGGTTCCAAGTGGCAGCTTTTCTATTCTGTCCTCATGATCCCAGTTCTCACGAAAAAGAGTAGCTTGCAAAGACGCGGATAGGTCCGGCATCCAGCTGCCACTCCATCGTTGCTCGCTATCCTCTACTGTAATCTGCAGGTCGTCTGCCTGGCCGCTCAAGTTGTCCGTGTAGCTCCAGCTCAGCAGATGTGGCCGTAAATCAGCCGACAGATCCGTCTTGTTGTAGAAAATCTGCAACCTCGCATGGCGTGCTTTCGTCATGTGCCGTCTCCTCGCTTCCACGGTGGCAGACTGTCTGGTGTCTGGGACAGGTCCACATCCGGGATGATCAGCTGGACGTTGGCGGGGAAAATAACCGTCTCCCGATGAGCAGGATTCGCGTCTATCAAGTCGGTCATGAAATTTTCACTGCCCAGCTGCTTGAATGCTATTAAGTCCCACGTATCACCTTGGGTTGTTGCGTAGTTTTTAGGCACCGAACGACACCCTTTCTTTTTGACGATGGATCGAGCGCAGCTGATCCATCAATGTCCGGTTGTTCTCTTCCAAGACGGGCTTGATCTTGTTCGGATCACTGCCGTTGATTTGAGGCGCATAGGTCAAATGAATAACGGTTCCGCCCCCGCTCGTCAGTCCCATCGATCTGCCCGCTTGCTTCCACAGGGAAATAGAACGTGGCGAACGATTTAGGGGGATCACTGCCTCCGGTCCGGCTTCTGCAACCAGACCAACGTGCGGCCTCGTAAGTATCCCACCCTTAGCGTAGGCTGGGATTTTTTCCCCCAGATTTCTTGCTGTCCTGTTCTCCTGGATCTTGCGTGCCTGGATGGAGTAATCAAGCTGAAATTTTTCAATCTGTGGGATGGAGGTGCCCATCAATTTATTAATGCCGGAGGAAATTCGATTGATCGACTGGATTACTCCATTCGCCATCCCTTTAAAGAAGTTGGATATATTGACTCCCATTTCGCTTGCGCCTCTCGTGAGAGTATCCCACAGTAAGCTCCCCTTTTCTCGAACGGTATCCCAGTTGTTGTACAAATAAACCCCTGCGGCCACCAAAAGGCCCATGCCGGTAATGATAAGCCCAATCGGATTTAGGCTCATGGTCAAATTCAACAATCGCTGTGCCATGGTCATTTTTCCGGTTGCTGTCGTGGCGATTGCCTGTGCAGCTGCTTGACGGACAAAGATACCGGACAATCCATTACCGATCAGCGCTGCCTGGGACCATGCCATACGTAGAGCTAGCCATGCAATGCGCCCTCCGATCAACGCTGTTGTTGCTCCCACGATGACGGAGGTTAATTTCGGATGCGCCTGCGCAAAGTTCCCCACCCATGCGGCACCATTGGCCACGTTCTGAATCAGAGGGGCAAGCACCGGTAAAAACTGATTGCCGACAACTGCAGCCGTATCTTGAATCTGTCGCCCGAGTTGTGTCCAGGAAGGAGCGCCATTTCGCGCAGCTGTGGATGCTTCAACCACTTTTTGCGTGGTCCCATCAATGCCTTGCCCGGCATTCTCCATGATTTTCATATTCAAGATGACTTTTTCGGTCAGATCTTCCCACTGCGTACCAAACAAAGCGACGCCTACTTGGTTTCGTTTCACCGGGTCTTGGACCCTGTTCAGGGCATCGATCGTTTTGTTCCAGGCATTTACCCCGGAAGCCCCGCCATTGGCGATATCTTTTGCCATTTTCGCGCTGTTCAGCCCCAGCGCCTTGAAAGCATCCTCTGTGGTCTTGCTGCCATCTTTTGCACGAATATTAAACTCCTTCACTGCGTCTGCTGCCTTATCAAGGTTAAATGCCCCAGCGCCTTTGGCTGATTCCAAAACAGCGTAAAACTGCTTTGCACTATACCCCATCGACTCGAATTGAGGCGAATACTCGTAAAGCGTGTCCAGATAGTCGTCCGCATAGTTCATGCCGTTTTTCAGACCGTACGTGATCATGTCCAGAGCCTGCGTATTTGACAAGCCCTTGAAGTTGCTGGTCAGGTTTGTCATAGCCTTATTGATCTCCATTGCCCCTGCTCCCCAGTATTTCTCGGCAGACAGTGCCCCTTGCAAGATCAGTTGCTGCTGCTTGACTGTTTCATTTTTGATCGCCTGTGACATGATTCCGTATGCTTCTGACGTTGCCGACATGCTTTCGCCCAATCCGGAGAGGTATGCTTGACGAGTAATTTGGAAAGCCTGCTGTTGCTGTTGAGCAGTCAAAGAGGTTTGTATTTGGATGCGGCGTTGTGCTTCTGCATAGTCATTCGCTGCCACCATTACCCCGATGAGAGGAGAGGCCTTTGCCAAGGTCTCCCCCATCTGACCAGCTGCATTGCTGCCATTGTCCATATGTGTCTGCCTTCTGCTTTGTTGGTGCAACAAGGCTTGATGGGCCTGCTTTTGTCGATCAATGGCTCTGGTTAGCCTTTCCTGGGCCGCTGTAAACTGTTCGGTGGAGATCGCCCCACTCTTATGCTCATTTTCCAGCCGTTTCAGTTCCTGCTTGAGCTCATCCGTTTCCTCTGACAGACGTGCTATTTGGTAGGAGGCGGAAGAAAATGCCCCCCTAAACGACGTAGCAAGCTTCCCCGCAATGGCAAAGCTGACTTCGTGAATCCTACGAGCCATATCCCTCACCCGCCCCCTTCTCTTCCTCAGAAAGCTCCTGATAATCAGCTACCCACCTGGCAAACTCCAGAATGGGCATGTCCATCCACACGTTCACGGGTGTGTAGTTGCACCTGGACATTTTTAGGACTGTTTTTCGGAAGTCTCCGATTGCGTTCTCATCGGTGAAGCCCAGTCGTACAAAAAATTCTTCACCGTGTTTGTAACATGGAGAAAGTCAGGAGCGAGCAAACCCAAAATATCCTCTGGGATTTGTCCAGAAACCCGTGCGGCGATTACAGCCAGCCCCTCTGACGAAAAGAGTGGATCCGGGCTGATGTCGCCCCTCATACGCGCCTGCCGTTCAGCGTGAACGAGATCGTTCCCTTTCAAATCGTCAAAGTTCAGTTCGATCTCACGAATCGACTGACCGTCCTTCTCAATCGGTTTGCGCAAAATTATTTTTTTACTCATAGTGACCTCCTTATAGCCCGAGGGCATTTCTTGTTCCTTGCATGTAATCCACGCCATCCACAACGAAAATGTAGTTAAACCGGTCAAACTCGACCTTTGTTACCCCATCGAACTGGAGCTTCAAGTAGTAGATTTCCAGCTCTGCCGATCCGCCAGACGCTGCGCTCTTCTCAAATTTCCCGAGGTCCACTTTTGTCGCAGGCCCTTGAACAACCAAACGGACCGCAGCATCTTTGTAGCCGCCTGTCGCCGTGTTATACACCTGATTCGCGCCGCGCAGATCAATGCGGTGCGCCTCGGGACGGAGCAATTTCACCTGTTCCTCTGTCAGGACACGAAAATTCAAAGTCATTTTCATGCTTTGAAGATGGCCCATTGTAGGGGACTCGTATTCCCCGAGGATCCCTGCTGCTTTTACCGTTTCTGTCATCATTTCAAACGATGGCAGGGTGACATCTGCCACCCCCAACAGCACATTGGTTCCTCCCAGGTAGGCCCTAAAATCCTTTAACCGTTCAGGCAATTTGTTCAATGCTGTTCACCTCCATTACGCTGCAAAGAGCGTGCTCAGATAGCTGACGTCATACTCAAGCGTGAAATCGATCTCTTGCCCAGGTACAGGCGAAGCCCAGTACACATGAAAACGAATAATGCCTTGCAAGAGATCCGTGTCTGGGTTTTCCTCTTTCAAAAATTCTACTCGGCCGCCCAGCAGAGCTCCTCGCGCAGTCAGCCCGTTCAGCCAAATATTGACGCTATCCACTACCGAATCGATTAAACGGCGATTCGTCGGGCTGTCTACGTGCTGCCAGTACGTGAGAATCAAGCTATTATTGAGCCAATTCGCCATACGCCGGACGGCAATAAACGTGTCTTTGACGTCGGTAGCAGCAGGAAAGGCTGCCGTTTGGTTCCCCCATAGCTTGTATCCTCCGGTAAAGTTCAGGACGGTGACGATCCCCTGCGAATTGAGGTAGTTGGCTTGCGTAATGTCTAGCGAAACCTCGGATCCATCGTGAACCACTACCGCATTAGCCTGAATGTTCTTGTTGGAAGCGCTGACAAATGGAATATCGTCGTTGGCCGCATCGGTCTTGCTGATAACGCCTGCAGCTTGTGTGGAAAGGTGGAAAATGAAATCACCGAGCTGTACTTTGGGCCAGCAGACAACCTGCAGTGGATCCGTAATGTTGTTGTCCGTCTTCCAGGCCGGGGCTTTTGTGTACAAATCGGCACCGGTTGACGATGTGTCCATATCTACGATAGAAATCGCCTTAAAAACGCCATTGATGCTACTCGATTTTGCTTTCATCACGGCTGCCACGACTGGATCATGACTCCATCCAGGTGCAAGAATTTGACCAGGGATCAGTCGGAAAGTCGGGAAGACTCGGTTCACCAATTCCAAACCCGAGTAAGCGCCTGTCTGGCTGTCAATTCCCCCGATGATGTCGGCTTTCGTCACTTTCGATGGGTCAAGGTAGTCGTAGGAAATGACAAACTGGGTTGCCGCTCCGAGTGCCGTAATGACAACCTTGCCCGCAGCATCGAAAGCCGCAACATAATCCGTGCCTTTTACAAGTGGCTGGCCTTCCGCCGTAGCTTTAACGACCAGCGTTTTCAGCAGCACCCCGTCTTGCTCCACTGTTGCTACCTTGTTCGTTAACGGAATCGTGACGTTTTGAACGCTTGTTTTGTGCTTGGCTGGATCCAAGACATTGACGAAAACGACTGGTGAGACGTTAAACAGCTGATAGTGCGAATACATAAATTCGCAGAGCGTGTACTGCTCCCAGTCATCGGAATAGCCCAGTGCTTTCACTGCTTCCCCGTAGTTGTAGGCCAAAACGGGCTTGTTGACGTACTCCTGTGTTGCCGCTAAATGAATCGGAGCCGTCCCCAAGACCACTGGCAGCCCTGCGCTCGCTTCCACAGGGGAAATGACTGAGGTAGGGACCTCGCCGCCAAATACACCATGCTTAAATGCCACTATCGAGCACCTCCTTTAACGTACGCCTGCACTTCCTGGTACAAAGCATGTTCAGCCGTTCCCATCGTTTCGATTGCAAGTAAGGTCGAGGAAAGGGAATCAACCGGGACAAACAACTTCTCCAAGGACGGACACTTTTTCAGATGCTCGTTCAGGTGCTTGGGAATCCCTCCGCGGTACACCGCAAATCTGCTGAGAATCCCATTTGGAAGATTAGGGCCACAGTAGATCAGCGCTTTTGCTTCTTCCTTGGGCTCATCCTTTTTCCGTGCTGTCATATGAGAGAAAACCTCCTTCTTCCTCCATTTGAGGCATAATCACTTGAAGAGTAATGGCCCCCCACCATTCAGGGAATGGTTGCTCTTCAGGGAGCTCCGTTTTTATCGGCTTCTCAACACGAAAAGACTCGCCAAATACCGGGCGAGCCAACAGGTCCTGTTTAATTCGAGTAAGGATATTTAACGGATCCCGCCAGCCATCTTGTGCATCCTGGCTATATGTGCCGACAATGATCTTCACACTTGCTGTTGCACCATCATTGTCGTCTTCTTCTTGCAAATACCGGACAATCACGTACGGAAAATCTGGCACGTTCTGTTTCTGTACCGGTTTCTTTTCAGGAAGATACCCCGCAATCACTTGCGGGGCTTTCGTAATCCCTGTAACGTTCGACTGCAGTTCAAAGTTCCCGGTTATTGCCTGCAGATGCTCTACGAGTCGATCCAACATGATGATCGGTGTCATCGATTCACCTCTAGCAAACGGTTAATTTCATGATCCAGCCGCTGATCCAGCGTTTCCTTAGCTTTCTCATTCACCCAATCAGTGACACTGGGATTACCAAGCATTTGCGGTACCGATGGGCCATAAAACTGATCGATCGGTTTTCGTTCCTTTCCTGCCCGCTTAAACACGCCTACATGGCCGCTTCGCATCTGGGCTACAAATGCGGACTTGATCGGGCCGCCTTCTCCTCGTTTCACGCGTGCGACGACCTTAAAAGCCTTCCCTTTTTGCCATCTGACATTTGCGGCTTTCTGAGGCTGTGGCCTTTTGGGGGATACACGAAAGGCGGTCAACGGAAAAACAGTTCCTGACGAAACAACAGAAGCGCTCAGCTTTGTGGGGCTGGCCCCGCGAATCTTGATTGTGTCTGTCACGTCTTTATGCCGAATAAAATAGGTTTCGCGAACCTTTCGAGCTGCGGCCGTCCTTGCTGATTCGGCAGCCCGGTTGATTGCCCGAGCCAATGCTGTAGGGGCCGCGTCCGGAATATGACGCAACAGTCTCTCCGCTTTCGCTATTTGCTCGGCTGTGAAGTCGATCATCCTATGTTCGCTCCTAGTGTGATCTGAAAGATCCCCGCGTTTTCCGCTACATCCGTAACCAGATAATCCGCTCCGTCTAATACCATCCGTTGCCCGATCCATGGCTTCTCGTCCATGTCTTCGCATTTGACGTACAAAATGAATTCAGAAAGCATGATGCCGCTATGCGTCGCATATGCACTCGCGCCGTTTATGCTTTTTTCCTTCAAGGTATCAGCATCGATGACAACTGTAATGTCTTTCCCGTCGATGTTATGCATTTCACCGAATTCATCCGGATTGATGAAAACGGCCAGATCTTCGGTTACCAGCTCCTTAAAGTTCTGCATCGTCGGCCCCTTTCTCTTGACTAGCAAGCCAGCTCTCGTATTGTTCAACTCTTTCCTGTGCTTTGGCCCCCGCTTCGATGTTCAAACGAGCCAAGAGTACCTTTTGTTCGTCAGCTTTTAACTTGCTGAACGCTTCCGCAGTAGGGTAATCCTGCTCAAGGGAAACGTCATCCTGAGTGGCAGTTTCATCGAGATGATCCGTTAGAAAGCCGTTTTCTTTCAGTTGCTCAATCATTTCAAGGGGGAGTTCGCCTTTCACGCTCTCCCCCGGCATAAACAACCGACCGGCGAAATTTACTGGGCTGGCTACTCTCATGGCGTTACCACTCCAGGGTTTTTGTAAAGTCCGCGGTAGTCCAGAACCGTAACTCCGTAATCAAAATAGATTCGGAAATCCATGCCCAAGCGATCAAACGGAATGTCCGTTTCCAGAGTTGGCTCCTCTTGACCTCGCAGGTACGTCACTTCAATCGTGTCGGCAATGTTTTGGTCAGCTGCGAGATACCAAGCATCTGGGCTGTATGCGTCTAGCTCTGCATCCACAATCACCGTATAGGAATTGCGGAAGACGTTGGCCACTCCGCTGTTGGAGCTACTCAGATCAGACTCGGAACGCATGAATTGCGCTGCATCCGTTTCAAGTGCAGCCGGAACCAGCAAATACTTCGGCGAAATGTTCAGAGTGGCAATACCCCGCTGATCTTTCTGCGTCCGCATCTTCAAGCGCGCTTCGCTCATAGTCTCTTTTCCGATGGGGCCAGCCGTTCCCAGGTTCTTGTGATCTACATGGAAGAGCGCCTTAGCATCGAAAATGGCCGGATTGGTAGCCAGCATTTTATAAACCAGTTGGTTGATACCGCGTTTGGCTGCGGTGACATATGCAGCTGGTACACGCGTCAAAACGCTCAAATCGTCGTTGATAAACGCTTCCCGCGTGAATCCCCAACGCTTACTGTAGGTCAGGACGGCTTTCGTTACCTTCTCATCTTTCATCGGGGTATCATAAGGAATGGCGCTGTTCTGTGGTGTAAGTTCCAAGTTCCCTGCTTCGCTGATCCGATAGTGCTCCGCTGCCTTGAAGTCCGGGTTTGAGCCGCGACTTGTCCAAATTTGGAAAGTAGTTGGCGCTTCCTGATAGACCTGTGACAGCGTTTTGTTTACCGAGTTGGAAATAATGCTCTGGAATGTGCTGTCCGGCATCAAAGCCCGCTTCAGCAACTCCTCATCTCGCAGTAAGTGAGCCCCTGTTTCACCAGCTCGTTGCAGGCATTCGATAGCCACATCACGCAGACGTAGGCTCCGCAGTTCCATTGCACCTGCTGCCGGCTTCTCAACGCGGCGACCCGCTCGCATGAGCAAGGCGTCCGATGCAGCAGCGCGGAATTTATCTACCTCTTCTGTTTGTACTACGACAGAGGTAGCTTGCGGCTTATTGGCGTTGATTTGCTTCTGCAGAATGGCATCCTTAACAGCCTGAACCGTCGCACCTGTGCGAATAAATTCAGCATCATCCATCCCAAATGTCCGGCAGAGTTGAGCAATTTCTGTAACGCGAGCGCGTTCAGCCTCTGCAGCCTGCCGCTGCAGATCTTCTACATTCACCGCTGGAGGTGCTTGCGGAGGTACTTGCGGAGTTGCAGAACGTGTTGCTGGTTCTGGATTGGGCGCTGCGCTTCCACCTGGCAAACCATTATCCGGCACCATGAGTCCTTGTGCTTGCAAAGCCAAACGTTTCAATCCGTGCATATCCAAATCCCCCTGTTCAATAGTTCGTCCAACCCCAACTGATGGATCAGCCGGGGTTGGCTCGATGCTGATTTCAAAAGGCTGCCACTTTAACGCGACGTAGGCCGGGCCAGAATGGCGGCCATTGGCAGATGTTTTCCCAGCCTTAACCTCTTCCCATGAGCTGACCGAATAGCCGACAGACACCCCTTTGATCATGCCCTTTTTGACTTTCTGGAAAATCTTATCGCTCTCTTCGTCATCATCGAATTTCACGAGCGCCCGTGCTTTCCGTTGGGATTGATCCAGCCAAACCTTTTCGATAGAGCCGATCGGAAGCTTTCCATACCGGGCATCGCGGCCATGCGCAAATAATAAAACGCCTACTTCCTGGAGTCTGGCCAGGTCGATGGCGTCTGGATCATGGCTCAGGATTTCCGAGCCGAAATATCGTTCGTAAGGCGCTTCTGAGCTAAATGACAGCTCAACAGTCCGGTCATCCTCGTTGATCGTCGAGCGATCTAGCGTCAATGTGCGTGTGAGTAGGTTACTCGTCGGGCTGCTGTTCCTCGTCAGCACCGTCGGAAGCATTGTTTTGCCCACTTGCTACTCCTCCCATCAGTTCTTGAATCAACTTCATTTCTTCAGCACGCTGCATTACTACATCCCGCCAGTCCTCACCCCTTTCCGCGCAAATTCGGGCAAGCGTATCTTGATTGGATTCCAGCGCCACTTTATTTGCGTTTACCTCTTTCATCGGGTCGATCCAGGTATTCCCCGGAGGAATCCATACGTGCGCCGTGTACAGTTCCTTGTTTTGCATGAAATCCCGGATCTCTAATTGCCCGGTCAGAAACATCGTCTCCAAAAAGAGAAGATAGATCGGGGACAAAACCGTTCCGATCAGCGAACGTTGCATTTTCTTGTATGTCTTCCTGTCTTCAATGAGTCCCTGGCGGGCACTGGAATAGTTCACGTTGCTCATGTCGCGGGAAATCGTTTCATAGCTCAATCCGATGCCGGAGCCAACGAGCCGAATCAACGTACTGATAAAATCCTTGGTATTCGACGCTTGGCCTGCCGGGATAACGGTCTGCACCTCATCACCAGGATTCAACTCTCCAATCATGCCGGGCGAAAGCGACATCCCGTCATAACTTGAGCCTTTTCCTGCAGTGTTTACTCCCCTGCCAATCGATCCTGTTGGGGATCCTTTCTTGATGAATACCGACAGACAAGCCAGAACGCGCTCTTTCACAGATACCGCTTCGATAAATTGGTTGGCATCCTTAATCCGGGGGATCGCTGTGCGTAATAGAGACAACTCCCGCACTTGGCGCGGCGATGTTTTTCGACGCCAAAAGATCACCTTGTCCGCTTCAATACGGACACTTTCACCATGAATCTGCCGGGTGCCGTCAAATTTTTTGAAGTGGTAGGCAAGAGGACGACCAAACTGATTGATTTCGATTCCATCAACCACACGGTTTCCCCCAAATGATGTCGTTAATGGATCAAGCTCATCCACTTCACGAACCTGCAGTTTGAACGGAAACCGCTTGTCATCTGTAAACACCTTCACAATGAGAATGCCACCATCGACCACATACCGACGAACCAGCATTTCTTCGATTTCTTCGAGTGATTGCGTCGCAGTAATGTCGCAGTTCTCCGCTTTGCTGAATTCCTTCCACAGCTTCTCGATTTTTTGATTGATTTGATCCGCCCCTGGGACGCTTTTGGGCACCTTAGCTTGTAGAGTCAATCCCGCGCCCACTACATTTCGTTCAAACGCATCAATGATGGCTTCTGCCACATCACTGTTGCGTTCGAGATCCCGCGCACGGCTCAACATGAGATTCCGCTCTACCCGCAATTTGTTTTCATCAGCAGTTGCTGCTGGATTCCAATTCATATTCAATCGGCCACGCGATCCCGAGTCGTACAGCGCATCCATACCAGAGCGCCATGCCTGACGTTTGTACGCCCATTGCGGGCTGATTGCTGCGATTGTTCTTTCCAGCCAATTCACAGCGACTACCTCCCTTCAAAGACGGCAACTTTGAAGATTCCGCCGCCGTTCTCAAGTACATCGATTTCTCTTTCCAGACGATCTCTCTCTTTGTAGAGCAGCCCCAGATCAGCCTTTCTCATCCTTCTCGATCCAATGCTGTACTCTTGGGCTCCATTCTGAATGGCCAAAATCGCCTTATTTAGCTGCTCCAGTTGCTCGTGGAGTCGGGCAAGTTTTTCTTCCGGAGTCATAGCCATTTGTCACCTCCGATCCAGTTATTTGTTTGTTTTCGTGCCTGTGGTTTCTTTTGCGTTACGTCATCCTTTGCGGGCTCAGGTTCTTCGTAGCGAGCGTATCGGATCCCCAAGCGATCAGCTGCGAACGCGGCGTATACCTCGCAGTCAAGGTAGTGGTTGTCTGCTCCAGAGGTTTTAAGCTGCCAGACGTCGATTTCTTTGCCGTTACGCTTGATTGTTACCTTGTGCTCTGCTGTAATCTGCTCGGCATATTCACGATCACAACCCTCGTACACGTACCAGCCACCCGGATCCTCCGCTTTTCGTGCGATACGGTTTGCGATCAGATCCTTGTAGTAGGATCCATAGACCAAATAGAGCGAGATGCCAAACAGCCCCTTCTCCTCCCGGTCGATTTTCGTCAATCGGTACTTGGCAGGGATTTCAACACTTGAGCCCTTGATCGCTACAGCCCACTCACTGTTTTTGGCGCAAAAATCATAGGTGTCATCGGGATTCCAACCGGAGTCAATGGCGCAAAGATTCACGAAATACTCGATGCCGTCCTTTGTTGAATAAGGTGCATTCATTACTTCCTCGATCTCTGCCCATGTCTCACAAAAACCATGTCGGACATTCCAACTCGTTACTTTCTCACCCCAAGCCCGGATTGTGTAATAGAATCGATCCTTCTGCACGTCTACTCCGCCTGTGAGGAAGATAGTCCGATCCGGAACAACCCCTTCTTCATACCCACTTGAACGCTCCAGCACCTTGTCGCTGTTCAGCTTCACTTGTGTTTTCTCCCATGGTTCAGCCAACCAACTGTTGACAAAGTTCATAAGGGTTTCTGGGTCGTCTTTGCTCGTCACAAATTCGTATGCTACCTCACCAAATCGCACCCATGGACTGTAGATCGCATTCAAATGGAAGCCTGTTTTGGTCGCCAGACGAGTAACCCCTGTAGAATCTCGCCACTCACCGTTCCGCAGCATCGCCGGTTTGTGGGCGTCCCTGATCATTCCCTTACAGCTTTCGCACTCGTAATAAGCTGTTTGCTTGATTTTTTCGGGCGGTAACGTCTTGTCATACTTGATCCCACCCTTGAATTTGAAGGTTTGGTAATGACCACAATGCGGACATGGAACGTAATAGTGCAGCTTCACATCAGCCTTTTCGAACGACTGCCATATCGCTCCGTTTTTCAACGTGGGCGTCGAAGTCTGAAAGATTTTTTTGTTATAGGGGAATGTCTTTGTACGCTCGCGTGCCAATGACCGCGGATCTGCTTCTTTCCCGGAATTTTTGGGGTATTTGTCCACCTCGTCCATGAACAGGAACCGAATAGGACGGCTCGCCAAAGAGGCCGGGCTGTTTGCCCCGGAGATAACACAATACATCCCATCCATTTGCAGCTCCAATACCTTGCTTTCCTCAACCCGGTATTTATTAGCCAGCACAGGACTTAACTCCATAAGAGGTTGAAGACGGTTTTTTGAAGCGAATTCCGCCAATTCCAGAGTCGGATACACAATCAAAACGGGGCTTGGATCTTGGGCAATGACATAGCCAAACATGTTGTTCATACATTCCGTTCCACCGACCTGCGTCGGCTTTGCGAAAATGATCTCCTCCACCCGTGGATCGGTAAAGGCATCCATGATTCCTCGGAGATAGGGAGTGCGATCCGTCGACCACTGGCCAGGCTCAGCTGATGTTTTACTGTCCAGCACTCGGTATTTATCTGCCCATTCGGAAACCGTGAGTTTTTCAGGCGGTTTGAGAACTTGCAGCGAGTCCATCAGCCACTCCGGCCAGTTACTTTTTGGCATCGTACACACCTCTTACGGACATCTGCAGCAAAACGGCATTTGTCGTATCGGTGATGTTTTGCTCGATGATTCGCACCTGCTCCGGCTCAACAAATGGAGCGACCTCCATCGCAATTTTGCGGCTAAATCCAGCCATCGACCGCTTCAAGGTAGTAAAAAAACGTTGGAGTTCACTCACAACGTCGTCCCGTTTGATGTATTCACCTTTGGCAATCGCATTTTTGAGTGTTGCCGCCTCGGTCTGCTGTTCTTTCAACTTGGCTTCATAGAAAAGCTTTTGCTGTGCAAGCGTCATTTTTTCCTCATTTTCGGGAGCTTGATTGTTGCTCGTTCCTTTGTAATCTTGCACCCAGAGCAGACAATCTTTTAGGGGGTACCAACCGTTTGCACATTTTGGCATCCCTAATTTTACCCACTGTGCAAGTGTATTACGGTGTACATCCAACACCTCACACATGGCAGAAGTGCTTAAACACAGGCGTTTTTCAATCATTTTCGCTCCTATTTTTTCACTCAAAGCGCCTCCTCCTTTTGCACATTGCATAGCTGTTTTTACTGTGCATACTCAGCCGAATTTCGGGGTTCGTTAGACCCGCATAGCCCCCTACCCCCTGGGAAGGACCCGTTGGTATAAATGACGTTCATCCTCAGAGCCACAAGGGATTGACCCGCTTCTGCAATGTTTTTGTGGTCAAAAGCATAAATAAGTTATTCATATCTTAATAAAGTGAATAACTCATACGATTTCTAAACCCGTTGATACGACTGGTTTTTATTAGCCTAGTCCGGACGAGTTATACACTCCCTCATTATGAAGAACTAGAGACCAAAACGACTGATGGCATTGTCCATTGTGTCCTGATCCATGCCAATGTATCGCAGCGTAATCTCTGGGCTGGAATGGTTGAATATCTTTTGTAAAAGGGTAATGTCTTTCTCCTTTCGGTACAGGTGATATCCAAACGTCTTTCTGCAGGTGTGTGTCCCAATGTCAACCAGCCCAAACTCATTTGCTGCTTTGCGTAGGATTTTATATGCCATGTCGCGAGTAATTGGCTTGTTCTTTCCTTCTCTGCTTTTAAACAGGTACTCGTAATCGTCCTTGTCTGAAATATAACGCTTCAACTCTCGTTTTAGCGTTGGGTTGATCTTCAACCACTTCTGTTTGTCAGTTTTCATCTCCCGCATGATGATGTGTTCTCCCTTTACGTCACGAACACGCAGTTTCAGTATGTCTTGAATGCGGAGGCCGGTATTGATCCCGAACACAAACAGCATGTAATTTCTTTCGCTCATGCCGCGCAAGTATCTTTTGATCTGCTCGATCATGTCAGGCTCACGGATAGGTTGGACAAAATTCATCCTGAACCTCTCCTTTTCCTTTCATCCTTCACACAAGGTTGTCTGGTGCAGAGCACCTTACTGCCCGTCGCAATCGCCCAAGGACACCCATAGCACATATGCGTTATATTTAATTTTGGTACTGGCTCGGTCATCTTCCTCATGGCACATCGCTCCCAAAAAGACAAGCCACCCAGTCACCTGAGTGGCTTGTCCCAAATATTCACGCTATCATCATAGCATGTCCGATACCAAATGGCCTGCCACGATTCTGCCAAAATACTGCCACGAATGTAGGAGGTAAAATGGTACAAAATATCTAACCAAAAAGTTATACTCGACACGTATGTATCTTAAATATGTAGAGGAGAATGAAAATAGATGAAACTGTCTGATGAGATGAAAAAGCAACTGAGACGACTTAGTCTCGAGACAATAAAGAATTTTGCTCAGGAAAAAGGCTTGGTTCTGAAAGGAAAAAGTAAGGACGAGCTTATCGAAAAGCTCGAGAAAGACCTAAAGGATGAAGACCTTGCATCCGTTGAAGAGCTCATCCTCCAATACCGTTTTGCTGGAAAAGGTGCTGTCCACTTTTTCAAGGTAAACATCGAGCCGGCTATTAAGTTGGATGACCCAAAGACTACTGCAAAGGTGCTACAGGCAAAGCTTGCTGGTAATCCATTTGAAAACCGCCTCAAGCCCGCTGTAACAGAAAAACCACAAATCATTTATGCCGAATACATAACAGATGATCTACTGTTTATCGAAACAGCACACGAAGGAGACACAAGGACAACATTCAGCGATTGGGAGGAAATTGAAATAACGCCTACCGTTATTATCCGAACATTCATCCACATTAAAAACAAGATCCTTCAAGTGCATGCCCCAGCATCTTCAGCAAAAGCGGTTGCCGTATCTGTTGCGGAAGCTCTGCAGCTGAGCCATCCCGATCCAATCCAGTTTACACTTGACGAGATAAACGAACTCAAAATGAAGCTCAACGCGATTTCTGTTGGGTCTGATCTAAAAAGAAATGCCGGGGAGATTGATATGACGAAGCATCGTGGAAAAGGAACGGCTGATCTTGATAACGATCCAGATTATAAAGCCGAGAGTTCGGGAAAGTCTCTTCGAAAGAAAATTTTACAGTTTAATTTTAACGGAGATACGGCTAGAATTGAGTTAACTGTTGGCAAAGGAACGGTTTCCTTTAAAACCATTGCAGGGGAAAGGGTGGTGGAATATGTTTTATCAAAAATTAGGGAACTTAAGTCGCTACCCTGATCTATCCGCTGATGCAGTGAATACAATCCGTGTGTTTCTCGAAAAAATGCCGATGAATCACAGGACAAGATTCAACGCCCGTTATCTGATGGACGGGTTACACTGGGATAAAACTCGAGTACACCGTGCGCTCGATGCTCTTGTAAAAGAAAACATTTTAGTATCAAGTTACGAAGTACTTTGCCCAGAATGCTCCTACACTTGTGACACGGTAACTAACATAACGAACATTCCCCATAAGGTATGGTGCTCTGAATGTGAAAAATACGTATTCACTAGTCAGCAGGATGTCTGGGTGTTTTTCAGGTTCGAGGACTCGTACTTGACGATCGGTATGCAGAATGGAACAAACAGCCCAATCCCTTCTTCTCAGGTCGGAGATGATGATGTTAACAGTTTTTTTCTTACCACCCCCAGTTTTGCTAGCAATCAATATTGCCGTATAAACTTGGGGGAGTTCAAGTCACTCTATGAAGCGGTTCGAGCGGCCAAGACAAACGATCAGAAAAAACATGCTCTGGAAAACATGGCTGAATATTTAGTGTCCTCGATTGTTGGCTTTATCCCTTCTGGCCGTGATTCCAGAGCCACAACAGGTGAAATTGACCGTACTTTTAGGAACGACGCCAATTATCATCCTGTACTCTCTGCTTTTGGTCCGTTTATCCAGATTGAATGTAAACACGTTGCCGCTAAGTTGAATCCTGCCGAAATCGGTGACTTCGCAAGGGTAATGAATGATATTGATGCAAGTACCGGTCTCTATTTTACGATGAAAGGTGTTACCGGGAATACGAATCGAGATGGATGGGCAGCTATATTAAACGAATCAAGACACAACCGTAGGCGAATATTGGTATTTGAAGAAGAACACTACAAGAGAATAGAAAAAGGCGAAGACTTTCTCACCATGGTGTTTGAAGAATACCAAAAAGTACGTATGCTCTTGGCAAAGGATTTCAAATTCCCTGCAGGTGTACAGATAACTGATATTGATTAAAAGACCGCGTAATCCTGATATGCTCCCTCCATAGTAGACAGGCAAAAGAAAGGTCTGTACTGTCTACTGTGGAGGGATTTTTTATGGGGAAA
>NZ_JBQCKK010000031.1:0-27504 GCF_051967035.1 Brevibacillus sp. SAFN-007a | reverse complement strand
CACGCCGCCAGCGTTCGTCCTGAGCCAGGATCAAACTCTCCAATAAAGTTTGTTGCTGGTTCAAGCTGGCAAATCATTTAAAAAATGATAGACTCATCAACGCTTTCGCTGTTCAGTTTTCAAAGAGCATTTTTGATAGAACGTTTTTCATCTTATCACGTTCATTTTTCACAAGTCAAGAGCTTTTTTATCGAATGCTGTTGTCTTGACTCGTTTTTTGTCGTCGTTCTTGGCGACAAGGAATAATCTATCACATATAAAAAACGAAATCAATAGCTAATTTAAAAGTTTTTTTCTTCCAAAGCCATCCCAAAACCTCCGCTGTCTCCTTTGCCGCTGCGCCCTGAAAAAGCAGCAAAGGAGCCGCCTCCCCCAAACCTGAAGGGCAACGGCTCCTTGTTCACTACTGGTTGCTTCTTATAGTAGGTACCGCACTTTCAAAAGCAAGCAACACCAGCACCCTCACCGCCTTCGCTGCAGCTCGTCAAGCACATCATCCAGCGGCAGCTTCTGCTCCCGCAGCAGGACAAGCAGGTGGAAAATCAAGTCGGAAGCCTCGTAGCGCAATTCCTCGTGACTGCGATTTTTCGCGGCGATAATCACCTCGGCGGCCTCTTCCCCGACTTTTTTCAAAATCTTGTCGACGCCTTTCTCGAACAAATAGGTCGTGTACGAGCCTTCCGGGCGCTCAGCTTCGCGGGCGGCAATCAACGCTTCCAGTTCGCCCAGAATCGCAAACCGGTCGACTGTCGAACCCTTCTCGGCTGTGACGGCTTTCTCGCCGCTCCCTGCCGTCTTTCGCTCCTGTCCCTCTGGCAAAAGCTCCCCGGCAAAACAGCTATAGGTCCCCGTATGGCAGGCTGGCCCATTCGGCACGACTTGCACCACGAGCGCATCCCCGTCGCAATCCACCTGGATGGAAACAATCCGCTGTGTATGGCCGGACGTCGCTCCTTTATGCCATAGTTCCTGTCTCGAACGGCTCCAAAACCACGTCTCTTTCGTCTCAAGCGATCGCTGCAAAGACTCCTCATTCATGTAGGCAAGCGTCAGAACAGCCTTGCTTACTGCATCCTGCACAATGACCGGAATCAGTCCTTTTTCGTCAAAACGCACGTTTTTTGCTGCCAGAAGCTCTACTGTCATGGCCGTACGACAACTCCTTTGGTCTGGAGATACTCTTTCACCGATTGAATGGAAGTCTCCTCGTAATGGAAAATGGAAGCGGCCAGAGCGGCATCTGCCCGCCCCGCCGTCAGCACGTCGTAAAAGTCTTCCTTCGAGCCTGCCCCACCAGAAGCGATCACCGGGATGTGTACCGCTTCCGAGACGCGTTTGGTCAATTCGATCCCAAAGCCCTTTTTCTCGCCATCGTCGTCCATGCTGGTCAAAAGAATCTCGCCTGCTCCCAGCGCCTCCACTTCCTGCGCCCAGCTGACGACATCCTTTCCCGTCGCATTGCGCCCGCCGTGCGTGTACACTTCCCACTGTCCTTCCCCTACCGACCTGGCGTCAATCGCGACCACGATGCACTGGGAGCCGAACACATTCGCCCCCTCGCGAACCAGCTCGGGACGAAGCACAGCGGCTGTGTTCAGCGAAATTTTGTCCGCTCCGGCGCGCAAAATCCGCTTCATGTCCTCCACACTGTTGATGCCGCCGCCAACGGTAAACGGAATCGTAATGTTCGCCGCCGTCCGCTCAATGACATCCACCATCGTCTTGCGCCCTTCGTGGGAAGCGGAAATATCCAGAAACACCAGCTCGTCCGCACGCTCCTCGCTGTACTTCTTCGCCAGCTCGACCGGATCGCCGGCGTCGCGCAGCCCCACGAACTGAACCCCTTTTACCACTCGCCCGTCCTTGACGTCGAGGCACGGGATGATTCTTTTAGCCAACATCCAGCTCACGTCCCTCCAAGCGAGTCAGCGCTTCTTTCAGTGTGAAAGCGTCCGTGTACAGCGCTTTTCCGACAATCGCGCCGGACACGCCATCCGTAGCATGTTCAGCCAAAACAAACAAATCATTCAGCTGGCTCACGCCTCCCGAGGCAATCACCGACTTGCCTGTTGCTACCGCGAGCGCTGCAATTTCCTCGACGTTTGGCCCCGTCATTGTGCCGTCACGGGCAATATCGGTATAAATAAACGTTTCCGCCCCGTATGTCACCAGCCGCTGTGCCAGCTCTGTCGCTGCGACGTCCGTTGTCTCCAGCCAGCCACGCGTGGCGACCCGCCCATTGCGACAATCCAGGCCAATCGCGATTTTGTCGCCGTACGTCTGCAAAATCCGTTTGGTAAAAGGCTCGTCTTCAATCGCGGCCGTGCCGACGATCACCCGCGCTACCCCCGCCTCCAAATAGTCCTTGATCTGCGCTTCCGTCCGAATGCCGCCGCCCACTTGCACAGGGACAGACACGGTACGGGCGATTTCCTTGATGATGGACGCGTTGGCCGGCTTTCCTTCCTTGGCCCCGTCCAGATCGACCAGGTGCACCCACTCGGCCCCTTGCTCGACCCAACGCTTGGCCATGGCAACAGGTGAATCGGCGTACACGGTCTCTTGGGCATAGTCCCCTTGAAACAGCCGCACACATTTTCCGCCGCGAATATCAATTGCTGGATAAATGAGAAAACTCACGCCAAAACCCCCTCGCATTGAACGGCAAAATTGCGCAGCAGCCGCATCCCGGTCTCCCCGCTCTTTTCCGGGTGGAACTGCATCCCGTACACGTGACCGCGCCCGACAATCGCCGTGACCTCCTGATAATAGTCGCTTGTTGCCAGCAGCACATCCGGCTTGCACCGCACATGGTACGAGTGCACAAAGTAAACGTACTCGCCTTCGCGCACCCCCTCCAAAAGCGGATGCTCCTGCTGGAGGCGCAACTGGTTCCAGCCCATGTGCGGCACCTTGTAATCGCCGGAAAAACGCACCGCTTCCCCGCGAATCAGACCAAGCCCGGTGTTTTCGCCGTGCTCCTCGCTTTTGTCAAACAAAAGCTGCATCCCCAGGCAGATGCCGAGAATCGGTCGGCCGGAAGCCGCATATGCATGAATCGCCCGATCCAGGCCCATCCCCCTGATATTGGCAATCGCGTCGCCAAAAGCGCCTACCCCCGGCAAAATCAGCCCGCTGTACTCCTGCAGCCGCTCAGGCGCAGAAACGAACTCATACGAATAGCCGAGCCGCTCCAATGCCTTGCTCAAGCTGTACAAATTGCCCATGCCGTAATCAATAATGCCGATCATCCTACAAAACCCCTTTGGTAGACGGGACCCCTTTTACACGCGGATCGATCGTCGTCGCTTCGTCCAGCGCACGGCCCATCGCCTTGAAAATCGCCTCAATCATGTGGTGGGTATTGTGGCCGTAATGCAAAATCACATGCAGATTGATCCGCGCTTCGAGCGCCAGCTTCCACAAAAATTCATGCACCAGCTCCGTCGAAAATTGTCCCACCATGTTCGTCGGATACGTGGCCCGATACTCCAGATGCGGCCGATTGCTAATGTCGATTACAACCTGCGCCAGCGCGTCATCCATCGGAACAAAAGCGTTTCCGTAGCGCTTGATCCCTTTTTTGTCGCCCAGTGCCTCCCGGATGCAATGCCCGAGACAGATGCCGATGTCCTCTACCGTGTGGTGGTAATCAATCTCAATGTCCCCTTTTGCCTGAACGGTCAGGTCAAAATGTCCGTGCCGGGTAAACAGGTCCAGCATGTGGTCCAAAAAAGGCACTCCCGACTCCTGCTTGCTTTCGCCTGCCCCATCGACCGCAAACGAAAGGGCGATTTGCGTCTCATTGGTGTTGCGTTCAATTGCTGCCGTGCGGATTGTACGGTCACTCATCACTGGTCACACTCCTGCTCGTTGCGATCAAAGTCGCGCAGTCTCTCGGTTATGGCGCGTCCATGCCCCGTCAGCCCTTCCTGTTCGGCCAGGGTGACGATTTTCGGCCCGTTTTTCAGCAAATCTTCTTTGCTGTAAGAAACGACACTGGACTTTTTGATAAAGTCGTCGACCGACAGCGGCGAGGAAAAACGCGCCGTGCCGTTAGTCGGAATCACATGGTTCGTTCCGGCAAAATAATCGCCGACAGGCTCGGAGCTGTACGGCCCGAGGAAAATCGCCCCGGCGTTCTGCACCTTGCCCAGTTGCGCAAAAGGCTCCGCAATCATGATCTCCAAATGCTCGGGCGCGATCCGGTTGATGACGGCGAACCCTTCGTCCAAATCTTCCACGAGCAAAATCGCTCCGTAATCGCGAATCGCCGCCGCGGCAATCGACTGGCGGGGCAGCTCAGCCAGCTGCCGCTCTACCTCCAGCGCCACCTGCTCGGCCAACTCCCGCGAAGGCGTGACCAAAATCGCGGCCGACATCGGATCATGCTCCGCCTGCGACAGCAAATCGGCAGCGACATAACGGGCATTGGCGGTGTCGTCAGCCAGCACGGCAATTTCGCTTGGCCCGGCGACCATGTCAATGCTGACCAGCCCGAACACCTCGCGCTTTGCCAATGCGACAAAAATATTGCCCGGCCCGACGATCTTGTCTACCGCCTTGATTTGCTCTGTGCCATAGGCGAGTGCCGCAATGGCCTGCGCTCCGCCCACTTTGTAAATCTCTGTCACGCCCGCGATCTGCGCCGCTACGAGAATGGCCGGATTGACCTTGCCGTCCGCTCCCGGCGGGGTGGTGATGACCACCTCGGGAACGCCTGCGATTTTGGCCGGGATCGCGTTCATCAGGACGCTGGAAGGATAAGCGGCCGTGCCCCCCGGCACATACAGTCCCGCGCGCTGCAAGGGGCGAATCAGCTGTCCCAGCATCGTCCCGCTCTCCTTCGTCAGAAACCACGACTGGCGCACCTGACGGCTATGGTAATCGCGTATATTTTCCGCCGCCTCCTGCAAAGCGACTTGGACCTGCGGAGAGACTTGCTCGCTCGCTTCTGCGATTTCCGCTTCGCTCACCCGAAACGTTTCCAACCGCACCCCGTCAAACCTCTCTGTATATGCGCGCAACGCTTCGTCTTTTCGCTCCCGAACAGCGGCGAGAATTGCTCTGACCGCTTCCTGCTGCTCCTTCGTGCCCGCCTCCACTGACCGCTTTGCGTCAAACTGACTGGCTTCCATGATCCGCATGGCCGTTCTCCCCCCTCCTCGTCTCTATCTTCTGCCTGGAACAACCTCCAGAAATTTTCCGGCAATCTCATCAACTGCTTCACTTTTCATCCGGTAGCTCGCGCGGTTGGCAATCAGCCGCGTCGTAATCTCGCAAATATGTTCCAACTCCACCAGGCCATTTTCTTTTAACGTCCGGCCGGTAGAGACGATATCGACAATCCGGTCCGCAAGCCCGATCATTGGCGCCAGCTCCACCGAGCCATTCAGCTTGATGACCTCCACCTGCTGCCCCTGCTCGCGAAAATAGCGGGAAGCGATCTTCGGATACTTGGTCGCCACTCTTGGCGCTTCTGTCGGCTTCCAGTCCGGCAATCCGGCGACCATCATCCGGCAGTAGCCGATCTGTAGGTCCAACAGTTCGTAGACATCCCGTTCTTCTTCGAGCAACACATCCTTGCCGACCACGCCTACATCGGCGACTCCGTACTCTACGTAAGTCGGGACATCGGCAGGCTTTGCCAAGATAAATGCGAGCCGGGTATTTTCCACAGGGATGACCAGCTTGCGTGAATCCTGCAATTCAGCGGTTACCTCCAGACCTGCCTGCTGCAAAAAGTGCACGGCCTCTTCAAAAATTCGCCCCTTGGGCATGGCAATCGTCAGCTTTTGCTCCCTTGCGAAAAACGTCATCCCCTATGCCTCCTGTTCCGTCATGCAGATCACCTGGCTGTAGCCTTGCCCATTCTCTGCCGCCAGTTCGGCCTTGTCCGTTACGAGCCGGGTAACGACCACATGCCCGCCTGCCCGCAGCTGCTGTGCCTTGGCCAAGGCTTCCCGCCGCTGCTCCTCTGTGTACACCAGCAGAATGCGTTCTGGCGTTTCGCCTCTCTCCGACGGCGTAACCGTCAGCAGTCGATCCATTTTGATCGCAAATCCCGTGGCAGGCGCAGAACGGCCAAATTGGGCCAAAAGCTGATCGTAACGCCCGCCTCCCAACAACGGGGAGCCGAGATCAGCGGCGTATCCTTCAAAGACAACGCCTGTATAGTAGTTCAAATTGATAATCAGATTGAAGTCCAACAGCAAATCCTCCGTGACGCCGTAAGCCTCCAGCGATTCCCACAGGGAGGCAACCGTTTCTACGGCCCGCCCTGCTTTTCCGCTGCCCGCAAGCTCCCTTGCCTCCGCGATCTTGCCTTTTCCCCCGCGCAAACGAAGCAAGGCGTCCAGCCGCTTTTTCCCCTCGGAACCAATGGAAATCGTCTCCAGCAACTGGCGAAAGCCGACGAAATCGCGCTCGTACAAATACTGGCGGAACTGCTGGCGCACGTCCTCCTCGGCAATCACATCCTCCAGCAGCCCATCGACAAAATCGACGTGCCCGATCGCGATTCGAAACGTCTCGACGCCTGCCGCTCGCAAGCAAAAAACGGCCAGGGCGATTGCCTCCGCATCCGCATCGACCGAACCGTCGCCAATCAGCTCGATCCCCGTCTGGAAAAACTCCGCATTCCGTCCCGCTTCCTTCTCCTGGGCGCGAAACACATTGGCCTGGTAAAACAGCCGAATCGGCAGCGGCACATCTTTATAGAGAGAGGAAACCACGCGGGCAATGGGCGTCGTCATGTCCGGCCGCAGCACAACGGTATGCCCCTGTTTATCCAACAGGCGAAACATTCGGTCAGTCAGCGTTGCGCTCGCCGTTCCCACCGTATCGTAATACTCCAGCGACGGCGTGGAAATTTCCTCGTACCCCCACCGTTCGATACAATGCCGCAGCGCCCGCTCCAAATGCCGTTGCTTCGCCAGTGATTCCGGTAAAATGTCCCGCATCCCCAGCGGTTTTTCGAATCCCAACGGCTTCGCCATCGTCATTCCCTCCACATCATCCGATTGCTTTACTCTGCTAATATGGTAGCAAAGTAAAGTATTATGATGAAGATTACCACGAAGACCGTCCATGGTCAACAGAGATAAGAATAGTCGGAAGATTCTTGATTATCGTTTGACACGGGAGCGATTGGCGCTTGCTCGAAGCCGTCGAAAAAGGAGCCCGCCCAAACGGACTCCCCTCTCTCCGGTCCCATTCTCTTGCTGGTTCGGAACATGCTGTCTTATTTTTCTTCCCGCTCTCCCGTCCGAATTACGCGCATCGGATTGCCGCCGACAAAAGACCCCGGCGCCACGTCCTTGTGAACCACTGTTCCTGCAGCCACGATCGCCCCATCCCCAATCGTCACCCCTGGCAAAATCGTCGAGTTGGCCCCGATCAGCACATTGTCGCCAATGCGCACTTCTCCCAGCCGGTATTCCCCAACGAGATACTCGTGCGCGAGAATAGTCGTATTGTAGCCAATCACGCTATTTTTGCCGATTTTTATCAACTCGGGAAACATCGTGTCCATCATGACCATCAGCGCCACTGCCGTTTCCGGCCCGACCTCCATCCGCAAAAAGGTGCGGTACATCCAGTTTTTCCATGACGGAAAAGGCGTGTAGCGGGCAAGCTGGATGACGATGAAGTTTTTCATGACCTTCCAAAAGCTGACCGTGCGGTACATTTGCCAGAGCGGGTTTGGCCCCTGGACCGGATAACGTGTTGTGTTCCTCATGCGCCACTCTCCGTCCTACAAGTCTGAATCGGCATCTTCCAGAATGGCGTTCGACTGCTTGCGCGAGAAGTGCATCGCCGCATTGTAGCCCATCCGCTTCAGGCGGAAGTTCATCGCCGCCACTTCGATAATGACGGCCAGGTTTCGCCCAGGTCGCACGGGTACGGTAATGATCGGAATGTCCGTATCCATGATCTTCAGCGTCTCTTCGTCCAGTCCCAGCCGCTCGTACATTTTGTGCGGTTCCCACAGCTCCAGTTGAACGACCATCTCGATATTTTTCACGTTGCGGACAGCTCCTGCTCCGAACATGGTCATCACATTAATGATCCCCACGCCGCGAATCTCCAGCAAATGCTGGATCAGCTCAGGTGCGCTGCCGCTTAGCTGCCCTGCCTGCGTCTGGCGAATTTCGACAGCATCATCCGCCACCAGCCGATGCCCGCGTTTGACCAGTTCCAACGCCGCTTCGCTTTTCCCGATCCCGCTCGATCCCATGATGAGAACACCGACCCCGTATATATCGGTCAGCACGCCATGAATGGTGGTCGTGGGCGCCAGGCGGTTCTCCAAAAAGTTGGTCATTTTGCCCACCAGGGTCGTTGTCGCCAAAGGCGATCGCAGTACAGGCACGCCCCATTTGTTCGAGGCTTCGATCATTTCCTCTGGAACAGGCTGGTTGCGCGTCACGCAAAAGCAGGGAGTCTGCCCTTGCATCAAAAAATTCATGCGCTCCAACCGTTCCTCCCGGCTCAGCGTTTGGAAAAAGTTGATTTCCGTCAAGCCAAACAGCTGAATCCGTTCCTCGGCATAGTAGGAGTAGTAGCCTGCCAGCTGCAAGCCCGGCCGACTCAAATCCGTTACCGTAATCTCGCGCCCCAGCCCCTCTTCCCCACTCAAAATCGTCATATTGAAGTGATCCACCAGGTGGCTCACATTCGTCTTGCGCATGAAAGCTTCCCCCTTATCTGGGATATCCGTCCCCGGTTGTGTGCCTCTATTGTATCGAAACCGTCTTGTCTCCGACAACCTTTGCCTCTCTGACAGCCCACTCTTGTCTAATCTCGCAATTTGTCGTATCATTTACATTTTTCGCGTTATTTCATAAGATAGAAAATGAGGTTGGTATCGGACAAAATCTGAGTTAAAGTTCACATATAGACTGTTTTGTTCCGAATGTCGGACAAAAAGAGGAGGCAACACCTTGGACTTTTTACTTCGCTTCTTGCTCGTAGACCTACCGGAAGCCTTCTTGCTACTGACGATCAGTTTGGCTTTATTCAACATGTCGGTGTTCGGAAAAAAGAAACAAGCCATAGCGTTCAGTCTGCTATTCGCACTAGCAGGCGAACTGCTCACTTTTCTGGACGTTCTGTATCAACCGAAAGTGCTGTTGATGTTTTTGTGGACCACGATACTCTTACTCTCCATTTATCAGTTCAATCTGCTCAAGTCCGTTTTTATGGGGACAGTTGCAATTGGTGTCATGCTTTTAACCGAGTCCCTTATTCTCGTCGTCTTTAACAGTCAGCAGCTATTCTTGGATGAGATTTTATCTACCACGATGCTTGCTGTTGTGGCACGAATACTTTACATAGGAGTATTTCTTCTGGTTGCCGTGGTGCTACGTGTAACTAGATTTGACATACGCAAGCTGTTCAAACACCAACAAACGAATCGTTTGAACCATTACCTATTTTTGCTGATTCTTTTGGGAAGCATAGAATTTCTCCTGATTTTATTTATGAACACATCGTTTTTTCTTCGGGGAAACAATTCGCCAATATTCGCGGTATATACTCCGCAGTTCCAGCTGTTTATCCAGTTGGCCATCTTGGCTTTGTTTATTGCGATCGTGATCCTGTTCCGCATTTATCTGAACTTGACGATCAACCGCGTAGAGGAAGAAACGGGAACGCCTTATCTGAACAGTATCCAGGATCTGTTTACGGCTGTGCGTTCCATCAAGCATGATTCTTTGAATCACTACACGGCCATCAACGGATTCTTGAAAAAGGAACTACATAGTCACGCCAAAGAATACGTGGAGCAGTTGTTAAAGGAAACCGTGCTGATTGAACGATCTGCCGATTCCAGTTCGCAAGTATTGGAGCGGATCAAAAATCCGGCTGTCGCTTCCTTGCTGCAATCGAAAATGGTTGTTTGTCTGGCTGAGCGTATCTCGCTCACGATGGAAATCAAGGAGATCAGCCAGTTCTCGCACTACAAAACTTACGATTTGATCAAAATCCTGGGCAATTTGCTGGATAACGCGATCCGTGCAACCTCCTACGAGCTGGAGGAAAATCGCTACATACGCCTGGAATGGGGCCAAACAGAGAACGAGCACTACCTGTATATCGAAAATAGCGGCCCGACGATCCCGGAGAATCGGCTGCAAGAAATTTTCCATACAGGCTATACAACGAAAAAGAATGGAGAAGGCGGCCTTGGTCTCGCCATTGTCAAAAATGTAGCGGAACGCTACAACGGCAAGATTCAAGTCAAATCCGCCGATGGAGTCACCAGCTTTTACATTTCGTTTGTCAACCGCTAGCAGGGGAGGCTACCACTATGACCTGGACAGAGAGGGTATCAGGAAAAATTGCCAAGCGCATCAAGACAGACGACTCGCCGTACACCGTAGGACAATTGGCGCACGGAATCGAGCTTTTTTTGCTAAATGCCATCAATCTTTTCGTCATTCTACTTGTATCTGCTTTACTCGGACTGCTGGGAGAGGTCTTTCCTCTCCTATGCGCTCTCTTTTTCCTCCGCTCTTTAACCGGAGGTGTTCATCTGAAAAATCCGTGGTCCTGTCTGGGGGCGACACTTCTGCTCTTGCTGCTCGGTGGCGCAATCATCGAATATGTTCCGAAGCCATCTACTTCTGTTTTGACTCTACTGACGGTTTTCACCGCAGGATTTGGCGTCATCATCAACTACGTATACGGTCCAGCCAAACATACATACCTGCCAGATAACCCCGCTGTTCAAAAAAGAAATCAGAAAATTGCAATCTTATTAATCTTTATCGGTTGCATTCTCTCAATTTTTTTGGTAGGATATTCCTATAGGCTCTCTATGACTTACATACTAGCAATCTTCTACCAATCGCTTCTTCTCATGCCTAGTTCGTTTCGCTTTGTATCTTTTCTGGAAAAAACTTTATTGAGAGGATGATCCCCATGAAGAGAGTGCTTTCAACTGTTTGCAAATTCTTTGGCGGCCTGTCTGTTTTGAACATCGCAGGAGTTCTGAAGGCCGGACTGCTCTATGAACCACTCCCACCTCACATGCGAAACGAAGAGAATTCAAAAAATCAATCATGACCTCGTCACAATAGCAACCCCGCGAACTCTTCACGAGCTCGCGGGGTTTTTTTGGTACTTTCTACCTTCTCTCTTTTTTCAAGCCGACCACCATCTCAATCAACCAGCCCAAAATACTCATCAGCGCAGCTGCCACGATAACAGTGCCGATGTTGTCCGGCCATGGTCCTACTTCGAATCCGTCAATGAAGTAGGCTGTCAGGGCAAACGTCACAGCGTTGATGATGAACCAGAAAAGCCCCATCGTCAAGATCGTCAGCGGCAAGGTAAAAAACATCAGTATCGGACGAATCAATGTGTTCACGACACCCAAAATCAGAATCGCCCACAAGGCAACGGTGAAATTGGCAACGTGAATAGAAGCAAACCATTTGCTAATCAAAAGCAGGGCAGCTCCGTTCAGGAGCAATTTGATTATCCAGCGGATCATTTTCATTCCTCCTTCCGCCAGTTTCCCAGCGTCTATTGGAGTCCTTTCACTTCCCGCTCCCACTGCTCAAAAAAGCGGACCATGAACGCGTGCCGTTCCCGCGCAATCGCTTGGGCCGTTTTGGTGAACAGCCTGTCTTTGATGCGTTGCAGCTTCCACTCGTATTCCTTGACCGGAGTATGCTGCTGCGGGTCGTCGGATTGGATAGGTCCTCCTATAACTCCAGTATAAGCAAAAACCCGGGCAACTCCAATAGCGCCAATCGAATCGAGCTTGTCGGCGTCGAACAAGATTTTTTCTTCCAGGCTTGCGGGCGGACGATCTTTGCGAAACCGATGGGCCAGAATCACTGCCTGCACCCGCGCGATCAGCTCGTCCCCCATGCCTCGCTCCCGCAGCCATGTTCCGGCCACTCTCGCGCTGATTTCAGCGTGACACTCCCCCGTCTGCCGCTCCTCCGCTCTGCCGACATCGTGCAGCAACGCAGCCAGACGCAGCACCTGCATGTCCGCCCCTTCCTCGCCGCCGATCCGCTCGCACATCGCCAGCACGCGCAAATTATGCTGCCAGTCGTGTGCCGGGTCTTGCCCGTCAAAGCATTTCCTCGCTTGCTCCACCAGATCGGCCGGGAGGGCCGCCATTGCGTTTGCCACGTACTCCATGTCTTCTCCCCCATCTCTTCCCGCATGGCTCGCCACGCCGTTTCACAGCGATCCCTTTTCTTGCACAGCGCTATTGAGCAGACAAAGACGCCCCCCTGCTTTACCAGGGAGGCTCTCCGCGTTATTTCGATACCAGTTGTTCCAGCTTGGCGAGGGTTCTGGCTTTGTCCCTTTCCAAAATCGGCTTCAGGTATGTTCCGGTATACGAGCCTTCCAATTCCGCCACTTCTTCCGGCGTACCCGTGCCGACGATCTGCCCGCCGCGCGTACCGCCTTCTGGCCCCAGATCCACGATGTAATCCACGGTCTTGATGACATCCAGGTTGTGCTCGATAACCAGCACCGTGTCGCCGTTTTCCACCAGGCGCTGCAACACTTTCAGCAGACGATCAATGTCATCGGTATGCAAGCCTGTCGTCGGCTCGTCCAAAATGTACAGCGTGCGTCCTGTGCTGCGTCGATACAGCTCCGAGGCCAGCTTGACGCGCTGCGCTTCCCCGCCAGAGAGAGTCGTCGCAGGCTGACCCAGCTTCATGTAGCCGAGACCGACGTCCACAATCGTTTGCAGCTTGCGCTCGATCCTCGGCAAATTGCGGAAAAACTCCACCGCATCCTCGATCGTCATTTCCAGCACGTCCGCGATGCTCTTGCCTTTGTATTTGACATCGAGCGTCTCCCGGTTGTAGCGTTTGCCGTGGCACACCTCGCAAGGTACGTACACGTCCGGCAAAAAGTGCATCTCGATTTTGATAATCCCGTCGCCGCTGCACGCCTCGCAGCGCCCGCCCTTGACATTGAAGCTGAAGCGGCCCTTTTTGTAGCCGCGCACCTTCGCTTCGTTCGTCGAGGCAAACAGATCGCGAATGTCGTCAAAGACGCCTGTGTACGTCGCCGGATTGGAGCGCGGCGTCCGGCCGATCGGGGATTGGTCGATATTGATGACTTTGTCCAGATGCTCCAGTCCCACGATGCGACGATGTTCGCCCGGCTTTACTTTGGCACCGTTCAGATCGCGCGACAGCGCCTTTTGCAAAATTTCGTTGATGAGCGTACTCTTCCCGGAGCCGGATACGCCTGTCACCGCGACGAACAACCCTAACGGAATTTTGACGGTGACGTTTTTCAGGTTGTTTTCCTTCGCGCCTTCGATCTTCACCCATTTGTCGGATGGTTCTCTGCGCTCCAACGGAACCGGAATGAACTTGCGCCCGCTCAAATACGCTCCTGTCAGCGAGTTTTCATCCTTCATCACTTCTTCCGGCGTGCCGGCAGCCACGACCTGGCCGCCGTGAATTCCCGCGCCAGGGCCGATGTCGATAATGTAGTCGCACGCCCGCATCGTATCTTCGTCATGCTCGACCACGATCAGGGTGTTCCCCAGCTTGGTCATATGCTCCAGCGTCTTAATCAGGCGCGCGTTATCCCGCTGATGCAGCCCGATGCTCGGCTCGTCGAGGATGTAGAGGACGCCCATGAGGCTGGAGCCGATCTGGGTAGCCAGCCGAATCCGCTGCGCCTCGCCCCCGGACAAGGTCCCTGCCGCCCGGCTCAGTGTCAGGTAATCCAGGCCGACGTCGATCAAAAAGTTGAGGCGCGCCTTGATTTCCTTCACAATCAGGTTGGCAATCTTCGCTTCTCGCTCGGTCAGCTCCAGTCCCTCAATGAACTGATGCGCTTCGAGAATCGACAGGGTCGTCAGCTCGGAAATGCTACGCTCCCCTACTTTCACTGCCAGACTCTCCTGGCGCAAACGATGCCCTTTGCAGACCGGGCAAGGCTTTTGGCTCATGAAGCCTTCAATTTGCTCGCGAATGTAGTCCGAGCTGGTTTCCAGATGGCGGCGCTGCAGATTGGGAATGACGCCTTCAAACGGCACAACCGCCTCCCGGACTTGGCCGAACTCATTTTCATAGCGGAACTGGATTTTCTCCCCTTCGCTGCCGTACATCAAAATCTGCACTTGCTCCGGCGGCAGCTCCTCGTACGGAATATCCATGCGAATGTTGAAATGGCGGCATGCCGATTCCAGCAGCTGCTGGTAGTAGGTCGACGACTTTGGCTCCCAGGCACTGATCGCGCCGTCCTGCAAGGTCTTGGTCGCATCCGGAACGACCATGTCCGGGTCGACCTCCAGCTTTACGCCCAAACCGTCGCACTCCGAGCACGCGCCAAACGGACTGTTGAACGAGAAAATCCGCGGCTCCAGCTCGCCGATGGAAAATCCGCAAACCGGGCAAGCGTGCTTCTCGCTGAACAACAGCTCCTCCTGCTCCATGACGTCGACGATCACCTTGCCGTCCGCAAGACGCAACGCCGTCTCCAACGAGTCGGCGAGACGCGACTGCACATCCGGCTTCACAACCACGCGGTCCACCACGACTTCGATGTTGTGCTTTTTGTTTTTTTCCAGCTTGATATCCTCAGCCAAATCGATAATGTCCCCGTTCACGCGCACGCGCACGAAGCCTTGCTTGCGAATATCCTCCAGCAGCTTGACGTGTTCTCCCTTGCGCCCCTGCACCATCGGCGCGAGGATTTGCATTCTCGTGCGCTCCGGGTACTCCATCAGACGATCCACCATCTGCTCGATCGTCTGGGACTGAATCTCGATGCCGTGATCGGGACAGATCGCTCTGCCCACACGCGCATACAACAGACGCAAGTAGTCGTAGATTTCCGTCACGGTACCGACCGTGGAGCGCGGGTTGCGGCTCGTCGTCTTCTGGTCAATGGAAATCGCGGGCGACAGCCCTTCAATCGAATCGACATCGGGTTTGTCCATCTGCCCGAGAAACTGGCGGGCATAGGCAGAGAGAGACTCCACGTAGCGCCGCTGTCCCTCTGCGTAAATCGTGTCAAAGGCAAGGGACGACTTTCCCGAGCCGGACAAACCCGTCAGCACGACGAATTTGTCCCTCGGAATCACTACATCAATGTTTTTCAGATTGTGGGCGCGAGCGCCCTTGACGACAATATGTTCCAATGGCATAAAAAATACCTCTCCTTAGAGTTCCGCCTTCAACTCCAGAATCAAATCACGCAGTTCAGCCGCGCGCTCGAACATGAGATTGCGCGCCGCTTCTTTCATTTCTTCTTCCATGCGTTCGATGACGGCCAGTCGATCCTTCTTCGACATCTTCTTGAAATCGGCGTGTGGCAAGTAGTCCGCTTTTTCCTCGGCCACCTTCGTCGCCTCGATTACTTCCCGCACAGCTTTTTTCACCGTTTGCGGAGTAATGCCGTGCTTCTCGTTGTAGGCCAGCTGGATCGCACGACGACGCTCCGTCTCGCGAATCGCCGACTTCATCGAGTCCGTCATCTTGTCGGCGTACATAATCACGCGCCCCTCGGCGTTCCGGGCTGCCCGCCCGATTGTCTGAATCAGGGAGCGCTCGTTGCGCAGGAAGCCTTCCTTGTCGGCATCCAAAATAGCCACAAGCGAAACCTCGGGCAAGTCCAGGCCTTCCCGCAGCAGGTTAATCCCGATCAGCACGTCGAATTCGCCCAGACGCAAGGATCGCAAAATCTGCATCCGCTCGATCGTCTTGATGTCGGAGTGCAAGTAACGGACCTTGATCCCGATTTCCTTCAGGTAATCCGTCAGGTCCTCCGCCATTTTTTTCGTCAGTGTCGTGATGAGGACGCGCTCGTTTTTGGCAATCGTAGCCTGGATTTCCCCGATCAGGTCGTCGATTTGCCCTTTGATCGGGCGCACCGAAATGGTCGGGTCGACCAGTCCTGTCGGGCGAATGACCTGCTGCACCAATTCCGGACAGTGCTCCAGCTCATACGGGCCGGGGGTTGCCGAAATGTAAATCGCCTGGTTGATTTTTTGCTCGAATTCCTCGAAGCGCAGCGGTCGGTTATCCTTCGCTGAAGGCAGGCGGAACCCGTACTCGACCAGCACATTCTTGCGCGCCTGGTCGCCGTTGTACATCCCCCGCACCTGCGGCAAGGTCATATGCGACTCGTCAATCAAGAGCAGATAGTCCTCCGGAAAATAATCCATCAGCGTGTACGGGGCGTGCCCCGCCGGAAGACCCGTCAGATGGCGCGAGTAGTTTTCGATTCCGGAGCAAAAGCCCATCTCCAGCATCATCTCGATATCGTAGCGCGTCCGCTGCTCCAGCCGCTGCGCTTCCAGCAGCTTTCCGGCTGCCCGCAGCTCTGCCAGCCGCTCTTCCAGCTCGGCCTCGATGCTTTGGACCGCCAGCTTCATTTTTTCTTCGCGGGTGACATAGTGGGACGCCGGGAAAATCGCTACGTGTTCGCGCTGGCCCAAAATCTCTCCGGTCAGCACGTCAATGGCGGTAATCCGCTCGATTTCGTCTCCGAAAAACTCCACGCGAATCGCCTGCTCACTCTGCGACGCCGGAAAAATCTCCACGACGTCTCCGCGCACCCGGAACGTCCCCCGCGTAAAGTTGATGTCGTTGCGGGTATATTGGATGTCGACCAGACGATGCAAAATCTCGTCCCGCCCCTTTTCCATACCAACGCGCAGCGACAGCAGCATCTCCTTATACTCCGCCGGCGAACCCAAGCCGTAGATGCAAGATACGGACGCCACAATAATGACATCGCGCCGCTCGAACAACGCACTGGTCGCCGAGTGGCGCAGCTTGTCAATTTCGTCGTTGATGCTGGAGTCTTTTTCAATAAACGTATCCGATTGGGGAATGTACGCTTCCGGCTGATAGTAGTCGTAGTAGCTGACGAAGTATTCCACTGCGTTATGGGGGAAAAACTCCTTGAATTCTGCACAAAGCTGGGCAGCCAGCGTCTTGTTGTGGGCCATCACCAGTGTCGGCTTGTTCACCTGGGCAATCACCTGGGCAGCCGTATAGGTTTTTCCCGTACCGGTAGCCCCGAGCAACGTCTGGTGCCGCTTACCGGCCTTAATCCCGGCCACCAGCTCGGCAATCGCGGTCGGCTGGTCACCGGAAGGCTGATACTCCGATACCAATTCAAAACGGTCCATTCCCTCGTTCATCTCCTCGTTGCATGCCTGTTTCTATTTCCATTATAACACAATCCCCGCTCTGATAAGCCGAAATTCGAACAAATGTTTGTCTTCATCCTCCGACAGATTTTACCGATAATAAGGAAGAGTGTAGAAGCACGCACGGATTAGACTCGCCATCTTCAGGGAGGATCGACATGCCAGATATCGGAACCACCGTTAAAAATAATCCCTATATCCAACCACATATGAGCTATCAGGGCAAACGAGAGTTTACCACCGAGCTTGACAACAACGCCTTCATGAAGCTTTTGCTGGAGCAGTTGAAGAATCAGGATCCCATGTCCCCGATGGACAACTCCCAGTTCATCCAGCAAACGAGCATGATGACCATGGTGGAAAAAATCACCAAGATGGCAACGCTGATGGAGCAATCGAACAACAGCATGCTGACGCTGGAAAAATACGAGTCGCTGATCGGGCGCACCGCCACCTACTCCCTCACGACCAAAGACGAGTTGACGGGAGAAACGGCGACAGAGACGAAGGAAGGCGTGCTCGAAGCCGTTTACATGGACAGCGGCAAGATTTACTTCCGCATCGCCGGGGAGTCTACTCCCATTCCGCTCACGGACATCAAAGGTCTGGAATCGCAAGGCATGACCGGAAATGCGCTGGATAGCAGCGTGAAGTTCATGAACATGATCGGCAAGGAAATCTCGTACAAGACGACCAAGGAAGTAGACAAAGACGGCAATCCGGCGACCACTGACGACGTGACCAAAGTAGATGAGATCGCCAACGCGGTCGTCACGGGCTTCACCATGAAGGACGGCACCACGCAGTTTACGCTCGATAACGGCATGACCGTCAAGCTCGATCAGGTCGTGGGCATGAGCGTCAAGCCGGACAGTAGCGTCATGAGCAATTCGCTGCAGTACGCCCAAATGATTGGCTTCACCGTCACCTATACGGAAAAGCAAACCAATACCGACGGCTCTACTACGGACAACAGCCTGAACGGTGTCATTAAAGCCGTCAGCATGAAAAACGGGGTCGTGGAGTTCGTCTTGACCGATGACAAAAAAATTGCGCTGAATCAAATCACCGGATTTGAAGCGAGCGCCTGATCCTTCCTATGCGAAAAAGCCGCACGTGCTCTCTGGAGCGTGCGGCTTCTTCTTTGCTGCTCATCCCTATTCGTTTACGACAAGCTGTCCCGTAAGCGCATCGACATACACCGTCGTATCCCTCTTCCCATCGCCCCCGCAAAAGCAGTGCGAACGGGTCTGACGAAAGGACAGGTCATAGCCAAGCTTCCAGCTGATCGCGCCTGTTTGCCGATCCTTTTGGTGAATGTAGGTCAGCTCAAGCGGCATGGCTTGCAGCAAGCGCTCCATCGCTTTCTGTTCATGGATCGCCTTGGAGGGGGCGGGAAGAACCATGTTGTCCGGACGCTTCACGATCACTTCCTCGACCTTGCCCGTCCACGCATTTACGGTAATCGTGTACATCCCTTCTTGTTCCATCTGCCCGACCCGGTAGACAGGAATGCCGCCGATAAGCGGGTCGGCCACCAGCGTTGTATATTTGTCGGTGCCGACATCGGCAAGCCTCAACTGGTTGCTCCCGGAAGGCACGAGTCTTCGCAACAGCGCTTCCGCCCCTTTGCGATCCCGGTTTTTGTCCGTTTTGGCGGTGGACCCCTGCTCCTCTGCCTGCTTGTAGACAAAGCGAATCAGCCGTCCTGTCTTGGCATCGGTTTCGAGCATCATATGCTGGTTCTGGGCCTGGCTGATCCCTTCCGGAAAACTTCCGATCCGGTATTTCTTGTCCGCATCGGCGACCCCCTCCGGAAAGTAGCCCCAAATAAAGAAACGGCGCTCCTGACCGTCAGCGTACTTCTCGTCCCGCACAGTAAGCGGCAGCTTGGCGGATTCGAGCTTGAACAGGATGCGCAGCAATTGACGGGCCTCGCTCTCGGTCTGCGCTCTCCACGTTTCCCCTGTCCCCGTCACGTTCACAATGTTCGTCTGCTGGACGGGTGCTGCCAGCCTTTTTCCACTGAACGCGTCCAAGGCACTGCCGGTATGCTCCTGCGAAATGACCCCATCCTTGACAATATAGGCGAGGCGCGCTGCCGTCTGATTGTTTTGCTCCTGCTCCGGCAGCAAGTACACCAGCTCCAGCGGGCGCTGTCCCTTCCACTTGCCCACTGCTTGCGCTGGAGAAATGACGCGCTGCGGCGAAGGGAGTGCTGCCGGATTCACGGTTTCATACAATCGCCCGTCAAACATCCGCAGCCCGACAAGCCGCCCCGAGGCGTCGAAGCTGACAAGACTGTCATACGCATCGTCGAACACGACATTGTTCACCTTGCGAACCATTCGGACCGTCAGCTTGCCCGCTTCCTTCTTCACTTCTCTCGCCTGATACGTATTTCCGGCAAGCAAGCCTGTCAGGAAAGTCTTCGCTCTTGTTTTCGCTTGCTGGTCAGTCGGAAATGCCGGCTTTGCCCTTTTCGCGGGAACGAGGTCCAACTGGAGCAAATTCCCTGTGGCTCGGTCAAAAATCGCGCTGTCCTCCCCCTGAGCTGTTCCGGTGGCCGCCCGCACAAAAGACACTTTCACCCCGCTGACACCCGGTCCATCCACATCGCCACCGTAAACGACCTTGCGTGAAGCCAGCTCCGGCAACAGGCGAACCAGTTTTTGCACCCCTTTGGCAACAGGGGCAGAGACTGCTCTCTCGGCATTCGCTGCGAGTACAGAACGGGCCGATGTTTCTGCGCTTGCTCCGGCAAAGGGCGCAACCAACATGCTGGTCGCCGTTAACGCCCCGGTCAAGGCGCACAAGACCGTTTTTTTCAGATCGGACAAATGACTCACTCCCTTCCTTTCCTCGTAAAGGTAGACGCGCCACCCTGGCGTAAGTTTTACGAACAGACGATCTTTTCAGAAAAATATATTCAAACCAATCCAGCAAAAAAAGAAGGCACGCAACTGCTGTCGCATCCCTTCACGCTCCGACATTCCGTTTTTCGAGCCTTTGCTTAATCAGTTCGACGACGCTGGATCGTTTCAAATCGACAAATACGCGAGTCGTTGCATCAGGCACTACGATGATTCCCAGCTGATGGTGGTTGCCTGCGTAAACCGCGCACTGCACAAACTTCAGTTCGCCTTCGCGCGTGAGCACTTCCATTTTGCAAAAGGCCGGATTGGCCTGTAGCGCCGGATACAAATCTTCCTTGTCCCGCACCGGAATGCCGTTGACCTTCACGATGATTTCCCCTGTCGCAATCCCGATCTCCTCTGCCCGCGTGCCCGGGATGACGCCCATGACCTTGACGCCGCGCGAAGATTGGATGAAGTAAGGGGAACGCTGCCTTTCTTTCCATTGGCTCCAGAAGAACAGCGCTTCATGCCCGAACAAGGCAAACAGCGCGGCGAGCAAAACAAGCGGCGAAAACAAGACGGCCAGAGCGCAAAGCGCCAACAGCCCGACTGCGTACCAGGCGAGGTTGCTGGAAATTTGCTTCCCCTTTTCCAAGGGGGTCATCGTCTGGGTCATATCCGAAAAACCCGTAACCGTTGGCAGCAGCATCAGTCCGAAGGAAGCCAGCTCGCCTGAAAAAAACGGCCAGCCCGGATAAAACGCACCACTCAGTGCCCCCGGCTCTACCTGGACGAACAGAACCAGCGGAGTCAGCCAAAACGAATGCAGCAGGTACGCCCCGACGATCCGCCCGCGCTGTCCTTCGACGAACAGCGGAGAAGCGTCTCTCCCCCCGTTCCAGCGGACGAGCATCGCTTCGATCAGGTGCATGATCGCGACCAGCGCCAGGAGCGGAATCGGCTTCGCCTGCAGCAGCATGTCCCACACGCCGCCCAAGCCGGGAACGTCCCGCAAGTCCGGGAAGACGCGGGCAATCGCGTGAAAAACGGTGAGCAGACCTGCCGCATAGGCAAAGCAGAGAAACCGCAAGCGAATCAGCGCCAAAAGAAGGGCCAATGCCCATACCATCCATAAATCCTGTGCCTGCACAACCACTCCCAGCCCTGCGGCGAGAAGCGAGATGCCCAATCCCCCGACCGCGCCCATCCCTACGGCCCGGATTGTCGAGAGGAGCGGAGACTGCATGCGTGCGGCAAACAGCTGTCTTTCCAGCTTCATCTGTCTGCGATAATGCAAGTAAATAAAACCGAGAAACAGGTAAAAAACGGGATTGAGAAAAAATGCGGTAAAGCCATATGCAATGGAGAGCATATCTGCCTGTATCGCCAAGTGCCTCACCTCAAATCAAAAAAAGAAAACCACGACATGTGATTTGCCGTGGTTATCATTTCTACGGAAAAGCGGGATTTCCCTGCTTTCCTCTTCTTGATTATTTTTCCTATTTGCCGGTAACGACATCCAGAGCCTTCTGGAGCTGCAAGTCATTCTCGGGCTTGCGCATCGTCTCCCGCAGGCTGTTTTCGAGCTGGCTGCGGGTTGCGGCGTCGACTTTTCCGGTCACAGGCAGCTTTTTCGCAGCTTGGAACTGCTTGATCGCCTGCTCTGTCTTTTCGTCAAAGTAGCCGTCGTCGCGGCCTGGCGACAAATTCAGCCCGGTCAGGATCAGTTGCAGATTCTTCACTTCTGCGCCGGCCATGTCGCGGGCCAGCTCCTTGTCGGCCGGCAACTGCGTGGCGTTGAAATAAGCAGGCTGCTCGACCTTGAAGTCCGGCTCGATTCCTTTTTTGTGAATCCATTCGCCGCTTGGCGTGACCCATTTGGCGATGGTCAGCTTCAACTGGCTCTTGTCCGTCATTTCCATCGTGCTTTGGACGGTTCCTTTGCCGAAGCTCTTTTCCCCGACCAGCTTGTAGTGACCGCTGTCGCGCATCGCCCCCGCCAAAATTTCCGAGGCGCTGGCGCTGCCGCCGTTAATCAGGACGGCAATCGGATAAGGCTTGGCAGCATCCGTTGTCGAGCGGTACTCTTCCTTTTGCTGCCCGCCGGCACCGTACTCAATCGTCACGATGACTCCTTTTTTCGGCACGAGGATTTCCCCGATCTCCTTGACGGCCAGCAAGTAGCCGCCCGGATTGCCGCGCACGTCGATGACGAGGCCGCCGATCCCCTTTTTCTCCAGGGAAGCAAGCTGTTCCTTGAAGTGCTTGGCGGTTTCGGTCGAGAACTGGGTAATGCCGATCACGCCGACCTTCACGCCATTTTTTTCGATGATCTGGCTGTTCACCGTTTCGATCGGAATATCGTCGCGAATACATACAATCGTGAGCGGTTCTGCTACTCCGGCGCGAATGACCTTCAGAACGGCTTTTGTGCCTTTGGGTCCGCGAATTTTGGTCACGGCCTGGTGCAAATCCAATCCCTCCAGCGACTCGCCGTTGACGCTCAAAATCTGGTCGTTCGGTCTGAGGCCCGCTCGCTCCGCCGGAGAGCCCTTGAATGGCGAAACGACAGTGACCCGACCATTTTGCATCGTGACCTCTGTCCCGATTCCCTGGAACGTAGAATGCAGCGTCGAGGTAAATTCTTCGGCTGATTTCGGGTCCATGTAATCGCTGTACGGATCTTCCAAAGCCCCGACCATGCCGCCGATTGCCCCTTCGATCAGCTGTTCGTTGGTCACCGTTTGAATGTAGTCTTTTTTGATCGCTTGAAAAGCTTCAAAGAGCTTCTTGAACTCCTGGGGATATTCTGAGCCTCCCGGAAACACTGCGCCATTGGAAGCAGTCAGGGTTCCATTCTGCGTGACTTGCATGCTGGCCGATGTCTTCATCAACGCGATGGTCAAGAAACTGCTGGCCACCATCGAGATGAGCACAAGCGCTAATACGGTACGTCCCTTCCATCTCACTACTCACGTCACCATCCTTTGTACTACCGGCAAAAAGGTATGCTGCTAGTGTATGCATTTCCCGATAGCAATATTTGTCTGGCTGCCCGTTGCTTGACTATTTCAGATACGGCATAGGGTTGACGGCAACGTCGTTCTTGTAGACGGTAAAGTGAACGTGATTTCCGGTAGAGCGGCCGGTAGAGCCTACTTCGGCAATCTTTTGGCCTCTCGATACGGATTGTCCCACAGAAACCTTGATGCCGCCCTCGCGAATGTGTCCGTAGAGCGTGGTAATCTCCGCACTGTGTTTAATCATTACCGTATTCCCGAAGCCGTTGGAATACCCTGCAAAAATGACGACTCCGTCAGCCGCAGCCAAGATCGGCGTTCCTTTTGGCGCTGCCATGTCTACACCATTATGCCCAGCTGAACGGCCTGTAAACGGGTCTTTTCGCATACCGAAGCCGGAACTGAGGCGAAATTGTCCATCCGCGATCGGCAAACCGAGATTGCCGCCCTTGTACCCGGTGCTGGACGCGCTCATCGCCCGCACTCGCTCCGCATACTTGGCGGATTCCTGCCGGGTGAGCTCGATGAGTTGCTGTCCGTACTGCTCCAGGTCTTCTTCCAAAGCGGCCTCTTTTTTCTTCAACTCGGCCTTGACCACGAGACTCTCTTTGTACTGCTTGTCCAGCTCGGCCTTGAGCGCTTCCGCCTCGTCTAGCATTCCTGCGTATACGGTCAACTGATGCTCGATTTCCTTCTTCTTCTTCTCGATCGTTTCTTTGTCGCGAATATTGTCTTCTAGGATACGCGTATCCTGCTCAAGAATCAACCGCAACCCCTCCATGCGGGTCAGGAAATCGCCAAAGTCGGACGCACCCAAAAGCACGTCCAAGTAGGAGACGTTTCCCCGTTCGTACATGGATTTAACCCGGGTTTTCAGCAGTGTTTCCCGTTTTGCTACCCGATCTTTCGCTTCGTCCAGCTGATCTTGCGCCTCGGCGGCTTTTTCCGTCGTTTCCTTCATTTGCTTTTCCAGCTTGTCCAGCTTGTTTTGCGTCTCGTTGCGTCGCAGGTCGATCGCCATGAGTTGCGTCTGCAAATCTTGTTGTTCCTTTTTGACGATGCTGATCTGCTGTTCGGTTTGCCTCATTTGTTGTTTCTGCTGCTGTCTCTTTTGCTGGATTTCCTTCAACTCTCGATTGATCTTGTCCAAAGATGCCTTGCTGGCTGCCCAGCTCACGTTAGTCGGGATCGCAGCGCCAGCCACCAGGCCGGCGATCAAGAGTGTGAACAGGACGGTTCTCTTTCTCATGATACTCCTCCCACGTTTTCCAATGTTAAACTCGCAAGAAGCGGCGTACGGACACCAAGCTTCCCCAGATTCCGATAAACGCGCCGATCGCCAGCAAAGCGAGGGCTACCTGGTAGACCAATGGGAACAATGGCAACAGTTTGAACAGTTGGGAAGCTTCAAAGCTGGCATGGATCGCATCCAGCAAGTAGTAATAGCCCACTGTCAGCAAAATGATCGGGATCAGTGCCCCGCACACTCCCATCAAGAGTCCTTCGACAAAAAAAGGCCAGCGGATAAACCAGTTGGTGGCGCCAACCAGCTTCATGATCTCGATCTCTCGGCGTCTCGCGACAATCGTCAGCTTGATGGTGTTGGCAATCAAAAACATCGCGGTAAAGCCCAAGCCGATGATGAAGGCGATTCCGACGTTTCGCAAGGTGTCTGTGGCGGCGAACAGCTTTTCGACCGTCCCTTCCCCGTAATTCAAGCTTCGGACCGATTTCATTTGCTTGATTTGATTGGCGACCACAGGCGTATCTTGCGGCAGCTTCGTCTTGACCACAAAAGAGTCCGGGAGCGGATTTCCCTTTTCCAAGCCGTCAAACAGGTACGCCTTGTCGCCCATACTCTCCTTGAACTGCTTCAAGCCTTCATCCTTGGAAATGAACTCGACGGACTCCACCGCCGGGATGCTGCGCACGCTTTGCTCAAATTTTTGCAAGTCTTCCTTGGTGGTAAGGTCCGCCATGAACACTCGGATTTCCACCTGTTTTTCGACAGATTGCGCAAAGTAGTTGACGTTCATGGCCAAAATGAGGAATACACCCAAAATGAACAGGGTGATCGTCACGGCACTGACCGACGCGAACGACATCCAGCCGTTCCGGCCGAGGTTTTTGACCCCTTCACGGACATGGCGTCCCAGCGTTCTAATCTTCATAACCGTAATCCCCTCTCTGCTCATCACGGGCGATCTGTCCTGCCTCGATGGCAATGACCCGCTTTCTCATCGTGTTGACAATCTCCCGGTTGTGCGTCGCCATGACGACCGTCGTCCCGCGCTGGTTGATTTCCTCAAACAGCTTCATGATCTCCCAGGATGTCTCCGGGTCGAGGTTTCCCGTCGGCTCGTCCGCAATAATGATGCCCGGGTTGTTCACCAGTGCCCGCGCGAGTGCCACGCGCTGTTGCTCGCCGCCAGACAGCTCGCTCGGCAGCATTTTGGCCTTGTGCTTCAATTTTACCAATCCCAGCACGTCCATCACGCGCGGTTTGATCTGCTTGGGATTGCTCTCGATAACCTCCATCGCAAATGCGACGTTTTCGAACACCGTAAGGGTCGGCAGCAGTTTGAAATCCTGGAAGACAACCCCGATGCTGCGGCGAACGAGCGGAATCTGCCGCTCCTTGATCCGGCTGACATTGAAGCCGCCCAGGAAGATCTGGCCCTTGGTCGGCTTCTCTTCGCGGTACATGAGCTTGATGAACGTCGATTTTCCCGCGCCGCTCGGCCCAACCACATACACAAATTCGCCTTTTTCAATCCGAATGTTGATACCCTTCAAAGCATTCGTGCCATTCGGGTACGTTTTCCAAACGTCAAACATCTCGATCAAGCCAATCACATCCTACATAGTCAGATCCTTCTCTATTCTCTTGATCCTGATTTTTTGTTTTTTCCGTCGAAAATGCCGCTGTTTCCGGCAAAATCGACACGACCCCTCTTCCCTCGGGCAACCGTTGCCATTCCTTGTTGAAAAACAGCGAGGCTACCCATCTTATGTATTATACCACCCTGTTTCGCGGATGGTATCTACTAAATCTCTTAATTTCTTGTCGAAACCGACTTGTTTCTCTTCCAGCTGACATGTTGGTATCCAAAAATTTACAAAAACACATTGATCGCTGGCATGCGGCGGGGCAGTTCGCTACAATGAGTGTAGGCACGATTATGGGAGGAGCTGGAAATATGGAAAACTTTGTTTACTACAACCCGACACAACTCCTGTTTGGCCGGGGACAATTGGCCCAGCTGGAGGAAAAAGCCAAACAGCTCGGCCGCACGGTTCTACTCGTGTACGGCGGCGGCAGCATCAAGCGCTCCGGTCTGTACGACAAGGTTACCGCGCATCTGCAAGCTGCCGGCTGCCGCGTACTGGAGCTGCCTGGCGTGGAGCCCAACCCTCGCCTCAGCACCGTGCAAAAAGGGATTGACCTGTGCCGGGCAGAAGCGGTCGACTGGATTCTCGCCGTTGGCGGCGGCAGCGTGATTGACGCGGCCAAGGCAGTCGCTGTCGGCGTCCCGTACGAAGGGGATGTCTGGGATTTTTACACCCGAAAAGCAGTGGCCGAAAAAGCTTTGCCGCTCGGCACGGTCCTGACGCTTGCGGCAACCGGCTCGGAAATGAACAGAGGCAGCGTTATTACCAACTGGGACACAAAAGAAAAGCACGGAGCCGGCACTACCTTCCCGACCTTCTCCATCCTCGATCCGGAGAATACGTTCAGCGTTCCGCGCGATCAGACCGTCTATGGCATCAGCGATATTTTGTCGCACGTTTTTGAACAGTATTTCACGCATACGACCGAGATTCCGCTCCAGACGCGCTTCGCCGAGTCGATCATGAAGACCGTCATCGAAAATGCCGAACGCGTCCTGGAAAATCCGCATGACTACGACGCGCGCGCCAACATCCTGTACTGCGGAACGATGGCGCTGAACGGCACGCTGCCAGTCGGCGTGACCACCGACTGGGCTACCCACTCCATCGAGCACGCCGTAAGCGCCGTGTACGACATTCCGCATGGCGGCGGCCTGGCGATCCTCTTCCCGAAATGGATGCGCTACGTGTACCGCGAAAACGTCGCCCGCTTTGTCCGCTTCGCCGTGGAAGTATGGAATGTCGATCCCGCAGGCAAAACAGACGAGGAAGTAGCGCTGGAGGGCATCGCGGCAACGGAAGCGTTCTTTGCCCGAATCGGAGCGCCGACTCGTCTGGCGGACTACCAAATCACAGACGAGCATCTGGAGCTGATGGCGGAAAAAGCGACGCCGTTTGGTCCGATCGGTCAGTTCAAAACCTTGAACAAGCAGGACGTCCTCGAAATTTTGCGCATGTCCTTGTAAAAAAGCAAAACGCCGCCCTCTTCATGATATGCTCCCCTTCAAGTAGACAGTTGAAATAATAAAACTGTCTCCCTGTAAGGAGGAGCATTTTTTTATGTCCC
>NZ_JBQCKK010000030.1:0-27657 GCF_051967035.1 Brevibacillus sp. SAFN-007a | reverse complement strand
CATTAGGCTATATGACGCCTGTTCAGTATCGCCAAGAAGCCCTTAAAATAGTTGTCTGAATTACTGTTGACAATCCAACCTTTAAGCTGATTAAAACGGAGTTTGTCAAGAATCGAAGATTTGAGTCACTCGCACAATTGAAGCAGGAATTAGGGGCATACGTGAAATGGTTTAACGAAACAAGAATTCACTCAACATTGGGGTATTTGAGTCCATTCGTTTACAAACAGAAAGCAATTAAGAAATCTGTCTAGTTAGGTGTTGACAGTCCATCAGCTACTCTGCTAATCAATAGCGGAGTACACGCGAAAATCATTTCCGAACGCCTGGGACACGCCAGCATAACCACAACTATGAATGTATACGGCCACGCGCTCCAATCCGCTGATAAAGAAGCAGCCAACAAATTCAATAGCATCATTCCCATGAAGAATATAAAAGCATAAGGAGCCGCGGCAGCAGCTCCTTTTTTTCGTCAACAGTTCGTCAACAACTCACTTTTTTGGTGGTCAAACACCCTTATATACCAAGCACGCAACGCTTTCGATATGCCCCGTATGCGGAAACATATCCACCGGCTGCACTTCCTTCACCTCATACCGCTCCGCCAACACCTTCAAATCCCTTGCCAGCGTCGACGGGTTACACGACACGTACACCACGCGCTCCGGCTGCATTTCCAAAATCGTCGTCAGCAGCGCCTCGTCGCAGCCCTTGCGCGGCGGGTCGACCACGATGACATCGGCGCGGATTCCCTGCTCCTTCCAGGCCGGAATCACGTCCTCTGCCGGGCCTGCCTCGAATGTCGCGTTTTCCACGCCATTCAACCGGGCGTTGCGGTTCGCATCCGCAATCGCTTCCGGGACGATCTCTACGCCGTACACATGCTTGGACTTCTGCGCCAAAAACAGCGAGATCGTGCCGATGCCGCAATAGGCGTCGATGACCGTTTCCGTCCCTGTCGCGCCGGCGTACTCCAACGTTTTGTTGTACAGCACTTCCGTCTGGGCCGGGTTGACCTGGTAGAACGACCGCGCCGAGATCGCGAATTTGATCGGACCGATGTAATCGTAAATGACGTCGCTGCCCCAGAGCGTCACCGTCTTTTTGCCGAAAATGACGTTGGTCTTGTCCGGGTTGATGTTTTGCACGATGCTGGTGACGCCCGCCACCTCGGTGCGAATCGCTTCCACGAGCTTGTCCCGCTGCGGAATCGCCTCCGCGGTCGTCACGAGCACGACCATGACTTCGCCCGTCTTTACCCCCACCTTGACGACGACGTGGCGCAGCAAGCCCGTGCCGCGCACTTCGTCGTACGGCTTGATGCCGAGGGCAGCAGCCGCTCTCTTCACGGTGGCGACCGCCTCGTCGTTTTTTTGGTGCTGGATGAGGCACTCGTTCATGTCGATGATGGAGTGGGATTTCTCCGCGTAAAAGCCGCCGATCAGGGCGCCGTTTTCCTCGCCGATGGGCACCTGTGCCTTGTTGCGGTAGCGCCATGGATCGGTCATGCCGAGCGTCGGGTGCACGGTGATGGCTCCCTCTCCCTCTACCTGAAAGCCGCCGATGCGGCGCAGGTTGTCGCGGACGATCTGCTGCTTGTGCCGCAGCTGTTCCTCGTAGGCGAGGTGCTGCAACGAACAGCCGCCGCAGCGATCGTACAGCGGACAGGGCGGCTGCGCGCGATATGTGCTGGCTTCCACGACTTTCGTCAACTTGGCGAAACCGAAGTTCTTTTTGACGTGATCGACGCGCGCATGGACGCGCTCCCCGGCGAGTGCGCCGTCGACGAACAGCGTATATCCTTCCATCCGGCCGACTCCGGCACCCTCGTGGTTCAGTCCGGTTATCTCCAACTCCACGGTTTGCCCGACGCGCACCGGGACGTCCAGCTCTACCTTGGCGGTCTGGTGCGGGCCGCGCCGCTTTTTTGTTGTTTTGGCCACGTTACGTTTGCTCCTTTTGTCTTGCTCTCTGGCTTCCCGACTGTTTTTTGCCTAAAGGAAGCAGGCAGGGATGCACAGCGAACGCGGCATCCCTACGGCTATTGCTATTCATTTTACTATCTTCCTACGGGACGAACAACTCGATATGTCCTGGCAAAGCTTCCACGACGCACGGCAGCTGTCCGCCAAGCTCGCCGTCCAGATTGAGCTGGACCACCTCGCCTGTGGGAGAGGTCGCTTTGATGTAGTCTGCCTGGAAATACAGGATATTGGGGTCCCGCAAATGCTCCCCGCGAACCGCTTGTGTCGCGAGACGGATGAACTCGGCGATGTTCGTCTTTTTCACGACGATGACATCCAGCTTGCCGTCTGACAAATCGGCCTCCGGGGCGAGCTTGTCGAAGCCGCCGACCGCATGGCTGTTGGCGATGAGAAAGACCATGATCTCCTCGTCCAGCAGCACTTCCTTGCGATTTTCCAGGCGGACCCGGATCGGGTGCAGGGAGGGCAGCTTCTCCAACCCTTTGACGTAGTACGCCATCTGTCCCAGCAGCGTCTTCAGCTTGCTCGGGACTTCGTAGGTCAGGTTGGTGAGAGAGCCGCCTCCCGCAATATTCATGAAATAACGATTGTTGATCCGGCCCAGGTCGATGCGCTTCTTCTTGCCTTTGGCGATGATTTCCGTGGCGCGCTTGATCGACTTCGGTATGCCTACGGCCCGGGCAAAATCGTTGCTGGTTCCGCAGGGGATAATGCCAAGGGTGGGGCGGGCTTTTTGCTCCGCCATCCCGTTCACGACTTCGTATATGGTTCCGTCTCCGCCAGCAGCCAGAATGACGTCGAAGCCGCGGGCCACGGCACGGGCCGCCTCCTCGGTCGCATCATCTCCTCCTCTGGTGGCATGGCAGGAGGTCTCGTATCCGGCCGATTCCATCAAATCGAGAATATCCGGCAATCGCCGACGCACGATCTCCCGGCCGGAGCTTGGATTATAGATTAACCTGGCTCGTTTCAAGGCAGATCCCTTCTTCCTTCCCTCGCTCGCGGGTGTACTTCCTTCCTTCCATCATATCCTGTATATCCATTTTTGGGAATCGCTATGCGAAGAACAACGTGATAAGATAGAAAAAGATGGCAAAATGGAGAGTGAGGGGACCCTTGTGAAAAAAATCATCGTTGGTGTTGACGTGGGCGGAACGGCAATCAAAATGGCGTTGATTACCCCGGATGGCGAGTTGGCAGCCAAAACACAAGAGCCGACGCCTGTAGCAGACGGGGAAGATGGCGTACTGCGAAAAATCGCAGAGATGTCCCGCAATCTTCTGCACAAGCATGGCTATGCGCTGGAGCAAGTGAGCGGAATCGGCGTAGGCATCCCCGGACCCATCGATGCCAAAAACGGAATCGTCATGCAAGCCGTCAACCTCCACTGGGCCAAGCCTGTGTTCTTGAAGCAAAAGCTGGAAGCCCTTACAGGACGACCGGTTGCCGTCGACAACGACGCCAATGCAGCGGCGCTGGGCGAAATGTGGCAGGGCGCCGGCCAAGGCGCACAGGACCTCATACTGATTACGATTGGAACAGGCGTCGGGGGCGGTGTCATCCTGAACGGCAAGATTGTTCACGGCATCAACGGGGTCGGCGGCGAAATCGGCCACATCACCATGACCCCGGACAGCGGCGCTCTCTGCAATTGCGGCAAAACAGGCTGTCTGGAAACGTACACCTCCGCCACCGCGATTATCCGCGAAGGGCGACTCGCTGCCGAGAACGGAACAAGCCCGTACCTCGCTTCCGTACTCGCCGAAAAAGGCAAGCTCGGGGCAAAGGACGTGTTCGAAGCAGCCGCAGCAGGCGACGCCGCAGCTCTTGCCATCGCCGATCAGGTGGCGCTCTACCTGGGGCTTGCCCTCTCGCATCTGGCGATTGTGTTGAATCCGGCCAAGTTTGTCATCGGAGGCGGCGTGGCGGCGGCAGGCGACTTCCTCTTTTCCCGGATTCGCCATTCCTTTGCGCGGTTCGTTCCCTTTCCTTACGTCGTGGAAGCAACCGAAATCGTGGCTGCCACACTGGGCAACGACGCGGGCGTGTACGGAGCGGGCTGGCTGATCCGTTCGCAGTTGGAAGAGTAACCCGCATTTTTTGCTGCCACCTCGCGATTGGAGGGCGACGCCCCTTTTCTTTTCCGATACGAAAAACGATACAAAAAAAGCGCTCCTGCCAGCAGCTTCCATGCCGCCGCGCAGGAGCGTTTTTTCGCTACCTCGCTACGATTCAAGCGTCCGCGCCGCAGACGCTTCCCCTTCCTCCTCCACCTGACCTGACTTCGGCTTCTTCCCCGCAACAATCAACGCCGCGCCCGCCAGCACTGCACAGCCGCCGAGCAGTTGAAGCAGGCTGAACGCCTCGCCGAACAGCAGCGCCGAAAGCACAATCGTCACGACCGGCTCAAGCGTGCTGAGCACGGAAGCTTTGGTCGAGCCTATCAACAACAGACCGCGAAAGAAAAAGCCGATCGCCACAACGGTAGAAAAAACGACGATCCCGGCCAAGGCCCACCAGCCCGCCGGAGCAAAGGCCAGGTCGACGCCCCCTTCTGTTTGCGCGACCCAAAAGATCGAAGCGGCTGCAAACAGCGAGATGTAACCGGACGTCACATACGGGGACAGACCTTTTACGACCCGGTTGCCCACGATGATGTATACCGAGTAGGAGAGCGCTGCCGCGAACGCCAGCAAAACTCCCAGCGGCTGAATCCCGCCAAACGACAGCCCGAGCACCAGCCCGAGCCCCACCAAAGACAGCAGCATCGCAAACAGGGTCGTTTTCGTCAGCGGCTCTTTATCCACCAAGTAACTCAGGACCGCTACAATTACCGGAAACGTGTACAGGAAAAGAGCAGCCAGCGAGGGAGAAATGTACTGAACGGCCGAAAAATAACTGAGCGATTGCAGCGTGTACAAAATGCCGCCCAGGCCAAACAGGGCAAGCGCCTGGCGACGATTGAGCCGCAGCGACTCCTTGCGCCAGACCAAAAGGCCAAAAAACAGCGCGGCAGCAAACAAAAAGCGTAAAAACAAGAGCGTAGATACCGAAGCACCTGCTTCATAGGCATACACGGCAAAAATGGACATGACGCCAAAGCCCGCAGCCGAAGCAAGCACATACAACACACCGACGTACAGCGGATTCACGACATTCACCAGCCTTCTTCAAATGGCAGCGACACTTGCGACAGAGACATCCTGGATTTCCTTTCTCCCGGTCAGTTTTTCAATCCAGCCCCTTCTCTGCGGAATAGTCGCGAGGCGAAGAAAATCGTGATCGCCACGTACACCAAGGAAGAGCTGATGCCGACCAGCGCATGCAACGGCTCGACCTTGCCGTAAAACACTTCCTTGCACAGCGCCACGCCATTGAACACAGGCAGCGCATAGTAATGCTCCGCAATGTCCACCGGGCTTTGCGGCATCAGCATGTACGACGGTACCATCGCCAGAAAGATGACGGCGCTCATGTACGTCTGCCCTTCTTTGACCGACTTTGCGATCGTGCTGAGCATCAGCTGTAGTCCGGCAAACGTCGCCGCCATCAGCAGGATGACGGCGATCAGCACGAGCAGCGTGGCAGGCGACAAAAATGCGAGCGACATCTGTCCGTTCTCCCGCCCCAGCGGTCCTGCGCTCAATACCAGCGATAGCGAGAGAAGCGAGGCGGTCGCACTCAGGATGCTCATGACCATGACCGCCAACAGCTTGGCCGTGAGAATGTGGTTGGCGGCAATCGGCGCCGTCAGAAGCGATTCCAGCGTCCCCCGCTCTTTTTCCCCCGCAACGAGATCGTTGGCAGAGGCGATCCCGCCAGAGGCGAGCGATACGACGAGCATAAGCGGAATGATACCCGCGAGCACTCCGCCCGACTGTCTCTCCTCTGACGCTACGTTTTGAAAGTCAGGCGCAATCGGCTGAATCGTCTGTTCGGACAAGCCTGCCTGCTTGAGCCGCTTGGCCACAATCTCCTTGCTGTACGCCTCCACGGTTCGCTCGATCAGATCGCGAGCGTAGACTGACTTGGAATTGGTCGAGTCAAAAGCGACGTGCAGTGTGGCCGTTTTCCCCGCCTGAATCTGCTCGTCAAACGCTTCCGGGATCGTAATGATCGCGCGCAGTTGCCCCTCCTGCAACGCTTGCTCGGGATCAGGCGGCTGGAGTATGTTGACCCCCGGACTGTCTTGCAGGGACGCAATCAGCTTGGAGGAGCCGTGAACAGCCAGCGGCACGTATTCCCGCGCTTCCTTTTCCACATTGCTGTAGGAGTTGCCCAATAAAAAAAACACAAACGGGATAATGACCAAAGGCACCAGAAACGTCCCCATCCACGCCTTCCGGTCGCGAAACAGGTCGAGCAGCTCCTTTTTCAAAACGGTCCAGATGACTTGCCGCCCCATCAGAGCTCGCCCCCTTCCACAACCGCCATGAAGATGTCGTCCAGATCGTCAGTCCCACACTGTTTTTTCAAAACGTCCAACTCCCCGGAAAAACGCAGCCGGCCTTGGTGAATCAGGGCAATCCGCTTGCACAGCTTGTTGATCTCGCCCATGTTGTGACTGGAAAACAGGATCGTCTTTCCTTCCTCCTGTAGCCTAGTCACCATCCGGCGAAAAATGGTGGCAGCCGTTACGTCCAGTCCCGTCGTCGGCTCATCCAGCAAAATGACGGCAGGATCGTGGACGAGCGTGCGGGCAATCGCCACTTTTTGCTTCATTCCCCGGGAAAAAGCGCCGACGCGCCTGTCGATGAACGACTCCATCTCCAGAATGCGGCTCAAGCTGTTGATCCGCTCCTGCACCCGCGACCGCGGCAAACCGTACAGACTGCCGAAGTAGGCGATGTTTTCCCTGGCGGTCAGGCGGCTGTACAAGCCGACTTCCCCGCCAAACAGGATGCCGATTCGGCGCCGCACTTCCAGCGGCTCGTGTCGCACCGAAAAGCCGCTGATCTCGATGTCTCCCGCAGTCGGCGCGAGAATCGTCGCCATCATGCGCATCGTCGTCGTCTTCCCCGCGCCGTTTTCGCCCAACAGGCCGTACACCTCGCCCTCATCCACGCGAAACGTCAAATCGCGGACCGCTGTAACCGTCCCGAACTGTTTGCTGACTGCTTTTACCTCAATCAACAGCAGTCCCCCTCTCCTAATCCCTTCGAACCGAACAGCCAGCCGCAACGGCAGATGACGCCTGGCGTCCCGCCGTCAAAATCGGACTTTCAGCAAATAGGAAGCTCTTTTCTCCCCGGAAAACGTCACCTGCACGACTCCTGTGCGGCCTTGCAGCACGCGCGGGATCGCCGCCGCCACGCGGAACTGCCGCTGTTTGTCATCGACACGCGCGACACTCACCGTACCTGGCGGAGAGTAGATCCTGTCGCCGTCCAGCGAATAGAACACGAGCGAGATTTCTCCTGCGGCACCGTGCGCCTCCCCGGAAAACACAATCGTATTCACGGCTCCGCTGACACCGCCGGATACCCGTGTCAGGTCAAACAGCGGATGGCGCAGCGATGCAAGCGCAAGCCCGCCCCTCCACTCTTGCAAAAAAGCGTCGAACTCCTGGACGGCTGCTGGCGCAGACATCGCTGTAGCAGGCGGCCACGCGGCATGGAGTAAGCCAGCCGGGCTGGCGGAAGCCATGAGAAAAAGCGTCATCCATACAGAAAGCATGCTCATCATCTCCAGTAAATGGTTGTCCTTAGCATGCCCTCTGCAAAGTTAGCCCTATGTGTCCGGTTTTGGCTCAGAATGTTTCGACATTTGGATGTAAGCGCATGGCCGCGCGCTCCTCATGCCGAGGTCAGGGCACTTCCGTAGCGTTCCTTCCACTGCGACAGGGAAAAGCCTTCAAACAGGGCCACAAAGCTTTCCGTATCGTTGATGTAGTGACGCGTTTCTTTTTGCCCGGGGTACTTTTCTTCAAACAGCGGAGCGACCAGATGCGTGACCGGAATCCCTTCCGCCTCCTGGTCGTAGATGCCCCGCTCGGCCAACACTTTTCCGAAGTAGCGACAGTAGGTCACGGTCACCGTTTTTTGCTGCCCATTGTCTTCCCACGTCGCAATCGAACGGTCAAATGTATCGGATGGCGAGCCGCCCTTGCCCGGCGCTACACTCTCTCCTGTGACAGAAATCAGCTTCATGTACTTTCCTTCCCCCTTTTTGTTCGTGTATGTTCATTATAGGGGAGAGTGGAATTTCTTACAAATCCGCTCAACCCGTAGCCAATCAGGCCAGAGTCTTAGTCTGCCGCTTGCCAATCATTTTTTTGCAAAAAGTTTTGCGCATCTGTCAGAAAATCCTGCGCCCGGTAGTCTATGCCGTACGTCAACGAACAACGAGGAGTTTTGGCAATGGATCATTTGGTTATCAAGCCTGCCAGTCAAAGAGAAGAGGAGCAGGACGAAACTTTGGTAGAACGGGCAAAAGCCGGAGATCAGGAGGCGTTTGGCGAGCTGGTCAGACGCCACCGCTCCAAAGTATACGGCTACGCCCGTTCGTACACCCAGGAAGCCTATCTCGCGGAAGACATCGTCCAGGACGCGCTCATTCGCGCTTTCCTCCACCTGGGTACGCTGGTCGACAGCCGCCGCTTCCTGCCCTGGCTGCACCGGATTGTGCGCAATCAGGCGTACACACGTCTGAAAAAGGGTCCGCAAGCACGGGAGCAGGTCTTTTCCGGGCTGGCCCGGCAAACGGGCCAGGCGGAGCCGACCGACTGGGAGGATCTCGACAGCATTTTGCACAGGCTTGGCCGTAGCTGGTCGACCGCAACCGAAAGCAACGGCAACCCGGAGGAGGTCTTGATGCGCCGCGAGCTGTTTGCGACGATCAAAAGCTTGCTGCACTGCCTCAGCCCGCGCGAACGGCGGATCGTTGAATCGCACTTTTTTGACCATCTGGCCCCCCACGAGATTGCGCGCATGTTCGAGATGACCCAGGCAAATGTGTACCAGGTGCTGTCTCGCTCACGCAAAAAGCTCGTGCAGGAAAAAATTCGCCTTGTTGTTGACCACTATGTGCAAATGCGAAAGGATGCGGGCATCATGAAAAAAGTCGTTTTGAAAAAGCCGGAAGCCATGAAGCTGCAAACATGGATTACGTGCGGGGCGGCGTTGCACGGATTAATCGAGTGTACGGAGCGAAAGCTGTCCCTGCCGCTGGTTCTCGGTTTGAGCGGGCACGCCTTCCGCCTGACAATCGTTCCAGAGAGCATTCATATTGCGGGACCAACCATGTTTTACTTCCAGCCCGTTCTGGAGCAAGGCTTGCGGAACATGGGCTTCAAGCCTCGTTCCGTCTGCCAGGAGCAGTTGGACGGCACGCCTGGCCCGAATGCGAACCAGGTCGATCCCGCGCTGCTCAGCCCTGCCGCGCGCGAAAAGCGACAGCTTCCTGCCCTGCTGCCCCAGGCGCTGGAGCTGATTCATCACGCGATTGACAAAGGAAATCCGGTGCTCGCCTGGGACTTGTTCATGCCTGAGTTTGGCCTGATCTACGGCTATGAGGATGAAGCCAGGCTGCTGTACGCCGGAGACAACTGCGGCAACGACGGCACGGTGCCGTATGAACATCTGGGGCGCGGACTGGTGGCAGAACTGTTTGTGCTCGCCATCGAAGAGACGCTCCCCATCGACCAGCGCACGATGCTGGCCAACGCCCTGGATTCAGCCCTGGCGCATTACCGCGGCCAGGAAGGGCAAAACGCCAACTTCTTCTACGGCCTGGCTGCCTATCCTGCCTGGCAGGCGGCTTTTGCCAATGGAACCATCGAGCCAAACGGAAACGCCTACACCACAGCGGTCGCACACGACGCCCGCTGCAACGCCTACCGGTTCTTTACGGAAATCGCCGACACGTGGACTGACTCTTCGCTGGATGAAGTGCGCCCGCTGCTCAAGGAAGCAGCCACGCTTTACGCCGCTATCGCAGATGACTTCGGCAAGCTGACCAGACTGTTTCCTTTCCCGGCTGGCGGCGAACCAAATGCTGACCAGCCAGGCAAAAAAGCTGTACAGCTTTTGCAGGCCATCGAGCAAAACGAGATTCAGGCTGTCACCTTGCTGGAAAAACTGCAAGCTGCTCTCGCCGCCAACTAGAGGCGCGTCAAACCGTTTCAAAGCCATTGGCACTTTACTGCCAATGGCTTTCCTCGCCTTGTCCCCCTCTTCTGCTTTGTGCCTCTCTCTTGCCAAAAGAAACAGCACTTTCCCTGGTCGGAAAGTGCTGCTTGTGTTGTGCCTTACAGGCTGCTCAATACTTCCTGAATCAGCTTGTTCACCAACGGCGGGTTTGCTTTGCCTTTGGTTTGCTTCATGACCTGGCCGACGAAGAAGGCGGCTGCCTTTTCGTTTCCGGCCTTGTAATCCGCCACTGCCTGCGGGTTGGCATTGACGGCGTCAATGACGATTTGGCGCAGGGCGCCCTCGTCGCTGATTTGCACGAGTCCTTTTTCCTCGACGATCTTCTTCGGATCTTTTCCGGTCTCCACCATCTCCTTGAAGACGGTTTTGGCGATTTTCGAGGAGATCGTGCCGTCCGCGATCAGCTTAATCATGTCGCCCAAGCCCTGCGGCGTCATTTTCACATCGGCAAACGTCAGATTGTTGGCGTTCAGATGGGCGAGCAGGTCTACCATCAGCCAGTTGGCGACTGCTTTCGGATCGGCGCCAGTCTTGACGGTTGCATCGAAGAAATCGGCCGTCTCCTTGGAAATGGTGATGACCTCCGCATCTGCCTGCGACAGGCCGAACTCGTTGACGTAGCGAGTCTTGCGGGCATCTGGCAGCTCCGGAATCGTGGCGCGGACCGCTTCGATCCACTCTTCGGAGATTTGCATACGCACCAGGTCTGGGTCCGGGAAGTACCGATAGTCGTGCGCCTCTTCTTTGGAGCGCATGCTGACCGTCTTTTTGTTCGCCTCATCCCAGCGGCGGGTTTCCTGCACGATCGTACCGCCGGAGTTCAACACCTCTGTCTGGCGCTGCACTTCGTATTCCAGCCCCATTTGCACGTTGCGGAAGGAGTTCATGTTTTTCAGCTCGGTCTTGGTGCCGAACTCTTTTTGCCCATATGGGCGAATCGACACGTTGGCATCGCAGCGCAGCGAGCCTTGCTCCATGCGCACGTCGGACACTTCCGTGTACTGGATGATCGCTTTCAGCTTCTCCAGATAGGCGCGTGCTTCTTCGGGCGAGCGGATGTCCGGCTCGGACACGATCTCGATGAGCGGTACGCCCACGCGGTTGAAGTCGACGAGCGATTCTCCGCCGAAGTCGCTGTGCGTCAGCTTGCCCGCGTCTTCCTCCAGGTGGAGGCGGGTGATCCCGATGCGCTTCGTCTCCCCGTTGACCTCAATGTCGATCCAGCCGTTGTAACCAATCGGTTGGTCGTACTGGGAGATTTGGTACGCTTTTGGCGAATCCGGGTAAAAGTAGTTTTTGCGGTCGAATTTCGTCTCGCGGGAAATCTCGCAGTTGAGCGCGAGCGCTGCCTTCATCGCAAACTCTACCGCTTGCTTGTTCGTTACGGGAAGCACGCCCGGATGTCCCAGACAAATCGGGCATGTATGTGTATTCGGTGGCGCGCCGAACTCGGTCGGGCAGCCGCAGAAAATTTTGCTCTTGGTCGAAAGCTCGGCGTGGACCTCCAGGCCGATGACGGTTTCGTACTTGCTCATGCCTCTTACCCCCTCACCCATTCCGGCTTGCGCTTGCTGTAGCCTGTTGCCTGCTCGTAGGCATGGGCTACGCGCAATACGGTGGATTCGTCAAACGCGCGACCGACGATCTGCAAGCCGATCGGCAGACCGTTTTGGGCAAAGCCGCACGGTACGCTGATCGCTGGCAGCCCTGCCAGGTTGACAGGCACGGTGCAGATATCTTCCAGGTACATTTTGACCGGATCGTTGACGTTTTCGCCGATTTTGAACGCGGTCGACGGCGTCGTCGGATGCAAAATCACATCGAAGTCGGCGAAAACGTTGTTGAAGTCCTGGATAATCAGCGTGCGCACCTGTTGCGCCTTTTTGTAGTAGGCGTCGTAGTAGCCGGACGAAAGCGCATAGGTTCCGAGCATGATCCGGCGTTTTACTTCCGGTCCGAAGCCTTGGCTGCGCGATTCCTTGTACAGCTCGATCAGGTTGGACGCATTGTCTGCGCGCACGCCGTAGCGCACCCCGTCGAAGCGGGCCAGGTTGGACGATGCTTCCGAGGAAGACAGCAGATAGTAGGCGGGAACCGCATATTCGGTATGCGGCATGGAGACCTCGCTCCAGGTAGCGCCCATGCTCTCCAGCTGCTTCAAGGCGGCGAGCACAGCCTCGCGCACCTCGGCATCAATGCCTTCGCCGATCAGCTCTTTTGGCACCCCGATGCGCAGACCTTTGACATCGCCAGTGAGCGCGGCGAGATAATCCGGCACTTCGACATTGGCAGAGGTGGAGTCGAACTCGTCATGTCCGGCAATCGCTTGCAGCACGTATGCCGCGTCTTCCACGCTCTTGGTCACAGGTCCGATCTGGTCGAGCGAGGAAGCGAAAGCCACCAGCCCGAAGCGAGACACGCGGCCGTATGTTGGCTTCAAGCCGACGACACCGCAAAAAGCGGCAGGCTGGCGAATGGAGCCGCCCGTATCCGAGCCGAGCGTAAAGTAGAAGTGACGGGCAGCCATCGCCGCAGCAGAGCCGCCGGACGAGCCGCCTGGCACGTAATCGGTGTTCCACGGGTTCTTGGCCGGGAAGAAACCGGAGTTTTCATTGGAGCCGCCCATGGCGAACTCGTCCATGTTCAGCTTCGCCACGATCACGGCGTCCGCTTCCTTCACTTTTTTGGATGCGGTTCCGTCATGGACAGGATCGTAGTTCGCCAAAAATTTGCTGGCGCAGGTCGTCCGTACCCCTTTGGTAATCAGGTTGTCCTTGAGTCCCGCCGGCAAGCCGAAGAGAAGTCCCAGCTCTTCGTTTTCCTTGACCAGACGCTCGTCCAGCTGGCGGGCACGGGCGAGCGCCCCCTCCTCATCCACGTGCAGGACGGACTTGATTTTTTCATCGTGCTCCTTGATGCTGGCGATGGAAGCCTGCACCAGGTCTGTAACCGAAAGCTCTTTTGCGCGCAAGGCGCTATGTATTTCCGACAATCGCTTGTCAAACAGCGACACAACGGGTTCCTCCCTTCTCGTTCTCCTGGCAGATTATTCGAAGACAGCCGGTACCTTGAATTGCCCGTCTTCGTGATCCGGTGCGTTTTTCAACACTTCCTCGCGCGGCAGCGACGGTCTGTTCACGTCTTCGCGCATGACGTTTTTCACGTCGGTCGCGTGGCTGGTCGGCTCCACGTTGGACGTGTCCAGCTCGTTCAGCTTCGCGGCAAACTCCAGAATGGCGTTCAGGTCCTTCGTGTATTGCAAAGCCTCGTCCTCCGTCAGTTGCAAACGGGCCAGATTGGCTACATGCTCTACTTCTTTGCGAGTGATGGCACTCATCTCTTCCACCTCCGAATCGTATCACATAACTTTGATCTTACTTGAAAACAGCAGGTTCAGTCAATTTTCGCGCGGATTCGGCAGCATAGAAACAATATTTTTTCGAAAAAAATCGGTTAATGAAACAATGGCAAGGAACCACAGGCTTGCAAGGATTGCGCATATAAAAAGAGCCCCCTGGCCTAAAGCGGACTCCTTTCCTCCCGGCTGCTCCCCTGCCTGGGGCCACAAGCCGCTATGCCTGTTCCTTTTGCACCGTCGCCAGCAGCTGTCCCATGAGCAACGACTTGCCTTTTTCCACACCCTCTGCCCATTTTAGCTGCGACGATTCCAGCAGCAGGATAACGGTCGAGCCGAACTCGAACCAGCCAAGCTCGTCGCCCTTTTCGAGATGCGGGGTGCCTGCGATCGGCTCGTTTGTTTGCCGGCCGTGCTTGATATTGGTCGTGGCGGTGTTGTACACGACCTTGACGCTGCCGACGAACAGGGCGCCGACTTTAACCAAGGCCATGTCGCCCAGGCCGTCCGACTGGATGTAGGTGACCAGCCGTTCGTTGCGGGCAAACAACCGATCCACGTTTTCGATCCCGAGCCGGTTTACCGGATAGAGACGTCCCGGCAAATAGCTGTAGCGCACCAGTTCTCCCGCCACTGGCATATGGATGCGGTGATAGTCGCGCGGGCTCAGATAGATCGTGATGAACTTGCCGCCGTAGTAGCGCTTGGCCTCTTCCTCCGAGCCGCCCAAGAGCTCTGTCACACTGAACTCTTTGCCTTTTGCCTGAATCAGCGTGCCTTCGGCTATGTCGCCAAGCTGCGAAACGGTCCCGTCTACCGGGCTTACGATCACATCCGGCCCGGAAGCAATCGGCCGTGCCCCCGGCTTCAGACGGCGCGTAAAAAATTCCTTGAGCGTCCGGTATTCCGTGACCGGCTTTTCTATGATGGAGGCATCGATTTTATAGTGACGGATGTACCGTTGGATGGCTAAACGACTGAAGCGAGAAGCGGTAATTTTTCCCATGGTCCGTGACATGGCATTTTGCGGCAGTCGATGAATCAGACCCGGCAGAAGCTTTTTGCGCATAAGTGGAACTCCCTCATCGTTTTCGATTAGACAACTAGTGCGAATACCCTTACTTTACCACCTCTGCTCGCAGCCAGTAAACCCTGCACTATTACCAACGTCTCATCATTTTCTTGCCCAGTCTTGCTATACTATAATAAGGGGACAAGCCTACAATCAGGAGACTACAGATATGTCGAAGCTTGATATCACAACGCTCATCAGTCAGCACGGCGACATCTTGACCAGCTTATTTCACCACGTGTCGGACATGTTTTTCCTCATGGCTGTGGAAAAAAATGCCGAAGGGGCCTACCAGTTCCGGTATGTCCTGATGAATCCTGCCGCCATGAAGGGAGCCGGCCTTACGGAAGACACGTACGGCAAGCTGATTGAGGAAGTATATCCGCCGGAAAAAGCAGATCTGCTCAACAACATGTACAGACAGACGGTGGAAGACGCAAGCCCCACTCACTTCACCACAAGCGGCCACATGATCGGAGAGTCGATTCTCTCTCCCGTCTTCAACTGCGATGGGGTGTGCACCCATGTTTTTTCCGTGACCCGGGACATTACCGAACGCAAAAAGCTGGAAAAGCAATTGGAATACATGGCCTATCATGACGTGCTCACAGGCCTGCCAAACAGACGCCTGCTTAACGCCACCCTGCATCAGGCGTTGGAAAAAGCCAAGACCTCCGGCGAAATGGTTGCCGCCCTCTACCTCGATTGCGACCATTTCAAGCAGATCAACGATACATGGGGGCACGATGCCGGAGACATTTTTTTGCAAATGCTCGCCCAGCGTCTTCAAGCTTGCGTCCGCGAGCAGGATACGGTCGCCCGTCTGGGAGGAGACGAGTTTGTCATCATTCTCACCGGCCTCCAGAGCGAGCGTCAGGCGGCAAAAGTCGCCAAACGGATCTTGCATGCGCTCCAGCAGCCGTGGAGCTTCAAAGGCCAAACCTTTTCCGTTACGTCCAGCATTGGCATCGCGCTTTTCCCTGTTTCCGCCAGTGAAGCGGACCAGTTGCTGAACCATGCGGACAAGGCCCTGTACAAAGCCAAAGCAACGGGACGCAACCAGTTCTTTTTCTTCGATCCCGCTCAAACCTGAGCCGATTGGCGCTTTTTTGGATCGATTCGGCTGCGCCGAGATCGTTGCGGCCGCCCTCACGGTTCATTGCTACCCCACACACGTTACGACAATCACGCTCTACCCGTAAAGGAACAAAAACACAGACAGGACAGAAAACAGCAAGCTCACCAAGTAGAGGACGACGACCGTCTGCTTGGCCGACAGACCAAACGCCATCAGCCGATGATGGACATGTCTGCGATCTGCCTGGTACATGGGGGATCCGGCCAGCAACCGACTAATCAGGACCTGTATCGTGTCCACGACGGGCAAGCCCAGTGCCAGTACCGTCACGACCAACGAAATGAGCGTTGCCCCTTTCATTGTGCCTTCTAGCGAGATGACCCCCAGTGCAAACCCTAGAAACATGGACCCTGCATCCCCCATGAACATTTTCGCGGGAAAAAAATTAAAACGTAAAAAAGCAAGCGCCGCCCCTGCCAACGCAACCGCAAGCAACGCCGTCACCTCTTGTCCCTTGACCATGGACAGAAAAAACAAGGTGATCGCCGAAAAGGCTGTCGCCCCTGCCGCAAGCCCGTCCACTCCATCCAAAAAATTCACCATGTTGATCAGGCCCACAATCCACAGCACCGTCGCCAGCAAGGAAACCAGCAAGGGAAACGAAACGTACGCCCCTTCCTCCGCTCCAAGCCAGGTCAAGCTGATGCCGCGGAACCGGATATCCAGGAGAAATGCCAGGACGGCGACCGCCAGCTGAACCAGCAGCTTCGGCAGGGCTGGAAAATCTTGTTGTCGAGCTTTGCAGGCGTCGTCTACCCAGCCGATCGCCACCAGCAGCAAGCCGCCAGCTGCCAAAACCGCAACCGTTTTTTGCGCCCCTGCAAAAAAAGTTGTCACCAACAGCAGCCCGACAAACATCGCCAGCCCGCCGGACAAGGGCATGGGTCTGTTGTGTCCTTTCCTGCCCTTGGGTATGTCCAGTAGCTTTGTTTTCCATGCCAAGCGGTACGCTAACGGCATCAGCAAATAGACGACAAAAAAAGTCGAAAGACCTGACGCAATGTAAGTAAACAGCTACCCTCACCTGCCCGCCCATCATTTTCTTCCCTCTTAGTGTGGACAAAAGGAGCGCAAAAAAGCCGCCCCCGTTTGGAGGCAGCTTTGGTTTTGCGTTTTCTTACAGTTTTTCGGAAACGAGTTTCGCTTGGGTGAAGAGCAGCAGGTAGTCTGGTCCGCCCGCTTTGGAGTCGGTACCGGACATGTTGAAGCCGCCGAACGGATGCACGCCAACCAGGGCGCCTGTGCACTTGCGGTTGAAGTACAGGTTGCCCACGTGGAACTCTTCGCGAGCGCGCTCCAGGTGTTCGCGGTTGCGGCTGATGACTGCGCCAGTCAAGCCGTACTCGGTGTTGTTTGCGATTTCCAGCGCATGGTCAAAATCGTTGGCTTTGCAGAATGCTACGACTGGGCCAAAGATTTCTTCCTGCATGATACGCGCTTGCGGATCTACGTCAGCAAATACGGTTGGCTTGATGAAGTAGCCGGTTTCCGGACCTTTTTCGCCACCCGCAACCAGTTTGCCTTCTGTTTTTCCGATCTCGATGTATTCGAGAATTTTGTTGTACGCTTTCTCATCGACAACCGGACCTGTGTAGAAGTCGTTCGTTCTCACGTCGCCTACAGTCAGTTGGTTGGTCAGTTCCACTACGCGGTTCAGCACTTGATCGTACACGTCTTGGTGAACGATGGCGCGGGAGCAAGCGGAACATTTTTGACCGGAGAAGCCGAATGCGGAAGCGACGATGGATTGTGCAGCCAGTTCGATGTCGCAGTCGTTGTCCACAATGATGGAGTCTTTTCCGCCCATTTCGGCTACCAGACGCTTCATCCATTTTTGACCCGGACGATGTTTCGCAGCCAGTTCGTTAATGCGCAGACCTACGTCGCGAGAGCCTGTGAAGCTGATGAAACGAGTCAGCGGATGTTCGACGAGGAAGTCGCCGATCTCGCTGCCGGAGCCTGGAACGAAGTTCACTACGCCTGCTGGCACGCCAGCGTCTTCGAGAATTTCCATGAATTTCGCAGCGATGACAGGAGTTGTGGAAGCAGGCTTCAGCACAACGGTGTTACCCGCTACGATCGCTGCCGTAGTCATACCGGCCATGATAGCCAGAGGGAAGTTCCATGGCGGAATCACGATACCTACGCCGAGCGGAATGTAGTACAGTTCGTTGTCCTCATCCGGGATGCGCGTCAGTTCATGGCGCTGGGACAGCTTATCCATTTGACGACCGTAGTATTCCATGAAGTCGATCGCTTCGGCTGTGTCCGCGTCAGCTTCCGGCCAGCTTTTCCCTGCTTCTTTTACCAGCCATGCGGAAAATTCATGCTTGCGGCGACGCAGAATCGCTGCTGCTTTATACAGATAGCGGGAACGCGCCTGTGCAGGTACCTTTTTCCATGTTTCGAAGGTGCTGGCTGCTGTCTGAATCGCTTTTTCCGCCAGCGCCTGGTCTGCCTGGGAAACAACGCCCACTACTTGTTCTTTGTTGGAAGGGTTGATGGAGCTGGATTTTTTCTCGGTGGTGATGCGCTCTCCCCCAATGATGAGAGGGTACTCGCGGCCCAGTTCGCTTTCTACTTTGGCGAGCGCTTCTTCAAATGCCTTTTTATTTTCCGGCAGGCTAAAATTGGTAAACGCCTCGTTTTTGAATTCCACTTGCATGTGGTGACGCCTCCTTATCGATTTCTTCCTTCAATCACTCATAAAACATATGCAAGGATCATACCACAACGAATACAGAGTAGCTCGACCTCGATAGTGTTTGCATTTTTCACGAAAAAACAACAGGCTCCTGCAAAAAACGACAACTGACACTTTTGTTCATAAACTGATCAATCATATACACTTTTGTTCATTTTTTTGCACAAAAAAGCCCGATTCGCACCTTCGCTGATGCCAATCGGGCTTCCGTCTCTTCTTTATTGACGATACAGATGCATATACGGTTCGCCGGATGTCGGACGAATGTAGATCGCCAGCGGCTTGTTCATCGACTGGACGTACAGGTTGACGTGTACGCTCTTGTCGAACAGCTGGTTGATGCTGCCGGCGGCATACTGGGTAAACTGCAAAACCTCCGTCCGCGAATCGTACTCCGCCGTTGCGGTAATCGTCAGTTCGGTCAGTCTGCCGTCCATAAAGCGTCCCACGCCTGTCATGCCGACATACTCGCCGAAGTAAGCCTGCGCTTGCCGCATCAGTTTGTCATATTGCAGCGACTGCTGGGCGTATTTTTTCTCGACGTCCGGGCTTGGGAACAGGAAAAACTCCTCGTTAATCGGTTGCCACTTCGAAACAGCCGACTCGTTGGCCCCCACGGTCCCCGACATGATGAAATGCCCCGGCACAAGCGAAGAATTGGCCTCGGGAACCTGATACAGCAAGATGAGCATCGGCACATTCGGGACGCTCGCCCGCAGCGTCGAAACGATGGTCGCGGCAAGCTGTTGTCCCTTGGCTTGCAGCTCCTGCTCGGTGTAGACCATTTCCTTGCCCGTTGCGTCCTGATAGTTCGGCGAGAGAGACAAGCCGAGCACCATGCCGGCCAGCTGCTTGTCTTTTTTGTTCAGATAGTCATGCTCCAGAACGTGCACCAGAATGCCGTTTTTCTGCTGCTTGTTCGTGCCGCTCGCCTTTTCCTGGGCAATCCACTGTGTGACCTGTTCTTTTTTCACCACTTGGCCTTCCTGGAAGTAATACTGGGAGGTCGGGAACGCATCGCGGGCAAACTCCATCAAGCCCAGCTCCAGATGGCTAAAATCAATCCGGTATCGCGTGCTGCTGAGCATGCCGCGCGTCAAATTCGGCTTGTACGGCGTAATGCTGCCGTAGTAATCCTCGGATACTTCCACGACCTCAGACAAAGGTGGCGCAATCGACTCGGGCGCCTGCTCCTTGCCCCCCGGCAACAACGAACAGCCGGCGGTCGCCATCGCGAGCACAACAGCAGATAGATATCTGCATCCTTTCCACAACTTCGCTTTCATACGCTACTCCTTCTGTCTTGAAAAAATGGGACTACTTCCATTGGGTCCAGCGATTGTCGCTGAGCTTGTAGATCAGCGCCGATTCGCCGATTCCCACCCATTTTGTATCGCCGTCACCCGAAGCGATGACGATCAGCTTTTCCGGTGAACGCGCATCGAGCAAACGCCACTCTCCCTCGATTTTTTCATAGACGCCTTTTTCCGTTGCGACAGCAAGAACGCCAGTACGCCTGTTGACGGAGAGAGAATAGATTTGTTCTGCTTCCGGAATCTCCTCTGTCTGCCACTGCCCCTCCTCATTATAGAGCAAGCTGAATTGTGCCGCTACATAGAGGCGGTTCTCGTTCGAAGAGAAATCCATGGCATATACTTCCTGATCCAACGGCTGCCAGAGGCTCCACGTCTCGCCCTCGTCTGTCGACTGGTAGATCCCTTCGCCCGTCACAAAAGCGAACAGGCGCACTTTGTCCCCTTGACGCGTTCCTGTCAAGCTGCGAATCTGGGCAGGCTCAGGCAATCCTTTGCTTGCCGGGGTCCAGGTTTTCCCGCCGTCGACAGAGCGCCGCACTCCCTCGTGTCCGCCGACGTACATGTGCCGGGCATCGTCCGGGTCCACAAACCAGCCGACGATGTCAAACTGCTCCAGCTGCGGCGACAATAGCCCCCACAAGCCTCCGCTGGCAGAGCTGTACAGTCCTGCATGCGTGCCCACCCATATCTGCCCGGCATCTGGCATCATCGCCAGCGTGTGAATCGTCTCTCCTTTTTCCAAAACGTCCTGATAGGTCAAGTCCCCTTGCAGAGCAGCCGCCGTAACCGAAGAGGGAGCAGGCTTCTCCTGTACGTCGCCATTGTTGCAGCCGCCCAAGAGCAGCACCGCCATTACTCCCATTCCCCAACGCTTAAAGCTATCCATGCTCTTCACGTCCCTTCCCTCGCTCATCCGTCTGTCGCCACCATTCTCTCTTTTAGACGGCTGTTAATTGAGAATCTCCAAAAATCCGGCTTCATCCATGACAGCCACGCCCAGTTTTTCAGCCTTCTCCAGCTTGGAGCCGGCTTTTTCTCCCGCAATGACCAGATCGGTCTTTTTGCTGACGCTGCTCGTCACCTTGCCGCCCAACCGGACGATCGCTTCCTCTGCCTCCTGGCGAGACATATGCGTCAGCGTCCCTGTGAGTACGATTGTCTTTCCGGAAAACGGCAAATCTGCGCCGGCTTCGACGCGAACGCCTTTGTACGCCATATTCACTCCGGCCGCCTTCAACCGTTCGATGACGGCCTGCGCCTGCGGCTGGGCGAAGTAGTTGACGAGGCTCGCTGCCATTTTCGGACCGATTTCGTTGATTTGCGTCAGTTCCTCTTCGGAAGCTTGCATAATCGCGTCGATATGGCCAAAATGCTCGGCCAGCACACGCGCCGCCTTGGCTCCGACCAGGCGGATACCAAGCCCGAACAGCAAGCGCTCCAGCGAGTTTTCCTTGCTCGCTTCAATCGCTGCCAGCAGATTGTCTACCGACTTCTCGCCCATGCGCTCCATGGAAAGCAATACGTCGCGCTGCTGGTGCAGGTAGTACAGGTCTGCCACACTGTGCAGGATGCCGGCGTGATACAGCTGCGCCACCACTTTTTCCCCCAGTCCTTCGATGTTCATGGCGGAACGGGAGACAAAATGGATCATCCCTTCGCGGATCAGCGCCGGACACATCGGATTGATGCAGCGCAAGGCGACTTCTTCTTCCAGCCGCACCAGCTCGCTGCCGCACTCCGGACAATGCGTCGGCATGGAAAACGGCTTCTCGTTTCCGGTTCGGCGCTCCGGCAGTACCGCAATGATCTCGGGGATGATGTCGCCTGCCTTCTTGACGACGACATGGTCGCCAATCAGCAAGCCTTTTTCCCGGATGATGTCCTCATTGTGCAAGGAAGCGCGCTTGACCGTCGTGCCCGCGAGGCTGACCGGCTTCAATAGGGCCGTTGGCGTCACGCTCCCGGTTCGCCCTACCGATACCTCGATGCCTTCGAGAATCGTAATCGCTTCTTCTGCGGGAAACTTGTAGGCGATGGCCCAGCGCGGGCTTTTGGCGGTGTAGCCCAACTCCTCCTGCTGCGCGTAGCTGTCTACCTTGATGACCATGCCGTCGATTTCATAGGGCAAGCTCGGACGCTTTTGTGTCCAGCTGTCGATAAAGGCGAGCAACTCCTCGACATCCTCGAAAACACGGCGCTCCTTGTTTACCTTGAACCCGAGCGATTCGAGCAGTTCAAGCCCCTCGCTGTGGGACTCGACGGTTTCGCCTTGCAGCTCGCCGATCCCGTAGATGAAGGTGTCGAGCTGACGGGCGGCGGCAATTTTCGGATCGAGCTGGCGCAGCGAGCCTGCCGCCGAGTTGCGCGGATTGGCAAACAACGCTTCCCCGCGTTCTTCCCGCTCCCGGTTCAGCTTTTCAAAGGCAGCCTTTGGCATGTATGCCTCGCCGCGCACTTCCAATGTCAGCGGCCTGGTCAGCCTGAGCGGAATCGAGCGGATGGTTTTCAGGTTTTGCGTAATATCCTCGCCGATCGTTCCGTCCCCACGCGTCGCTCCGCGGACAAACACCCCGTTTTCGTAGTGAAGGGAAACGGCCAGCCCGTCGATTTTCAGCTCTGCCACGTAACGCACGGCCTGGTTGCCTACTGCCTGGCGGACGCGGCGGTCAAAATCACGGATATCCGCTTCGCCAAAGGCGTTGCCAAGACTGAGCATCGGCGTCTTGTGCACGACTTTTTCAAAGAATGGCAAAGGCTCCCCCCCTACGCGCTGGGTAGGAGAATCCGGAGAAGCCAGCTCTGGAAACTGCTTTTCCAGTTCGATAAGCTCTCGCATCAATTGATCGTATTCCTGGTCGGTAATCTCAGGCCGATCTTCTTCGTAGTAAAGACGATTATGTCGCTCAATTCGTTTCGCCAATTCCTTGATTTTTGTTTCCGCCGTCAATCGATCCATCTCGTTCATCCTTTACTTTAGCGATAGTTCTGCCCTATGCCCTATGTCCGCTGAATCGGTGCGAACTTCGCGAGCAGCTTCTTGATGCCTGTCGGGCTTGGGAACGCGATGTCAAGCTCCATGTCGTCTCCCGTGCCCTTGACCTTGACGACAGTGCCTGTCCCCCATTTGCCGTGCTGCACCCTGTCTCCGACCTTCCAATCCACGCCGGCGCCCTGGCCGTGTCCGGGCAGCTTGTCGCCAGCCTGCATGCCTGGGCGGGAAAACGTGGCCTGAGAGCCTCCGGCCAAGCGCTGCGCCGTTCCCGGCTTCGTCGCGCCAAAGCCGCCGCCTGCTTGTGCAGTCGTGGAGCCAAAGACTCTTCCCCCCGTCTCGCGCTGGCCGAATGCCCCGCCGCGACCGCCGCCAAAGCTCCGCTCCGCAGCAGCGGGGTTGCCTTCCAACAGCTCCGCTGGAATCTCCTGCAAAAAGCGCGAAGGCGCACTCACATTCGTCCGGCCGAACAGCGTCCGCATCCGCGCGCACGTCATGTACAGCCGCTCCTCCGCGCGGGTAATGCCCACATAGGCGAGACGGCGCTCCTCCTCCATCTCGGCATCGTCGAACAACGAACGGCTGTGCGGGAAGACGCCTTCCTCCATGCCGACGAGGAAGACGACAGGAAACTCCAAGCCTTTTGCGCTGTGCAGCGTCATCAGGACAACCTGTCCATTTTCCGCTACTTCTTCTGTTGCCCCGTCTTCTCCGAGCGAATCGATGTCCGCCACGAGTGCCAGATCAGTCAAAAACGCGAGCAGGCTCTTGTCTTCATTTTTGCGCTCAAACTCCTGCGTGACAGACAGAAACTCCTCGATATTCTCCAGTCTGGCCTGCGCCTCCAGTGTTTTATCCTCCTTGAGCGATTCGCGGTAGCCGGAGCGCTTCAGCACTTCCTCTACCAGCTCGGTCACGCTCAAGTAGTCGGTCATCTGCATCAGGTTGGAAATCAGGTCGTGAAACGACAAAATCGCATTCGTCGTACGCGGCGGTAGACCCATGTAAGCCGCTTCCTGAATTGCCTGGTACAGCGATTGGCCGTTCGCGTTGGCATAAGCTTGCAGCTTCTCGACGGTCGCGTCCCCGATGTTGCGCTTGGGCACGTTGATGATGCGCTGCAAGCTGATATCGTCGTCCGGGTTGGAAATGAGGCGCAAATAAGCCAGGATGTCCTTGATCTCTTTGCGGTCGTAGAACTTCGTCCCGCCGACGATCGTGTACGGAATGTTCGACTTGATGAACACATCCTCCACCACGCGGGACTGTGCATTCGTCCGGTAGAGGACGGCAAACTTGTCGTAGCGCTTGTACTGCGGCAACTGCTTGCGGATCGTATCGACGATGAAGTACGCCTCGTCGTGCTCGGAGTCGCCCTGGAAGCACATGATCTTGTCTCCGCCCGGATTTTCTGTCCACAGCTTCTTTTCCTTGCGCAGCTTGTTGTGGGCAATGACGTGGTTGGCTGCCTGCAAAATCGTTTTGGTCGAGCGGTAGTTTTGCTCCAGCTTGATGAGCTTTGCTTCCGGGTAGTCTTTTTCAAAGTTGAGGATGATGGAAATGTCCGCTCCCCGCCATTTGTAAATACTCTGGTCGGCGTCCCCCACGCAGCAGATGTTGCGGTATTTGTCCGCCAGCATGGAGATCAACAGGTACTGGGCGCGGTTCGTATCCTGGTACTCGTCTACGTGAATGTAGCGAAATTTTTTCTGGTAAAATTCCAGCACTTCCGGCACTTCCTTGAACAGGCGAATGGTCGTCATAATCAAGTCGTCGAAGTCCAGCGACTGGTTGCTTCTCAGCTTTTTCTGGTACGCCTCGTACACCTTCGCGGCGACCTGGGCGAACGGATCGCCTGCAAGCCGGGCGAAAGCGGCCGGATCCGTCAGTTCGTTTTTCGCTCCGCTGATGGCAGCCAGGATCGCGCGCGGCTCATACTGCTTGGGGTCGATGTTCAGCTCCTTCAGGCACTGCTTGACGACAGACAGCTGGTCGCCCGCATCGAGAATCGTAAAGTTCCGGCTGATGCCGAGCCGATCGATGTCCCTGCGCAAAATCCGCACGCACAGGGAGTGAAACGTCGACAGCCACGTATCCTGCGCCGCCGCGCCGCCGATCAACGCCGACACGCGGTTTTGCATCTCCCGCGCCGCCTTGTTGGTGAAGGTGATGGCCAGAATGCTCCACGGCGCCACCTGCTTCACGCTGATGAGGTACGCAATGCGCTGTGTCAGCACCTTGGTCTTGCCGCTGCCCGCACCGGCCATAATCAGGACAGGGCCTTCTGTCGTAAGGACGGCTTCCCGCTGCTGCGGGTTCAAGCCTGCTGTAATTCGTTCTGCCAAAGACATATGTATAAATCCACCTTTCCACGTTCCCCTAGACGAGTGCATATGTTCTTATTTTCGCACAGATCGCACCTGAGTTCCAGTTCGTTCGTAAAGCGATCGCGAGCGATCATCCTTCTGGCAAAAGCGGCTCGTACATCATATAGGCGCGATTTTCCGTCAGCCACTCCTGCTCCAGCCAGGTCCCGTCCTGTGCGTACACATTGCGGTACAGCTGGTTGCTCCGTTCGTAGCCGCCCCAGATCGACGGGGTGATGGCGTGTTCCTTTTCCATTACCTCATACGTTCGTGTCGGGGGCATGTCGGAGCGCCACTCTCCCACCAGGTGCGTGTCGGTCACATAAACGTGGAGCTGGAACGTTTGCATCGTCCGATTTTCGATCTGCAAGTCAAGGTAGTTATAAAAGCAGGTGGCACCGCTTCCGAACGGCTGCGTCCGGTTGGCGTCGGGAAAAACATCGTAGCTGTGGCGGTGGCGCTCGGTAACGGTCAAGGATGTATGCAGCGTCATCCAGTACAGCAAATTCGAAAGCTGGCACAGCCCGCCGCCAATCCCGGCAGTCACGCGCCCGTTGGAAAGCAGCATCCCTTCCACGTAGCCTTTTCTTTTTGTCGGCTTGCCAATCAGCTTCCAGTAGGAAAAGGTTTCGCCCGGCCGCAGCACGACTTTGTCCAGGCGTGCTGCCGCCAGACGCAAATTGACGATTTTGTTGTGCTGCATCCACATCTCGACATTGTGCAATCGTCGCAGCAAGACCGTCTGGTGGGAAGCATGCACATGCGAAAGCAACTCGCGCTTTTTCTCGCGGGCAAAATTTTTTCGTCCCAGCAGCCACTGGCCCCATCTTTTTCCCCGGTAATAGGCAATTCCCGCCGCAAGCCTCCACCTTCCCCGCGCTATCGGCTTCATCCTTCGCACCCTCTTTTTCCCATTTATACAAATAGACGACGCATCCGGCCCGTTCGTTGCGGGAAGAGGCGCCGCCGCTCTGGCGATTTTACAAGGGCCAAAGCCATTCCCTTTCCTCGTCCCTCCTTGTACGATAGGAGGAAGGGGCGTCTGGTTTGTCCGGACATCCATCCCATTTCAAAAGGAAGTGATCGGCTTGCAAGCTCTTGCTCCCATCGGAAACCACCGAATCCACACACTGGACACCTTGCGCGGATTCGCTCTGCTCGGCATTGTCCTGGTCAACATCTTGCCGCTCCTCGCTGTACAGACTCCCGTTCCCGGCAGCGTCGACGCCTGGTTGTTTCAGTTTTTCCATTTTGCGGTCGAATCGCGCTTTTTCGTGATTTTCTCCTTTTTGTTCGGCGTAGGCTTCCATCTGTTTGTCACGCGGGCAAACGAACAAGGCGCGAGCGGTGCCGCCCTGTTCGTTCGCCGGCTGCTCGTGCTTTTGGCCTTCGGCTTCGTGCACAAGATGTTTCATCCGGGAGAAGCCTTGTTTGTTTACGCCATCTTCGGTTTTATGCTGATGCCTTTTGCCCGGCTTTCGGCCAAATCCAATCTGGCTATCGGCCTGCTTCTGTCCTTCCTCGTTTGCGCCACGGGGTTGAAGCCGTTTCTCGTGCTGCCGCTGTTCATTCTCGGTCTGTCTGTCGGGCAATTCGGGGTGTTTCAGGATATTCCCCGCTTCCTGCCCGCAATCAAAACGGTGCAAGGAATCAGCTTTGCGCTCATGCTGCTCGGCTTGTACGCCCAGTATCGTTTACTGCCGTCCGATCCGTTCCTGTCGCCCCTGACAGTCGTCGTGGACGAAATCACGGAGCAGCAGTTGCTGGAACTTACGCATTACACGATCGCATTGACCTCGACAGGCTTTGTCATGTCGGCGTTTTACGTCACGACGCTGATCCGGCTTTTGCAGCACAAGAGCGTGCAAAAAGCGCTGGCTCCGCTGACCAGCTACGGGCGAATGGCACTGACGAACTACGTGGGCCAGACCGCGCTGATTTTGGCTGGCGGCTACTGGTTGGGCTGGTACGGCACGCTCAGCTACTGGCAGGCTACGCTCATTTGCCTCGGCATTTACGCGCTGCAAATGGGGTGCAGCAGGCTGTGGCTGTCCGTCTTCCGCATGGGGCCGCTGGAATGGGTGTGGCGCGTGTTCACCTATATGCGGGTGACGCCTCTTTTGCAGGACAAGAGGGAGCGTGCCCGCGCCTGATGGCAAGGGTATCGAATAACCGTATGGACCCTTCTGCACCTTCCTCTTCGAAGAAAATCTGGAAAAAACGAGCAATCCGTTCTTTTGATGGATTGCTCGTTTCGCATCTACCCGATATCCTACGTATCGAGGTGAAGATCATGATGATTTTGCAAGTTTTCTACATGCCTGTCCTAGTGGCTCTGCTGTTAGCTGCTGCGTTTAATGTAAGGAGCATAGTCAAACAGAACGACAAAATCATAAAGTTGCTAGAGGAATTATTAAAAAAAGACAGAGGTGAAGCCTAAATCCGCCCGAATGTACAAATTCGGCGGTTCCTTTTCGGCACAGCAAAAAAGAGAGCCTTCCCTTTGGTCTGACCCCTGTCAAGTAGACAGATATTAATTGAGGCTGTATTATTAGGCGGCTGTAGCCCTGAATTCCCTA
>NZ_JBQCKK010000029.1:0-32968 GCF_051967035.1 Brevibacillus sp. SAFN-007a | reverse complement strand
GCGCCTTTGAGGCGCTTGCTTGTAACATGCCCTTATAGGGCTAATGGAAGCCACCGGCTAAGCCGGTGGTTATGACTAATAGAACCTGGTAAGGAAGAGGCTTACATGGTAAGTTTTTATCATAAAATGTGGAAAATCATTTATCCGCCACGATTTCCTCTAAGCAAGGGAGGGATGCCCCGATGAAACGCTCGCTACGAATCGGTTTTTCCATCTTGGTTATGTCCCTGTTCCTTTCTCTCGTCACAAACGATTTCGGATGGACAGTGAAGCTGTCCGGAAGCGCAGGCGTCCTCTGTATTCTATTGTCAGCGATTTTTACGGGTTCATTCGTAAGCGGAGATCGGATGAGAGCCAACCATGCGATAGAAACAAGAGAAGATCGACAAATCCGAGTAAAATGGGCAAGGAACATGGCGCTAATCGGGTTGCCCAATTTACTGGCAGCCATCGTCATCGTCTTCTTCTTGTTTCAAGAGAGAAGCTGATGCCGTTCGTTTGACAGTGGGAAAGCATGGCGGCCCCTCTGACTGCTCTCAACCGTTCTATCGCGACGCAACCACCACCTTGTTCCTCCCGGACTCTTTTGCCTGATACAAAGCCTGGTCGGCCAGTTCGATGAGCAGAGTAGCGGAATCGCCATGAAGCGGGCTTTCGACGATGCCGACGGATACGGTGATGGCTTGACCGGTCGAATTCGCGTTCGTTTCCATCTGGAGCCGGATTTGTTCCGCTACCGCAAAGGCTTCCAGGCTGGACGCGCGGTCGAGCAAGACGATGAATTCTTCCCCGCCAAAACGGCCGCAAATATCGCCTTTTCGCACGGCGCCTTTCATGATTTTCGCAAACAGCTTCAAGACTTCATCCCCGACCGGATGGCCGAAGGTGTCGTTTACATGCTTAAAATGATCGATGTCCAGCAGCAGGACGGAAAAAGGCTTGTTTTCTTTGGTCCAGGCGTGCAGGACGTCTTCGATGGAACGTCGGTTCGCAAGCCCTGTGAGTCCGTCGGTGGTCGCCTCGTGGGTCAGGCGGTCGGTTTTCTCCTTTATGTTTCTGGCGGCTGTTCGGAAGGCTTTGGTCAATAGATCGGCTTCCCGGTTCCAATGGGGCTTGTCCGGGGGAAGCTCGACGGTTTCCGAGTCCAGCTTGCTCATGAGCGCGGCGAGTCGGACAAAAGGCTTGGCCAGCTTGTGGGCCAGTTGAATCACGATCAAGAGCAGGAGAAGAGATGGCGGCAGCAAATACAAAAGCATCATCCTCACCTGGCTGTGCAACTCGTTGTATACCCATTCCATGGGGGAAGTGACGATGACCCCCCAGCCGTTTGCGGGAACCCGCGCATACCCGGCCAGCAGTCGTTCGCCGTTGATGCTCAGCATTTGGTCATAGCCGTTGTGGCCTGCCAGCAGCTTTTTGACGACGGGATTGGACCGGATATCCTTGCCGATCTGCTGGTTGTCCGCATGGAACAGCAACTGTCCGTTCGAGCTGACGATCGAGTAAGAAGAGCTAATGGTGTCTGTCTTCGGGTTGCCGATCAGCATGTTCAAAATGTTGTCATTCTGCAAATAGATCGTGCCCCCGACGAATCCGCGATAGCGTCCGTCTTTGTCATAAATCGGTTCGCTCATGAACACCAAGAGGCGCTTATACCGGGCGGAGATGTAGGGCGAGGAGATGTAGGGCTTTCTCAACGCCAGTGCATAGCGTGCTTCCTTGGTAGTGAGCTGTTGCCCCACGGTGCCGATGGATGACGGAGATACGCTCCGAATGACTCCGTGTTCATCTACGACGGTCAGCGAATTGAAGTAATTACCGCTCCTGCGCAGCATCTCCAGATGTTCATTGGCTTCTTCTTGCGTCAGGGAAGGATGGTCGACGAGAACGGTGGCGGAATAGCGCAGACTGCTGCGCATGGATAGGAACAAGGAGTCGATCATTTGGCTCATTTTGTTTGCGCTCGCATAGTTGAGAGCGAGCGTCGTATCCAGTAACGAATTCTTTTTGGATTGATACGAGGCTACGAGAAGAATCGTCAGCGTCAACAGAATGGATAAAGACACCAGGCCCGTCAAAAGGGTAGTCAGACCAATCTTGTTCCCCTGGCTCGTTGAAAAACGATGAAAAACAGGCATAGGGCTTAGGCCTCTCTTTGTGTTGGTTCGATTCATGGGTGAAGAGAAGAAGAGAACGGGTAAAATTCCATGTGTATTATAAGCCATACGAGCGGGACATGCTATGCAAAAAAAAACTGCCCCCTGTACTGAGGGGGCAGTTTTTGGTGCATGGTCCGGTTTTGCTTACATATGCAATCCGCGAATTTGTTGCTCGATTTTTTCGAAGCCGCCGGATACTTTGACGATTTCCTCTTTTTGCTCAGAGACGAGCACGAGCACTTCTTCCAGGCTTTCCTTGTTTTTGTCGGTGATGTCTGCGTTGATTTCGACTTTGGCGTTGACTTCCTGAATCATGCTGTGGACGTTGACGATAAACTCTTGCAGATTTTTCGTTTTCTCTGCGAAGTTGTGCATGTAGCTGTCCACATTCGTGAACATTTCCTGCACTTCCATAATTCCTTCGCTGTTTTTCTCGAACGAAAGCTGGGACTCGGAGATCATGTCGGAGACGAGCTTCATTTTTTCGCGAATCGTCATTAACAGGGTAGAGATCGATTCGGAGGACAGCTTAGAAGACTCGGCCAGCTTGCGCACCTCGTCTGCCACGACGGCAAAGCCTCGGCCATGTTCGCCTGCCCGGGAAGCCTCGATGGTCGCATTCAGCGCCAGGAGGTTGGTTTGTGCCGAAATATCCGAAATGGTTTGGATGATCTTCTCGATGGATTCCGTTTCTTTGTTCAGTTCTTGAATCAGCTTGTTCGTGCCCTGGATGTCCTTGATGAAGCGTTCGAAGTCGCTGCCGATGTTGTTGATGCGTTTGCTGCTCTCATTGGTCGCTTCCTTCGTAGATTCCACGTAATCGTGCATTTCTGTCACAGAGCGGGTGATATCCTCTACCTGGAGGCTGGTTGTGCCCATCTCGCGGCGCAGCTCATTGGTGTTGTCTGTCTGGATGGAGAAAGAGCGCATGATCTCCTGGAGGGCGGCAACGGTCTCAACGGCGCGCACATTCACGCCATCCGTGACCTTGTTCAGATTTTCCTGATACTCCTGGACAGAGCTGAGCGATTCGTTGATCTGGTCCAAAATGCGTTGCAGCGACTCTTTGGATGCGATTGCTTGCTGTTTTTGCTCTTCGCTTTCCTGTTGCAGCTTGTTGTTGAAAACGGCGTGCATCATGCTCGTAGCAGACACGAAGCAGAAGGCCAGCAGGTAGTACATCAGGTGTACCGGATCGGACGTGTAGAAAATCGCTTCGCCGTTGGTCAGGAAATAGTAGGTGACGATCCCGAGGGCCGCAAGGATGGTCAAGATGTTAATCAGTCTGTCCTGATAAATCCCCATGACCGCGACGAAGAACATGATCGTCATAATATTGACCAGCCAAGGGTCCAGTCCCACGATGACGAACATGAAAATGCCAATGACGGCAAAGTTGAAAAACTTCATGAACGGGGCCATCTTGTCCCGCAAGGCGGGCCGGTTGGAAAGGTAGGCAAACGGTGCCAGCACGCCGTACAAAATACCCAGCACGGTCAGAACGAAGGAGAACGGAACCCCCATGATGAGATTCACGATCTGGACGATGGTAATAATGCTCGCAAATACAATGACGACCCAGTTATTTCTTCTTTGTAAAAGTTCCATGTCAGCTAACCTCGACTTTTATTTGTTTGCAAAGCGTTTGATACCAGGCAAATTCGGGCTTGTCCTTGTTCAAATAGGCTTCTTGCAGGTGGAAGACGGTCGGGATGGCATTCGCCCCTTTGTAGAAGACCATGTCCTTCACTTGCGTTGCTCTGACGTTGTATTTCCGGTTAATCAACTGAAAAAAAGCCGGATCTGCCAAACCGACTGCATGCGTATATCCATGTTTTTCGGCATAATCGATCATGAGAGCTACTCCCCAACGTCCCAGCTTTCCGCGGAACTTGGGCAACACAGCGAAACTGTCCACTTCGACGACCTTCATATCCCGCGTCAAAACGTCCTGAAACAAGTTTTGCAGATAAGCAGAAGATTTTTCATGCGGTGTGAATTCGAATGTCCCGCCTGGTTCGTCCTCCTCGGACAGCAAAAGGTAGAGATCGGAGCCGCTTTTCGCGTATTCCATTTCAAAGCCCATAGAGGCCCAGACGCTTTCCTTGATTTGATGAAAAAGTGCCAAAGACTCTGCTGAATCAACCAGTTTGTACATCATACTCCACTCCATTTTTCTCTCTCTTTGTTTTCTCATGTACAAGGCTACTGTTGATCGATAAAAGGGCGCCTCCTTTCTTGCAGGTGAACATAAAAAAGGCCATTCCACATACGGAAACAGCCCAAAGGTACCATCATCTTTGCTACCATGTTCATGATGTATGGCAACCCGGCTGTCATGGTCAAAGACTTTAGACCCGTGGTTTTGCGTCGCCACCTTTCGATGACTTTGCCTTTGTCAGTCGTTTGCGAAAAATGTATAGAAGTGTCGAATTATGCAAAATATAATCCAAGAGATGCGGTCTTGTCAAGTTTTGGTAGGGTAAAGTGACCCATTGTTCGAAAACAGGCCGTACAGAATTGGTAGTTTCGGCAGAGAAATACGAGCGAAAAACGAGAGAGAAGATAGGAACAGAGTCAGGCTGCGCCGGGACTTTTTGCGAATCGCCAGGGGGGACTCGGACTAGTTTGCGGGGAGGCGTAACAAAATTTTCCCATCCGTCCGATAACTAGAAAGAACAGGAGGGATGCGAACATGAATCAGGCCAAAGCGATTGAATTCCACTTTTCCGGAGGCTCGCTGGTGCAGATCGAGACAACTGAACCGGAAGAAATTATCCAGATGGTCGCCAACCAAAAGGACGGGTGGCTGCAATACGATGACATCGTCATTAATGTCAGAAACGTTTCTTACATTAAAGTGCGGGATCTGGCGTAAGAGGCTGGCCTGCCCAAAAAGCCCTCGATAGACAGAGGGCTTTTTGGCATGGATGGGAGTAAATAAGCGGTTTGCCCATCCCGGAATGCTTTTCCTGTTCGCTTTTCTTTGCTAAAGTCTCGACTCTTTTCGCAGGATGTGCTATCATGATACCTTGTTAACGTATTACCACTTTATCAGAGTAAAATAAAGAGAAACAAGCTGAACAAGGGGGAGACTCATGATGAAAAAATTTGCTTTTCTGTCCTTGCTTTTCGGAGCCGTCTTTTCATTGGTAGTCGGTTGTTCCAGTGAGAAAACAGGCGCTGACGCCAATAAACTGATTATCGGAATCGACGACAAGTTTGCGCCCATGGGCTTTCGCGATGAGAACAACGAGCTGGTCGGCTTCGATATCGACTACGCCCGCGCTGCCGGTGAAAAGATGGGCAAGCAGGTTGAATTCCAGCCAATCGACTGGGGTTCCAAGGAATCTGAATTGAACAGCGGTCGGATCGATCTGATCTGGAACGGATACACGATCACGGATGAGCGAAAAGAAAAAGTGCTGTTCACGAAGCCGTATCTGAAAAATGCGCAGGTCGTGGTGACCCTGGCCAACTCGGAGATGACGAAGCTCGCGGATTTGTCGGGCAAGGTGGTCGGGCTGCAAAAGCTGTCCTCGGCCGCGGATGCGCTGAACGCAAGCGATTTGAAGCAGCAGGTCAAGTCGATCACCGAGTACCCGGACAACGTACTGGCACTCTCCGATTTGAAAATCGGTCGCGTCGATGCCGTGGTGATTGACCAGGTCGTGGCGGATTACTACATGACCAAGGAGAAGGGAACGTTCAAAAAGTTGGACGAATCGCTGTCGCCTGAAGAGTATGGCGTAGGAGTGAAAAAAGGCAACGAAGCGCTGTTGAACGAGCTGCAAAAAGCGCTTGACGCTCTCAACCAGGATGGAACCGCCGCGAAAATCTCGGAAAAATGGTTTGGCGAGGATCGCGTATTGAAATAAGGACAGAAACGATGGCTTCGCCAGAGAGAAGGGCGAAGCCACGCTTATGTCACGACGAAAGAACAAGGCCAGGCTCCCATCGGGAAAGCCAACGCCTACCTTATCCAAATAGGAGCATGGAATATGAGCGCAGATTACATCCTTTCGATTACAAAACCGATGCTGGAAGGAGCGCAGATGACGATTCTTTTATTTTTGATCGTCATTGCGCTGTCGATCCCTTTGGGCTTTCTCATTACCTTGTTGGCCAAAAGCAGTGTGAAGCCGCTGGCGTGGCTGGCGCACTCGTACGTGTACGTGATGCGCGGGACCCCGCTGCTTTTGCAGCTCTTGTTTATCTGCTTCGGTCTCCCGCTGTTGCCGGGGATCGGCGAATATTTGGTGATGGATCGCTTTGTCGCCGCCTGCGTCGGCTTTGTGTTGAACTACGCGGCTTACTTTGCGGAAATTTTCCGGGGCGGGCTGTTGTCCATCGACAAAGGCCAGTACGAGGCGGCGCAGGTACTCGGCTTCAACAAATGGCAGACGACGACCAAGATCATCCTGCCGCAAATGTTTCGCGTAGCGCTGCCCGCCGTCGCGAACGAATCGATCACGCTGGTCAAGGACACGGCGCTGCTCTATGCTGTTGCGGTGCCGGAGCTTTTGCATTTTGCGCAAACGGCTGTCAACCGCGATTTTACGATCGTTCCCTTTTTTATCGCGGGCGTCATCTACTTGCTGATGACTCTCGTGTTGACGTTGTTCTTTAGATGGCTGGAAAGAAGATTCAAATTCGAATAAAGGACGGGCGTGAAATGGCGATCATTCAAGTAAGCAATCTGAAAAAATCGTTTGGCGAGCTGGAAGTCTTGAAAAATGTCTCGTTTGAGATTAACAAGAATGATGTGGTCGCGGTGATCGGCCCGTCCGGTTCAGGAAAAAGCACGATGCTGCGCAGCCTGGTCTATCTGGAGCAGGTAAATGGCGGAAGTATCCGCGTTGGGGATGACTTTTTGGTGAAGGACGGCGTCTACAGCTCCGGCCAGGAGATCAAGCGGATCACGGCGAAGATGGGGATGGTGTTTCAGCACTTCAACCTGTTTCCGCATCTGACCGTGCGCGAAAATCTGGAGATTGCGCCGCAGGTGGTCAAGGGCGAGCCGGAAAACGTCATTCGCGCGCGGAGCGGGGAACTGCTGGAGAAAGTCGGGCTGGCAGACAAGGCGAACGTCTATCCCGCCAAGCTGTCAGGCGGTCAAAAGCAGCGCGTGGCGATTGCCAGAGCGCTCATGATGAACCCGGAAATTTTACTGTTCGACGAACCGACGTCTGCCCTCGATCCCGAACTGACGGGCGAAGTGCTCCAGGTCATCAAGCAGCTTGCCTCGGAGCATATGACGATGGTGGTGGTCACGCATGAGATGGGCTTTGCCAGAGAAGTGGCGAGCCGGATTATGTTTATGGACAACGGGGAATTCGTCGAGTCGGGAACGCCGGAAGAGTTGTTTACGAAAGCAAAATACGAGCGCACGCGAGCCTTCTTGCAGCGGGCGCTGAAATAGCAAAGGAGCCCTCCGGTTTGATGCCGGAGGGCTGTTGCGTGTCCGGTCTGCGGTTTGGCTACATGACCTGGTAGTGCAAGTAGCGTTGGCTGATAAACGAGTGAAAATGCTCGCTGAAGGAGTCGGCATTCAGGAAGGCGTTGTAGGCGTATGGGGAGACCTTGCAGTAGACAAATTCGCGGCCGTCGTGAAACCGGATGTAAAGGTGTTGCGACTCCAGATCGTAGCGGGCGGCTTTGATGAGAGCGGAATCGAGCTGCTTGTACTTGGGCTCTTCTTCGGTCTTGTTTTTACGCGAAAACCACAGGCGAAAAAAAGATCTCACGTCGCGGCAAACTCCTTTTCTGTCTTCGATTTCTCCAAGGCTTTTCTTTTACTCACAAACGAGTAGACGGGATAGCCAAATAGCAGACGGCTAAAAGGAGCCAAGAGAACCGCCTTCCGAGCGAGGCTCGAAAGGGGGGCAAGCAATGAAAAACCTTGTCGGAAATAATCTATCTGACCTGTTTTGCCCTTGTCAATCATGGCATGGAGTCAAAAATTTGTTGTGTCCTTTTCTTTTTTTAGTACCTTGTATTACGATGTATGATGTGCTACGCTCTTTTCATGCTTGCGAAGGAGTTGGTACTGTGAATAAGGAGTTGTTGAAAGGCAGCATTGATCTGCTGCTGCTCTCGCTGATTGCGCAAAAGGACCAGTACGGCTATGAGCTGGCGAAAAAGATCCGGGAGAAAAGCGATGACGTGTATGAAATCGGGGAAGGGACGCTGTACCCGGCTTTGAAGCGGCTGGAGACCCAGAAGGCTGTGGAATCGTACTGGGGAGAGGCGAAGGAAGGCGGTCGCCGCAAATATTACCGCATCACCCGGGAGGGGCAAAAGCTCCTGGCCGACAAGATGAGAGACTGGCAGAGTTTGACGAGGCTGGTTGCGCTCTGCAACGAGGGAAGGGAGTAGAGGACGATCGTGAAGCTGGAAGAATACGTCGACCAAGTCGTCCATGGCTTGCCTTGCTCCAGGCGGGAAAAGCAGGACGTGAAGGATGAACTGCTCGACCATGTGACGAACATGAAACAGGAACTGATGGAGGAGGGCTACGCGGAGCAGGAGGCCGTTGCGCTCGCCATCCGGCGCTTTGGGCCTGCGGATGAGCTGAGCAGGCAACTGTCCGTGTCCATGCCGCTCCTCGACAAGTACGTGCGAAAATGGGTGCTGGCTTTGTTTGGCTTGTATGTAGCGGCTTGCGGCTATTTGCTTTTGCTCTCTCCGGACAGGTGGCACCGCAGAACGTTCACACTCGAATGGAAAGAGCGGATGCTGCGGTATGGCGCCGCGGAATATGCGCAAATTTTTCAGAACACGAAGCCGCTGCGCACGCTGTTTGACTACGTATTCCACTATGAGCATTACAACGCGTATACAATCGCGTACAACCTCTTGGGGAATATCGTGCTGTTTATGCCGCTCGGGCTGCTGCTGCCGCTGCTGTTCGCGGCATTTCAAAATGTTCACCGTGTGTTTTTCACTGCGCTGTTCGCCAGTCTGACGGTGGAATTTTTGCAGTTTTTGCTTGCATTGGGCAGCTTCGATGTAGACGATCTGCTGCTCAACGTGCTGGGCGGTCTGGGCGGATACGGATTGTTCCGGGCGGGTGCGGCCTTATTGTACAATCAGCGGAGCAAAGGAGCGGGCAAGCCGTTTTCTACGTTTTCTTGAGACGAACAAGGAGATGGCGGCGTTCCTGTGCGTATCGGCGCTCATCCTCGACGGCTCCGCTGTCCGGACTTTTCAGGCGCCGGCCGGGTAAGCCGCGCGACGGAAAAAAAGAAAGGCCGCCTGACCAGAGGAACGGCTCGCTGGCGAGCAACCGAAAAACGCAGCGAGTGGGTCAGGCGGCCTTCCCGTATCGGGAACCAGGCCAGCAGCCAGCGGACGGGCTATGGTCTGTTGAAATCTTTCTTGTGCTTGTGCAAGGAATGGTCGATGTGCTGTGCAAGGGCTGAAGGAAGCCTATTTCATCTGCATGCCTGGTCGATTTTCGTGTACATTCGCTCGTTTTTGTCGGGAGGTTGTACGGAATGCTGCCAGAGAAACAACGATCGCGATAGCCACTCCCACTGCCCCGATCCAGGTAATCGAAGTGAGCGATACCTTCTCTACCAAAATGCCTCCGACGCCTGCGCCTACAGCCATGGACAGCTGCATCATCGACTGATTGATGCCGAGCAATATCCCCGACAAGGCGGGTTCGATTGTAGCCAAATGATATTGCTGCGTCGGGCCTGTAGACCATGCTGCAAACGACCACAAGACGAGGATGGCCAACACGCCGAGAGAAGAGTGGGTAACGACGGACAAGAGCAGCAGCATGAGGATATGTAAGGCCATTCCCCCCATCAGCGTAACGGGCACTCCCCACCGATCCGTGCTATACCCCCCGAACTTTGACCCTGCCAAACTGGCTACCCCGAATAGAAGCAAAACGCCACTCAGCCACTTGTCGCTGATCCCTGAAACCGTCAGGAGGTACGGCGAGAGGTACGTATACGCGATGGAGTATCCGCCCAGCCAGAAAAACGTAATCGACAGTCCCATGGCGATTTTTCGATTCCGAAATAGAGAAATCTGTTTGGACAAAGGGACGGGCTTCTCTCCCTCTGTAGCGGGAAGCGCAAAGGCCAAAACGAGCATGGCAAGAAGTCCCAACAAGGCGATTCCACCAAAAACGGATTTCCAGCCAAATGCCTCTGTGGTCATTCTTCCAAGCGGAACCCCGATAATGAGAGAGGCGGTAAATCCCATGACGACCGTTGCGAGTGCACTCCCCTGTTTGCCTTCGGGGGCCAGTTTGGCTGCGACGGTCAAGGCGGTCACAACGACGACACCTGCGCCCATGGCCATCATGATCCGAGAGACAATCATCCATCCATAGCCAGGCAGGGCAAACGCCAGGAGATTGCCTGCCACAAACAGACCGAGGGAATAGATCAGTAAGGAGCGTCTACCGATAGTGGCTGTCAACGCCATGAGGATAGGGGTGAAAATCGCATACACAAGGGAGAAAATCGTAATGAATTGCCCGGCGGCAGCCAGGGTGATCCCGAGCGTCAGGGCAATATGATCCAAAATGCCGGAAATGATGTACTCGGAGGTTCCGACCAAAAAGCTGACAATGGCTAACAAATAAATTTTCCACGTGCTAGACATAGCATGCACTCCTTACCTGTTTATTATATTTACATATCGCGAAATGTAGATTTGTTAAACGTAAAAATATACAAATCGCAATATGTCGATTCATATGCAGTAAAAATAAACATCTGGAGATGCTTATTTTTACGCAGGGATGCCCTTGCCCCTTGCCTGCTCTCTCATCATTCCGTTCGCGATCATAGTTCATTTTTGAGAATGTCGGCGATTTTTGCAATGGCCTCCTCGTTTCTTTTGTAGTACGTGTACTTTCCGATTCGTTCTGCCCGAATCAGACCAGCTCTCAACAATATGGCGAGGTATTGGGAAGCAGTCGATTGCGTCATTTTCAATTTATCTGTGATTTGACTTACACATACCCCTATCTTGTTCATATCAATCCCTTCGTGGGGGATAAAATGACGGTCAGGCTCCTTCAGCCATTGCAAAATTTGCAACCTGGATTCATTGGACAGCGCTTTGAAGATTTCAATAGGTTCCATGTGGTTCATTATATCGCGATATTCCGATATGTCAACATGTTAGACTTTTTTGGGGCACCATCAACCATCGTCCAATCAGGCGCGAGTGGCCGTACATACTGTATAAGTAGTCCAAAACCTACGGGAGCAGGAGGGAGAGTCGTGCCGACATTTGTGGGAAACGTGCACATCGCGAGCAACTCGGGTACTGTTCATTTCGGCGATACGGCCAACGCCTCTCCGAAAAGCGTCAGCAAATCCTTTTCCGGTTCAGGCGGCGGAAACAGCGGGAATGTCGTGAACGTCATCAATCAGCAAAGCGAGACGAACACATGCGGCCTCGGGGGAGCCATCGGGAGGCGCCTACGAAAAAAGCGGTCCCGACAGGCGCAACGGCGAAAAGGGAGATAGTTTTTTGCCAGACAGCCGCTCTAGCTGTGGAAGGGACAATAGGACAAGCCTCCCGTCGAATCCCTCTGCGGACCTGATACTTTGCCAGAAAGTTTTTTCAAAAAAGTCGCTTCTGGCCCATGCGCGCGGATTACTCTTTGGACAAGACATGGTAAAATGAAGCAAACTCGTCGTGATCTATCGCGATCCTTGATCCTTGGAGGGAGGATCGTTTGGATGAAAACTAGCGGCATCGTGCCTGCCGTATGAGGGCAAAGGGGGGATAGCGGATGAGCAACCCATGGATGGAAGCGTTGACCCCGGAACAGTGGGAAGAATTGCTACAGGAAAAGGACGGGGAACTAAAGGCCGTCTTGCAGGAGCTGGCTGACGTCAAGTATGCGCTCGATCAGTCGACGATTCTCGCGATTACCGACCACCGCGGGATCATCCTGCGGGCGAACGAGCAATTTTGCAAGATGTCCAAATACAGCCGCAGCGAGCTGCTTGGGCAGGACCATCGGCTGCTCAACTCCGGCTATCATCCCAAGTCGTTTTTCCGGCAGATGTGGAAATGTATCGGCTCGGGGAATGTATGGCGGGGCGAAATCCGCAATCGGGCGAAAGACGGAAGTCTGTACTGGGTGGACACGACGATTGTGCCCTTCGTGAATCCAGCAGGGAAAATCTATCAGTACGTGTCCATTCGCCACGACATCACGGCGCGCAAACAGATGGAAGAAGAAGTCAGAAAAAGCGAGGCGCTGTACCGGATCATCGCGGAAAATACATCGGACATCATCAGCATGATCAATGCCGAGGGCGATTTTTTGTACCTGTCTCCGGCGCACAAGGCGGTGTTTGCCCATGACATGCCGCAGGAGGGCTTTCGCAACCTGTTCGAATGGATTGTGGAAAGAGACAGGGACATCATGGCCTATGCGATTCAGCATACGTACGCTACGCGAAAAGAGTACACCGTGGAATGCCGCATCCAGACGCACAAGGCGGATACGATCTGGACCGAGAGCAAAATCAATCCGATCCTGGATGAACAGGGGAACGTAAGCCAGCTTTTGCTCGTCACGCGCGACATCACCGAGCGGAAGCGGTCGGAGGAATTGATCCACCATCTGGCCTATCACGACGCCCTGACGGACTTGCCGAATCGCCGCCTGTTCGTGCAACATGTGAGCAGGGAAATCTTGCAGGCCAAACGGTTCCGCTTCCATCTGGCCGTCCTGTTTCTCGATCTGGACCGCTTCAAGGACGTCAACGATTCCTTTGGGCATGAGGTAGGAGATTTGCTGCTAGTGGAAGCATCGAACCGCTTGCGGGAATGTCTCAGACCGGGCGATGTCGTGGCGAGGCTGGGCGGGGACGAGTTTACCGTGTTGCTCAGTCAGCTGACCGCTCGGGAGGAAGCGGCGGCAGTGGCCGATCAGATCATGAATGCGCTGCAAAGGCCGTTTGAGCTTCACGGCCATGCCTTCAACATGTCGTGCAGCATCGGGATCGCGTTGTTCCCGCAGGACGGAGACAGTGCCGATGATTTGCTCAAGCGGGCCGATACCGCGCTGTATACGGTCAAGTCGCACGGCAAAAACGGGTACAAATTTTTCGAGCCGACGATGGAAGCGAAGTCGCTGGAGCGCATCCTGATGGAAAATGAGTTGCGTAAAGCGATTGAGCTGGAGCAGTTTCACATATACTACCAGCCGAAAGTCGACATGGGGACAGGCGTGCTGACCGGGATGGAGGCGCTCGTCCGCTGGGTTCATCCGGAGCTGGGCGTGATTTCGCCGAATCGGTTCATTCCGATCGCCGAAGAGACGGGGATGATTCTCAGCCTGGGGGATTGGATTCTCCGCCAGGCGTGCTGGCAAAATAAACGGTGGCACGACCAGGGCTACCCGCTGACGGTATCCGTCAATCTGTCCGGGAGGCAGCTTGATCAGCAAGACCTCGTGGATCGGCTGACACATATTTTGCAGGAAACCGGACTGTCTGCGGAGTGGCTGGAGCTGGAAATGACGGAGAGCATTTTCGTGAAGCTGGAAGAAGCCACGGCAGTCTTGCAGCAAATCCGCGACATCGGCATCCATGTCTCCATTGATGACTTTGGGACAGGCTACAGCTCGTTTAGCTATATCAAAAGCTTGCCGGCAGACACGATCAAGATCGACGCGTCGTTTATCCGCGATATTCACCATAATCAGGAAAGTCAGGCAATCGTCAAAGCGATCGTGACGGTTGCGCAAAGCTTGAACATGAACGTGATTGCAGAAGGCATCGAATTGGACGATCAGGTGACGGCCTTGCAGGAAAACGGCTGCGCTCTCGGGCAGGGGTATCTGTTCAGCCGTCCGTTGACTGCCGATGACTTTGACCGTTACTTGCGCACGAATGTGACGCCATGCGGTGACACCCATCCGTAAAACGCGCAGCGAAAAAGCCGGGGAAGACACCCGGCTTTGGTGGCGAGCATCGAAAAGTCAAACGCGCTGTTCGCGGTAAATGCCCTGCTCATAGATGTACGCCAGGCACGCATCCGGCAAAAGGAAGCTGGGATCGCCGCCTTTGCGGATCTCATCGCGGATGTACGTCGAGCTGATGCCCATGTTGATGCCTTTGCTCATGATTAGAAAATGCTCGTCGTGATTGCGCAGCAAGGGGTCATCGGCGATCAGGTCGGCTGTCGGATACCCTTCCCGCGTCATGACGATGAAGCGGAAGCGGGACACCAGTTTTTCGGCATTTCCCCAGTTCGACAGCCCGACGAGCAAATCCGAGCCCATGATGAAAAACAGCTCATCCTCCGGGTACTTTTTTTGCAGGTGAACCATCGTGTCGTACGTGTAGGTTTCGCCGGGCAGCGCGTCCATCTCCACCGTGGAGATTTCAAACAGCGGCTCCCCGAATTTGTTCGTCTTGTGCTGGCACGTCGCCAGCGCCAGCTTCAGCATGTGCAGGCGGTGGACATCCTCCGTCTGCATTTTTTTGTCGTGGCGCTTGGACGAGCAGGGGACGAAGATGACTTTGTCCAGACGTCTGCGATGAGCGACGGTTGCCGCCGTGAACAGGTGGCTGTAAGTGATGGGGTCGAAGCTGCTTCCGTATATGCCGAGGCGCATGATCGTACCTCCCGTGTATCTGGCTTGCGGCGCTTGCCAGCCCTTATTTTTTGACGACAGACAGGCCCAACTGGTTTTGAAAATGTCCCAAAGCCCACTCGTGTCCGACCGGATTGAAGCTGGCGACGGCATCCTCGTGAATGACGACGCGGAATCCGTGATAAAAGCCCTCGATGGCCGTGTGCAGGACGCAAATGTCGGTGCAGACGCCAGCAAGATGGATCTCGGAAATGCCGCGCGAGCGCAGCTGCAGCGCGAGATCCGTCCCCTGGAATGCGCTGTAGCGCGTTTTGTCCATCCAGTAGATCGTGTCTTCAAATTCCTCGTAAATGTCCTGAATGCTGCCGTACAGATTTCGGCCAGCGGTGCCGATGATGTTGTGCGGGGGATACAGGCCGGTTTCCGGGTGGTAGGGGTCCTGCTCCTTGTGGGCGTCTACCGCCATCACGACAAAATCGCCTTCTGCAAGAAAATCGCGGATCAATTCTCCGATGCGTTCTTCGATCACCTGCCCCGGCTCTCTGCAGGTCAGCGCTCCGTCTGTCGCGACAAAGTCATTCGTATAGTCGATCACAATCAAGGCTTTCATGGAAACAACCTCCTGAAGTGAGTGTGGCCGTGCTTTTCATAAATCATGGCAGTCGGGGGATAGTCGGTAAAACGATACAGCTTGGCGGGAGAATGGGAATAGCCGTGGAGTAGACAGGTTGTTTCCTACTATGATACGGTATCAACGATGTCATTGTACAATGGAAACGCTGCTCGCAGGCGGTTTTCCTTATGCTCTCCGCCCTGTATCCGTTCATTCAACAAGTTGCCGTTGACAACGGCCGAAAACCTTTTTATAATCTGAGTCATTCACCTAAACACCCAACAATCCAAATGGATACATAGCTGTGAAAAGGAAAGTAAAAAAGGGATTTGACGTCCAGAGAGCTGCCTGCTTGCTGGGAGGGCGGCCGCGAACTCTTTTTGAAAGCCACCTTGGAGCTCTGCTTTTGAAAGCCAAGTAGAAAGCAGCGGATTTTCCCCACGTTACGGGGCGCATGTCTTTTTGACAAGACTGCATGAGTTTGCCTTTTGCGAGAAAGGCAAAAAAGCTGAGTGGTACCGCGATACCTTCGCCTCAGCAATCCGATTCATGATTTCATGAGTAGGGTTGCTGGGGCTTTTTGATTTTTGCCCATACGAAAACGAACAGGAGTGGTAGGGAAATGGATCGCTTGAAGCAAAGAGAGCTGTTGCACCTATTGGAAGAGGACAGCCGTATGAGTGCCGAGCAGATCGGCAAAATGCTGGCGGAGCCGACAGAGGCAATCGAGCAAGCGATTGCGGAGCTGGAAGCCGAGAAGGTGATCGTGAAATATCCGGCGCTGGTCAACTGGGAGCGCGTGGAGGATCATCCGTACGTCAACGCCATGATCGACGTCAAGGTGACGCCCAAGCGCGACGTCGGCTTTGACGAGGTGGCCCAGCGCATATGCCGCTTCCCGGAAGTGAAGGCCGTCTACCTGATGTCCGGTGCCAGCTATGATTTGTCGATCATTCTGGAAGGAAAGACGATGAAGGAGGTCGCGACCTTCGTCTCGCAAAAGCTGGCGACGCTCGACTCTGTTGTCTCGACAGCCACGCACTTTATTTTGAAACGCTACAAGCACGACGGCATTGAGCTGGAAGATCGTGACGAAGATCGCAGGATGGTGGTTACGCCGTGAGTACACAACTGACAGTCAAAAAAAATCGTTTGTCTTCTACAGTCGCATCCTTGAAGCCATCGGGCATCCGCCGCTTTTTCGACCTGGCGGCGTCGATGGAAGGGGTCATTTCCCTGGGGGTAGGGGAGCCGGATTTCGTGACGCCCTGGCGCATGCGCGAGGCTTCGATTTCCTCCCTGGAGCGCGGACACACCGCGTACACCTCCAACGCAGGGATGCTGCCGCTGCGCGTGGAGATTCACAACTATTTGGAGGAGCGCTTTTCGGTCAGCTATCATCCCGAGACAGAGATTCTCGTGACCGTCGGGGCCAGCGAAGCGATTGACATCGCGCTGCGGGCCATCCTCGATCCGGGCGACGAGGTGCTGGTGGTAGAGCCGTGCTACGTCTCCTACGAGCCGGTGATTCGCCTGGCAGGCGGCGTGCCGAAGTTTTTGAAAACGACGATGGAAAATCAGTTCAAGCTGACGGCACAGGAGCTGGAGTCCAATATCTCCGCGCGCACGAAAGCGATTATCTTCTGTTATCCGAACAACCCGACAGGAGGCACGATGACGGCAGACGAATGGAAAACGCTGTTGCCGATCATCGAAAAGCACGACCTCTTGGTGATCTCCGACGAGATTTACGCCGAGCTGACTTACGGGCGCATGCACGACAGCATCGCAGCTCTGCCGGGCATGAAGGAGCGGACGATTCTGATTTCCGGCTTCTCCAAGGCGTTTGCCATGACGGGCTGGCGCCTCGGGTATGTGTGTGCAATGCCTGACCTCTTGGCGGGCATGTTGAAAATTCATCAGTACACGATGCTGTGTGCGCCGACGATGGCCCAGATGGCTGCCCTCGAAGCTTTGCGCCATGGCCGCGACGATATGGAACGGATGGTCGAGAGCTACCGTCAGCGCCGCAACTACGTGGTCGACGGCTTCCGCCAGATCGGACTGACGTGCCACGAGCCGGATGGAGCCTTCTACGCCTTCCCTTCTGTGGCTGCCACAGGACTGAGCTCGGCTGCGTTTGCGGAAAAGCTGCTGATGGAAGAAAAAGTGGCAGTGGTGCCAGGAGATGTGTTCGGCGAGAGCGGGCAAGGACATATTCGCTGCTCGTATGCGACATCCATGGAGCAGCTGAAAAAGGCGCTGGAGCGGATGGAGCGCTTGATGGGACGATTGTCGTAACCAACAAAAAAAGCGGACGGTCCCCAGGGGGACGACGTCTGCTTTTTTTGTTCTTGCTCTATATTTAAGAAGGCGCGGGGCCTTGATTAAGTGCTGGCGAAGCTAGCGGAGCGAATCGGAATCGAAAGGAAAAATGAGATCAGATATTTCGTATCGCGAAATATTAGAAACCGACAGATTGATTCAAGGTGCTGACAGCGATGTTGTATTGATAGAGGGAATCGGCTGCTTTGATTTCGGAATCAAACAATTCGGCTTCTTTTTCGATCAGGTCATGCAAGGATACTTTTTTGTTCGCGTAATCGAATAAGGCGGCTTGATAGTCTTTCCATGCTTCCTCTTTGGCTGCATTGCTTTCATCCAGCGCTTTTTTCGCGGCGACGGCATTTTCGTAGTTGGCGCTCACTTCTTGCTCCACTTTTTTCTGGAGCTGTTGCTTCAAGATTTCCGCTTTGCGCAAGTCGTTCAGTGCGATTCTTCCTTTATATGTACTGATCGCGGAGTACTCGGAGATATAGTCCACTTTTACTTGGGCAAAGGCTCTTTCTGCTTCCGCTTTTACCATGTCCGGACGTTTTTGGAAGGCGAGAGCTTTGGTTTCTTCCAGTGTAGCCAGTGGGGCAGAGGCGAGTTTGCTGGTTTCCAGCAGCCATTGCTTGTCCGCTTTTTCGTTCAGCAGCTCATTGAGCTTGGCCAATGCCTGTTTGTAGCTGTTCTCCAATTCAGCCAGGTTTTCTTTGGCATCGCGGTTGGAGGACCAGGTTTGGCGCTGCATGCTGTTCTTTTGCAGCTTGATTTTTTCCGCGAGAGATTGAGCTTCAAAGTAAGCTTTTTGTACTTGCAGTTGCAAGCTGTTTTTCAAATCGGTATACGAGGCTTCGTCCATCAGCAGATTTTTTTGCGCGCTGGCGGTGTCTTCGTATTTGCTTTTGGCTTCGTCCAGCGTATTGATGTCCTCTTTCTTGATCAGTGCTTTATCCCGCAGCGTCATGAGTGTTTCATAGCGAGTGTTGTCGTAGGTGAGTTGCAGCAGTTCCAGATCCACGTTGTTTTTCAGCGCTTTTTCGACGGCATGCGCAAGAGACAAGGAAGTAATTTGCGTCTGTTCCGCTGCTGCGAGAGGCTCAGCGGCCAGAGCCAGATGGACATTGCCTGCCAAGAGAGCGGCGACCAGGGTGGTAGTAGAAAGGTGTTTGGACAATCTGGATTTCATGGTATTACCTCCTATAAAATGTAAGAAATTGTAATGATAACGATTATCATTATCGAATTTCATGAACATTATATAGTTCCCACATATATTCGTCAATATGAAACGGAAGAGGAAATAAATTTTTCGTAAACAAAAACAGATTCCCTGCGAGGGAGGGAATCTGTTGGGCTGTGGCGACGCTTTTTCTTATTCGTCCATGCTGAGATCGACTTTGTTCAGCGGCACCAGCTTGCTTTTTTTCGTATATTTGTACACGAGCCAGACGATCAAAAACAGCGGCAGGCCGATGTAGGAGACGAACACGCCGTTCCAGTCGATTTCTCCGCCAATGAACGCGGAGTAGTTCTGGCCGATAATGACGATGCAGCAAATGATGAAGGCGAAGATCGGACCAAACGGGAACAGCTTCGCCCGGTACGGCAAATCGCGCAGATCGCGTCCTTGCGCCAGATAAGCTTTGCGGAAGCGGTAATGGCTGACGGCGATTCCAAGCCAGGCGATGAACCCGGACATGCCGGAAGCATTCAACAGCCACACGTACACTTCGCCATCGCCAAACAACGAGGACAAAAACGCCAGGGCACCGATGGCCGCTGTCATGATGAGGGCGTTGACCGGAACGCCATTGCGTGTCACTTTGGCAAACCATTTGGGCGCTTTGCCTTCCTTCGCCAGCGTCCACAGCATACGGGTGGATGCGTACATGCCCGAGTTCCCCGCCGACAGAACGGACGTGAGGATCACTGCGTTCATCACGGAGGCGGCAAAGGCAAAGCCTGCTTTTTCAAACACGATCGTAAACGGACTGATGGCAATATCCGTAATATCTCCGCTGATCAGATTCGGATTGTCGTACGGTACGAGCAGCCCGATAATCAGGATGGCGAAAATATAGAAGAGCAAGATGCGCCAAAAAATCTGGCGGATCGCTTTCGGGATGTTGCGGGCAGGGTCTTCGCTCTCCCCGGCCGCTACACCGACCAGCTCGGTTCCCTGGAACGAGAACCCGGCAATCATGAACACACCGAGAAGGGCCATGAATCCGCCGTTGAATGGCGCGTCGCCTTTGGTAAAGTTTTGGAAGCCGACTGCTTCGCCGCCCATGATGCCGAAAATCATCAGGACACCGATCACGATAAAGACGATGACCGTTATGACTTTAATTAGGGCAAACCAGTATTCGGATTCGCCGTAGCTTTTGACAGACAACAAATTCAGAGCAACCATCAGGCAGAGGAACAGGGCACTCCACAAAATGGCGGGAGTATCCGGGAACCAGTATTTCATAATCAGTGCCGCGGCGGATAGCTCGACGGCAATCGTAATCGCCCAGTTGTACCAGTAATTCCAGCCCAGCGCAAAGCCGAGGGACGGATCGACGAATTTGGTGGCGTACGTAGAAAACGAGCCGGATACCGGCATGAAGGCTGCCATTTCCCCCAAGCTGGTCATCAAAAAGTAAACCATGATACTGATAGCGATGTAGGCAACCAGGGCTCCGCCCGGTCCGGCCTCGTGAATCGAGCCTCCGCTCGCCAGGAACAGACCCGTTCCGATTGAGCCGCCAATGGCGATCATCGTCAGATGGCGGGCTTTCAAACCACGTTGCAGTTGATTCTGTGACATACGATACTTGCACGACCTTTCTAAAAATTTGAGAAGGTCGGTCGGAAACGAAAAAACCGCCAATAGCCAAAAAACAGCACAGGGCGGTATGATCCAATCCCCACCAAGCCTTCACTGAAGATAGCACACCACGTTTGCCCGGCAAGCAAACGTGACAGTTCTGTCCCTTTCGGGTACAGCCCCAGCCCATGCGCACAGAGATACGTCATGAGCTTCGGCGGCTTTTCCCTTTCCTGGAGTCATTGATTTTCTCTGAATCTCGTACAGGATGACATAAAAGCCGCGACCTCTATCCTCACCGTGAATGATGAGGATAACATGTATGAAGTTGATTTATTTATCAACTATATATGATTGATGGCGATTTCGCAATGAAAAAAGTTTGGTTTCAAGATATTGCTAGGGGAGCAGTTTTGGCTATAAAAAGGAGCGGCGGGCGGGCCAGGAGCCTTGCAACTTGCGGATTTGCACGATTTGCCCCGTATGAAAAGCGTCGTGCAGGATGATGCTCATCACGCTTTGTCCGGTCGGGATGTTCGGAAGCGGCTGGTCGAACGCCTCGTCTGACAGAGCGACGAGACGTTCATGAATCTGGCGATGGACGGTTTCCATCCGCTGCACGGTGGCCTGCCAGGCTGCTTCGTCATCGGGCGTTCCCGAAGGCCGGAACGTGTCGTCGTTCGTCTCGGCGGTACCGGAAAAATCCGTGCCGGACAGGCGATGCAGCAAGCGCTCCTTGAAGTAAAGCAGGTGGCTGACATTTTCCCAAATCGTGTTGGCTGCTTCGCCTTCCGGCCGCCAGCTTGCTTGCGCAGCCGTTACGCCGGACAGGGCATCTTTAAGCGGCGGATACCAGTCTTCCTTGTCGTACGTGCATTCCCATTCATGAACAAGCAGTTCCATCCGATTCATGGGTTTCCTCCTCGTCTGTGAAACAGATTGGTGAAACGGTATAATGGCACTAAGAAGCAATTCGTAACCATCTAAACTGATTATGGTCGTTACAAAAAGGGTATCATACGCACGGTTTTGATACAAGAAGCAAAACAAACGAAAAAGCATGGGGGAAATAGCGGAGTGAACTGGCTGTGCATCGATTTTTTAAACAGTGATTGGCGCGATTGGCGCGGGTCTGGCCGCAGGGAAAATCGTCTGGAGAAGCAGGAATGGCTGGAGCAGCTGTTGCACGAATACGATTTGCAAGCCCCGCTGCCGATTGAGGAAGCGAGCGCTGCTGCTCTGGTGCGTTTGCGCCAATATTTGCGCGGGTTGCTGGAGCGGGTCGTGCGCGGAGAGGCTTTGCGTCAGGAGGAGTTGGAGGAACTGAATCAGACGCTGGCGAAGGCGCCTTTTTACGTGCGGGTCATCTCTTTGGACCAGGAAAACGGCTATGGGCAGGAGCTGGTCAGCACTTCTGGCGGCTGGGAGCTGGTGATGGCCCGCATTGCGGCTTCCTTTGCCACGCTGCTGCTTCCTGCGCATGTGCAGCGCATCAAAATTTGCGACAACGAGGATTGCCGGTGGGTATTTTACGATGAAAGCCGCAACCGGGTACGCCGCTGGTGCGACGACAAAATGTGCGGCAATCTGATGAAAGTGCGCCGTTTTCGCGAGCGGCAAAAGGAGAAAAAGTAAAGGGAGAAAAGAAGGGACGACGGAGCTGTCCGCGCGTTTTGGCACACGCGCCCTTTTTTGGCGGGAATGGAGAAAGCATGCACAGGGAGGACAGGATGGAGACATACTAAGAAAGCAAGCAAGAAGGGAACGGAAACGAGGTGGCGGGATGAATCGGAACCCATGGTCGAAGGTGCTGGTGTTGCTGTTGCTCGTCGGAGCCTGTGCAGCGCTCTGGCATTTGCGGCCCTATCAACCCGATCAGGCTGCAAAAGACGCGATGCAGGGAGGCGAGGGGATCACGGTCATCGACACGGGGGACTGGATCGCCTTTGAAGGAGGGGAGACGCGTGAACCCGGCATCATTTTGTATCCAGGCGCTCTGGTCAAGCCCGAGTGCTATGCGCCGCTCGCACGGGCCCTGGCTGGTTCCGGCTATCGGGTGTTCCTTGCGCGGATGCCGCTGAATTTGGCGATCAGCGACGTCATGCGGGCCAATCACGTGCTGCAAGCGTATCCGCAGCAGTCGTTTGTCATTGGCGGGCACTCTCTCGGCGGCACGATGGCAGCCAGGTACGCGGCCAGCCAGCCTGAGCGGATTGCCGGCGTCTTTTTGCTGGGGGCGTATCCGGACAAGCGTGGAGATTTGAGGGAAGCGGATATCCCTGTGCTGTCGCTGGTCGGTTCGCGGGATGGGGTCATCAATCGGGAAACCTACGAACAGAACAAGCAATTTTTGCCGGAGCGCACGGTATACATGTCCATCGAGGGGGGCAATCACGCGCAGTTCGGAAGCTACGGCCCGCAGGAGAAAGACCAGTCTGCCGCCATTACTCCCCAGGAGCAGTGGCAGCAGACGGTGGCGGCGATCAAGGACTGGCTACTGACCGACGTCCTTCTCCGTTAGCGAGACGATGCCGGATACAACGCCGGTAATCCGGATGTTTTCGGAAGGCAGCAGGAGCGGCTCGTCTTCTGGGCGAGTAGTCGTAAACAGACACTCTACGGGATTGACCTCCGCCGCAATCCGGACGAGAAACTGTCCTTCCTGCCGGACCAGAACGGGCCTGTTGCGGATTGGTTCCGCGGAAAAATCGGAAATGAGCAGGGCATCTCCCGGCAAAATGCCAAGGCCGCGCAAACCGTCATCGCGCATGATGAGGGCGAAGCGCGCCACATGGTAGCTCGCCACCGCAAGCGACGACCGTAGCGACAGCTCTTCGTCGTGGTCGAGGGGCAGTTCGAAAAAATGGCGGCTGTATGCGTCTCCGGCTATGAAAATACGTTTCACGAACATCGCCTCCTTACTACTAATCGTAGACGGGAAACCCTTTGGCGTACAGACGGCTGAGAATCCGGTCGAAGCGAGCGCGGGCAAGCGCGAGCGGCACCTGGAAGCGGGTGGCCAACAGCACGGGTGCCTGGTAGCGCGAGCAATCCGCCAGCACGGAGCCCATCATGTAGAGCGGCAGCAGCAGGTGCTCGGCGAAGTGGTTCGCCTGTGATTCCTGCCAGTCGATCATCCATTCGCTGCATTGGGGCTGCACCCCTTCGTGCAGCAGCAGGTGCCCCAGCTCATGGGCGATTTTGACCCGCTGCGTCGCGGGGTCCAGCCGCTCGTCTACCGCGATGATGTAGCGGTTCGGCAGGGTGGGATGGGCGTGGGCGCGGCTTCGGCCCTGGATGAAATGGATTTCGATGCCGTACGTCTCGCAAAGCTGCTGTAGGTTGATGTGCTCCGGCCGCTCCATGCCGTGATGGCGAAGCAACAGGTATACGCGGCTCTCCAGCCATGTTTGCGGTTTGCCGATTTCTTGCAAAAAAGAGAAGTGCATCAAGGACCTCCTGAAACGACTGGAACATACGTTCTGTTTGATTTCGAAAAGAAAACCCCCGCCCAGGGGTTATTTTTTTTTCAGCTCTTCCGTGATGTCAAACAAGGAAGGAGGACGTGTCTCGCGCACCTGGCGCGTTTTCCACTGCTTTTTCAAGTCGTACCAGTAGCGGCGGATTTCTTTCTTTTCCTCCTCGGATGCCTCCAGATAGCCATCCAAAAAATAGTAGTCATCCGGATCGTCGATTTTCTCCTGCAACAGCTCGTCCAGCGAGCGCTGACCAGCCTGCGCAGATGCGGTAGCGACATAGGCTGCCCCATCGTCGGTCCGTCCCAGCAGCCAATCGGTCGTGACCTCCAAAATGTCTGCCAGCTGCATCAGCATGTCATTGGGAGGGGTGCTGTGATTGTTTTCGTAGTTGCTGATCGTTCCCTTGGTCGTGCGGACACGTTCTGCCAGCTCTTCCTGGGTCAGACCTTTTGCCTTGCGAGCTGTGCGTAAGCGCTGAGATAGCATGAGCGCGCCAGTCCTTCCCTTGCATATGTACAACTATATTGTACTAGAGTAAAAGCGAGAAGGAAAGGTTGTATGTGATTTTTATATTTTTTCATTTGACATACAAGAATGTTGTACATTAAGATGCTTGTATAAACAAAACAAGAACGTGTGTTCTGTTTTGTGGGAAAGGAGGGGGACATTTTGGAGGGACAAGTGCCTGACGCCGATGGTCTGTTTCAGAAGCGATCCGGATTTGCTGCGAGAGCAGACCATGGATGAAGACCAGACAGGAAGCAAAAAAGGAAGAGGGGAGAATACATGAGAGGAAAACCGGTTGTTTTCCTGCTGCTTTTGGCTGTATTCGCTGTTGCTTGTTTTCCTGGACGAACGGCTACAGCAGGAGAAGATCCGCTCGCTGCCATCTATGAAATGGATCAGGAGCTGTTGAAGCTTTCGCAGACGTTTGCCTTTTTCCAGGAGGTCGCGTCGCGTAAAAATAATGTGTCGCTCGCAAAGCAAATTGGCGAGGAAGCGTCCGCGCTGTTGCGGCAGGCCAAGGAGCTGCACCACATCGAGGCAGCATCGAGTGAGGCGGAGCGGGCTGTTCAGCAAGCGGCAGTAGAGCAGCAGTTGTTGGCCCAAAAAGCGCCGCTTGCCGATTTGCTGCGCACGTACAACGAAAAGGCGGACGCTTACTGGGAGCAACTTCTGCCAGAACTGTCCGCCGCCCGAACGGGCAAAAGTAGCGCGAAGCAGACGAGTCTGCGCGCAACGAGCGCCGTCCTGGATCCGTTCGAGCCGAATGACGATATCGATACCGCTTACCCGATCACGAGAGGCAATCTGTACAACTCCAAGCTCACCTGGAAAGAGGACATCGACGGATATCGCTACGATTCGGGAGCGCAGGCCGGACAAGCCACGGTCACCTTGTACGTCCCTGACGACGTGAACTACGACCTGATTGTCGTCGAGGCCCCGAACAAGGTGCTTGGCACGAGCATGAAGTCGACATTGGGACAAGACGAGATCATCACGTTCCAGGTTCAGCCGAACAAGACGTATTATTTTTCCGTATTCAGCATGGATCGCCACTACAGCGAAACTTCGGAATACACGCTCGCTCTCAGCGAAGTGACGGCCGTACTCGGACTCAATCAGCCCGTCGATATCAGCCTGCCTGCCGGGGAGATCCCCACGTATCGCTTCACGGCTCCGATCACAGGCCAGTACCGGATTTACACCAGTCCGTACGGCGGGTTTGGGCCGCTGTTTGACACCTACCTGTTCCTGTCTCGCGACGAGCAACTGAAGCAGATCGTGACATTCAACGACGAAGCGACGCCAGGTTCGCTTTTTTCCGCCATCGACGTTTCGCTTGAGGCAGGGGTGACTTATTATGCCTACGTCGCCTCCTATGACAAGACAAAAGGCGTTCACGCCAGACTGACTGCAGCGCTGGATACACAGGCAGCAGTTGCCTCGCCTGTCCTGCATGAATCCGCCGCCAACGATGGAAGCGTCACGGAGCAGCAGGCGATCACGATTACGAACGGAATGCTTGCAGCGGATGCGGCAAGCGCAGTATCCGTCAGCAACGTGCCGCCCGGACTGACGCCACTGGTAACAAGGGAGAGCGATTCCCGGCTCACGATTCAATTCGCGGGAAAAGCGCTCGCTCATGAGCAAAAGCACAGCGCAGACAATTTGTTCGTGACGATTCCCAAAGCGAAGGTGGCCGGGATGGATGCAGATGTGATCGCGGGTCCTTTTGCCATCGAATTTGCCGACACAGAAAGCTTTTTCATAAACGCGCCGCAAGATGTCCATCTGGGGCCAGGGGGCAAAAAAATCGTGAAGTTTACGCCGCCGTCTTCGGGCAGCTTCGAAATTTTTACGAGTTTTTACGGCGGCAATCCTGCGGAGGGAGCGAGCAATACGCAGCTTGCCGTCTATGAAGATTACGCAGGCACGCGGCTTTTGGCGGCCAATGACGACGGCGATCAGCCGCCTTTTTCCAAGGTGAGCCTGTCTATGCAAAAGGGAGAGGATTATTACCTCGTCCTGTCAGCGGCAGACAATGGCGCGGTGCATGCGCGGCTTGCGGCCCGTTACCTGGGCGTGGAATACGTCTACAACGCCAAAGGTCAGCTCGTGCAGATCAAGCAAAACGGCAAAATTTTGGCGGAGTTTACGTATGACGGCAACGGAAATCTCACGCGCAAGCTGATTCATCCATAAGCAGCACAAAGAGGAGGGATAGGATGCGATACAATCGCTGGATGAAGAAAATGGCAGCCGTGGTGTTGAGCGGCTCGCTGCTTTTGCCGAACATGGCTTTTGCAGAGGCGAGCCTGCCCGCGAAGCCGCAAGCTTCCTACGCTTCGGGCGAAAGCACCACGACCAAGAAATGGCTTTCCGCTTATCAGGCTGCCGTGCAGGCGGAAGCGGGGAAAAAGGAACAGCGGCCGGATGAGAAGCCGACCTACAGCAAAGCAGAGGTGATGAAGCGGGACTGGACGCCGCTTCCGGCAGAAAGCGTCTGGCAGTTGTACCAGACAGGCAACAGAAAATTGCTGCAACTTGCGGCGTATGTGTATCCGCAAGTCGATCAACTTTTGTCTCATAACGAGCAGGTCGACAAGTACCAATGGGAGGGAGAGACGTTCCAGCAGAAAATGGACGGGCTGTCCGCTGCCGAGAAACAGCAACTGGAAGCGTCCGTGCCGCAGGTCGTCGCCTTGTACGAAAAAGGCAAGCAGGCGGCGGCGGAAAACCAAACTGCCACGTCAAGCAAGGCGAAAGCGACAGGCAACCTGACGCCAGCCGCGACCGCGACGGCAAGCATCCCTGACGCCATGTTTGAAACCGAAGGATTGACCTACAAATACCAGCGCACCAACACGGACAATCCGGTGGACGAGCTGTATCGGGCAGCCAACGTGCGGGAAGTCGACGTCTACCTGGAAGGCAAGCACGGTATGGACCTGACCATTGAGCGGCGCTATTCGTCGCTCGATGCGATGACCGAAAACATTTACTTGTCTTCGTCCGGCAAAAACAAGACGTATCCGCTGCAGGGGGACCCCAATCCGTTGCCGACGGGCTGGAGCTACAATTTTCCCCGCTTTCAGGAAGTCTCGAAGGAAGACGCGAAGTGCGGCTTCCGCGCGGATGGGTCCAAATATACGTGCGGGGCGACCAGCGAAGGCAAACGGTACATTTTCACGCTGGAAGACGGAACGATTCTGGAGTCTTCGTCCATCAAAGGGGAATGGGTAAACACGCCGTATCAGCCAAATGGCGGCATGCATTTCTATCGCAAACGCTACGGGGAGTTTGGCGACAACCATATCGTCACCCTTTCCGTGGATGGCATGACCTATGAATTTGGCGAGGAGAGCTACTACCGGAACGAAGAATTGTACGTGACCCATCTGGTCAAAAAGACGAACGTCTACGGGGATACGATCCGCTACCGCATTCCCGAAGACTGGGACGAGCCAATCGAAATCACCGACAGCGTCGGTCGTCTGGTCGTCCTGGAGCGCAACTGGGACATTGATCTCAAGGTGTACCAGGACAGCAGCAAGACGAAGCTGCTCAAGCATTTGCAATACGAAAAAGGAGTCGCGGTGAGCGACAAGGACCGGGTTATTGAGTATAGCGTCACGGGTGGGGAGAGCAAAGTGATCGCCGAGTACACCTACCTCAATCCGCGGACGTACGGCACGACCGAGTTCAACCTGCATGCTGGCTACACCTTCCCGGCTCCGGACGGCGTCATCACCTTTGACGACGGCGGCCTGGAGTCGACGGCGTACACGAGCCTGGACCAATCGCGAAAAGCGACCGTCGATTACCGCCTGCTCAAACAAGTCACCTACCCGGTGGAAGGCTTGTCCATGACCTATACGTACAGCATCTACCAGCCGGATGGGCCGGGCTTTCTCGACCGGGGGGTAATCCGGATTTATCACGACAAGGAAGCGTTGACGTACACCAGCTATTTGCCGGTCACGGCGGTCAACTTCCGCTTTGCGAAGACGCCGCATCCCGACCAGCCTGCGACGGAGTGGTATTCGTACACGAAATACTACCCGCACATCACGAAAGAAATCTGGAAGTCGCCGAAGTCGCAATCGGGGCGCCTGGCGAAGCAGTCGCTGGATCGGGACGGTTCGATCGTCGTCTCGCGGATGGTGCAGGCAGGACTGCCGAGTGAAGACAAGACGTACCGCGCCAACGAAGACCGCAACTTCGTGCTGCAATCGGTGAAAACGTACGTCGGCAACGGAGCCGACGCCGACACGATTCAGGGCGCGCTTTCCGTGACGGAAGACGGCAAGACGTATCAGTATGCGCCCGCGAGCTACACGAGCTACTTGTACGAAGACCGGGCCACCAAACCCGCCTATGTGTACTACTTCCTCGGCCGCCCGTCTTCCTTGACCGCGGATGCGGACGTGTACGCGTTCCTGCTCGCCCCGACGTCCGGACGACTGGACAAGGTGCAGGCAAGGCTCGGCCGCTACGCGCACATCATCCAGTACCGCTACAATGAATACGGCGATGTAACCAAGGAAGTCGATCCGAAAGGCAACGTCACACTGCGGCAATACCTCAATCTGTCCGGGCTGCGCGTTCCATCGAGCGTGAAGAAAACGGCGGCGGACAACCCGAACCATTTTCATCACGAGACGTACACATACGGGAGCAATCACCTGGTAGCGACGGAAAAAATCGTCGACTCGTACCCGGATGGCGCCGGAACCAAAGTGGTGCAGGTCGACCGCACGTACACCTACAACGACAAAAAGCAGCTCACCTCGATGACGGAAACGAGCACCGGACCCGATGCCAAAACGGTCACGCAAGACATTTCGCGCTACGATGCGCTCGGCTTGTACCCGGCTGACATCATCTTGGACGTCGAGGTCGTACCTGGGGAGAAGGACATTTTGCATCACGTTTTTGCCTACGACGGACTCGGCCGCCTGATAGCCCGCGCCTATCCGGACAACACCGTCGTCCTGTACGAGTACGACCTGCTCGGCCGGCGGACCAAGGAAAGCGTGACGAGCAAACAGCAGACGCGGACAACGACCTACGCCTACGACGATGACGCGCGCAAAGTCACGATGACCCTCCCGGACGGCAGCAAGCAGGTCACGCAGTTTACGCCATACGGGGAAGTGGAGTATCAAGCGCAGATTGGCACAGACGGCAGTGTCCGTCCGCTTTTGTACAACACGTATTCCCTGGACGGCAACCATTTGTTGTCCAGCGCGCCGTACGCCGACAACAATCGGGCGACGACCTACGTCTATAATGCAGACGGCAGCGTCTGGCAGCAAAAAGACCCGGTTGGCACCACCGTGTACCTGACGGCCAACGCCGTCCGCGACGAAACCAGCTACGTGCCGGCGCTCACCCGCCTGACGCTCGCGCCCAACGGCTTGCAAACCGTTCAATACCACGACCGCCACGGCCAGGTGGAAAAAGAAGTCCGGCGAACCGGGGACGGTACGCAAAGCTTGACGACGAAGCTCGTCCGCAACACGTTTGACCAGGTCATCCAAAAAACGGAGACCGACCAGACCGGAAAAAGCCGCACCTGGACGTATCGCTACACCAATGACGGCAAGATCACCGATTTGCGCGATCCGGAACAAAACCATTACCAGTACGAGTATGACACGCTCGGCAACCTGGTGACGGTCAAGGAAAACCAGGTGCTGACGACGAAAAACCATTACAACGCTCTGTCCTGGAAGCTGAGCGAGCAGGATGTCCCGTCTGGCGCCACCGAATCGTCCGCCTACAACCCCAACGGGACGCTAAACACGTTTACCGACAAGGCAGGCAATCGCCATGCCTACAGCTATACGCCTTTCGGGGAGCTGGCGAGCATCAAGACCCGCAACGCGGCAGGCACGGTGACCAACCTGGAGACGAAAGACTACGTTCCGAACACGTCGCTGGTGCAAAAGGAAACGAACAGCAACGGCGCAGACACCTTCCCGACAGCGAGCCACTACCGGGAGATAACGTACAGCTACGATGCGTTCCAACGCTTGCAAAGCCAGACCGTGTTCGGCCGCACGTACCGATTGGGCTACACGGATCGCGACGATCTCATGGATTCGCTGACGTATCCGGACGGGACGAAGGTGGACTATCGCTATGATCGTGCTGGGCGTCTCACGGAAGTCAACAGCGACCTGACAGGGAAAATCGCATATGCGTACACGGTGGACAACACCGGAGAGCAAACACAGACGACCTATCCGAACGGCCGCGTCAACAAGCGCAAGACCGATTCTTTCGGACAAGTCGAAACCGTGGTGCACGAGCAAAACCAGGCCGCGATCTGGCAAGAGGCCAACCGGTATGCGTTTGGCAACGTGGTTTCCATCCAGCGCAACGGCGTCACTCATCAGTTCGCATACGACAAAATCGACCGCTTGACCAAGGAAGTCGTTCCCGGTACGACGAATCAATATTCGTATGACGGCCGTGGCAACCGCTCGGCTTTCGCCGGCACCTTGCCAACCGACTCAGCCAGCTTCACCTACACCTTCGACGAGCGCAACCGCCTGCGCGGCGTTTTGAACGAAGCAACAGGCGAGACGTCGACGTACACGTATTTCGGAGACGGCCTGCGCGCCACCAAAACCGAAAACGGTGCGCAAACCAAGTACGTCTACCTGAGCGGCAAAGTCATCGAAGAGCTGGACGGCACGAACCAACTAAAGGCGCGCAACGTCTGGGGCAACGAACTGCTGTTCCGCCAGGACGCTTCGTCCGGCAAAAACGGCTATTACCACTACAACAGCCACGGGGATGTCGTCACCATCTCAGACGCAAACGGCCAGGAGCTGAACCGCTACGACTACGACACCTGGGGCAATGTCCTTTCCAAAACAGAGGGGATGTCCAATCCGTATCAGTACAGCGGTGAGATGTACGACGAGCAGACAGGCTTTTACTACTTGCGGGCGCGGTATTACGATCCGAAGATAGGGCGGTTTATTTCGGAGGATACGTATAAAGGGCAAGTGGAGAATCCGTTGAGTTTGAATCGGTATACGTATGTCAAAAACAACCCTTTACGTTATATTGACCCGACAGGGCATTGGGATCAAAAAATTGGCGCTAACTGGGTAATAAACGAAGCGAAGAATAGATGGGCACTAGCACAAACTGTTGGAGAAAAAAGGTATTGGGGAAATTATGCTAATGACATTAGAGCAAAAATGACCAAAGCAGGATATTCCCAGTCAGACATAATGCAACCCTCGGATGCTATGATTCCAGATGAACAAGTAATGAAGATGGCAAGAGAGTCTGCTCCAGGGCTTACATTTATTGCTGACTTTAGCAAAGCAATTTGGGATTACCCAGGAGAAGCCGCCGCAGTAAAAGGTGCGTTCTTTATTGGAAGTTTATTTAACAAGGGGAAAGGCTTTAGTAAGTTAGACGAAGGATTAAACTTTGCTGCTAAAGCTGCTCAGCATATGGACGAGGCTGGAAGATTTGTACCCGTTCAAATTCAACAGGCTGTTATTAAGTATGGTAAAGGACTACCTGACCCTAGAGGCTCAAATGCCACGATGTATTATGATGTTATGTATCGAAACGGCAAACAATATAATATTGAAGTACTATACGATGCTAAAACGAATACAGTTTATCATTTCCAATATACAAGGGAGGCCATTGGCCCTCTTCCAGCTATACCAAAGAAATAAGGAGTGAGGCGGAGAACATGAAAGAACGAACCCCTAAAGAACGCTTGTACTGGTTGATTGAATTATTTCAGCAAAACGAGATTGAATTACCAAGATTCTGCGATGAATTCTCGTATACCTATAACATTGATCTCGATTATGATGAGTTAACAGAACTTGAGCGTGAAATGTTTCGTAATCTAGCGGGTATCGCTTCAAGATTTTCTCCATTCGAGGAGGATCATAAACTTGATCCAAAGGCATTTTATAAAGAAGAGGACGTCAGAGAGATGGTAAAGCTAGTAGTAGGTAAATTGAACATTTGAAAGTAAACGTAGCCCCACCCCAAACGAGTAATCAACAACTCGTCTGGGGTTTCTTTTCGTATTTTTGGCACAACCCCGCCCGTAAGCGCAACACGCACCGCCAATTATAAGCTCCTGATAAAGTGAAGCTAGACAATTTTGAGGATGGGGGCAGGGAGATACCAGAACACTGCCCGCCCCGCCGCGAAATGGCGTGTCTTGGTGTTGTAGAGAGCCACGTATGACGCCCGAATTGCACAAGGATTTGCAGAACCGAGGTTCAGGCTTTCAAAGCAGTGATGTGACAAAATTAAGGATGATTTGCTGTCTGCTCTGAATGGTGGGTATACATATGTGTTAGCCTCTAGCGGTAGCCGCCTAATCTATTAGAGACAAAAATGGATCGGCTACACTGAATTGGACAATTCTCTTAAGGTCTAGTAGATTGTAAGCAAATCGAAATAGAACGGAGAGAT
>NZ_JBQCKK010000028.1:0-38245 GCF_051967035.1 Brevibacillus sp. SAFN-007a | reverse complement strand
CATGATCAAAATGGAGGAGGAATATTGCATGAACATGAACGGTCAAACGGTGATTTTTCCATGGGATGAACCGATGGGTATCGAAGCGGCAGCATTGGTTGATGAAGGAACAATCCCAGTGGATCTTCCGGAAGAAAACAAAGAAGAAAATCACAAACAGGCTCAACAATTGGCGGCTGAGATTCTACATTTGGAAGCGATATTGAAAGCCAAGAAGGAAGAGCTGAAGCAGTATGTTGAGCAAAACGGAAAAGTCGTAGTGGGAGACACCCAATTTGATTTTGTCCCGTCTTTTTCGTGGGAAGGGAATTGGGAAGCTCTTGCCCGACATATCCGGGAAAAAGGGTTGAATCCGTTTGATTTCTTCAAGCTGGGATCAACGGAGGCAACGAAGCTCATGAAAAAGACGGGATGGGACGAAGAGCAGATGAAAGAACACGGTGTCTTTCGTGTCATGTCCGGTAAGCAATTCCGCTCCTCCAAGGTGAAATAGCGGTGGAATGGGATCAAGGGATTGCAGATCAGCTTACCAAGGCGATTGAGACCCGCTTTCGATGGGGCCACACATTTGACGCATACGTAGACCGTTACGGGTTTGAGGTAATTGGGTACCGCCACGTGTACAGATGGTCAAATGATGTGGACGACTACAATGTCATCGTTCGAGCTGGAGCATATTGCTTTGAAGTGATCGGTCTGGAACTACAGGACAACACCGCTCTGGACTGCACCATGTTCTTTGCAGGTAAGCCAATCACTCTTCCTTCCTACCGAGATGGTGGACCATTCATCTTCCGCTCAGGAGAAGATAAAGACTGGTACTGCCAGATTGGATATGAAGTATACGGGGAGCTTCTTGGAATCAGGTATGAACAACTGAGTTTCTTCTAAACAGAAATTCACGGGAAAAAGTTGCGGTGTAAACTGCAAAGGACGGCAAGCCAGTATCTCATGAGAGGTGCTGGCTTTTTCATTTTTCCAAACCGGAGGGATGGTTTTCATGGAAGAAGACAAACAACAGCGTGAAGGAATCGATATTTCCTCCTTCGCGAAAGAGATGGGGATCAATATCCCGGTATTCGTATCTCCTGTCCTATGGAGTACTTATATCGAACAGGAACAGGTCATTTCGGTTGGCCAAACCAAGAGTGGCAGAATCTGGGACATGTTGATGATGCTGATGGAACACATCATGAGTCGGGTGTTAGTTGATCCCGTGACGATCCAATATTCCGTTCATTTTGTAATCGACGGAATGCTAACGTCAGTTTCTCTCAAAGCCTCGATTCACAAAGAATCGGTTGGAAAAGCGGTCATCTACATCATGCTGCCTGATGAAGAAAATGAAGGAACATACAAATAGGATAGGAGTTCGAATATGAGTTGTTTTACTTGCGGTGATTGCTATCACTGGGAGGAAGGGATTTGCTCGGCCAACAGGCATGCGGATGTTCGGCCGGAAAAACGAGACGAATTTGCAGACGTGTGCGAATTTTTCTCTGAACGGGCTGAATTTATATCCAAGAAACCGTTATGTAGTAAGTGCAATGACACGCTCTACTTGAAAAACGAAACCGGGGGATGCGTGGAATGCATTTGCTCCCGTTGGTATGAATAAATGTACAAACTGTTCAAGGAGGATAGACCAATGAAGTGGGAAGTCAAAACCGTAGCTTGGGGCATGGGGATGACTAGGTACGAAAATACTATCGAAGTTTGGACTGATGATGAGGAAGAAGCAGAAATTGACGCCAAAAGGGAAACGAAACGTCGGCTAGGAAATGATGTCGCAGTCGATATTGTTTCCGTCAAGCCGGACCGGATCAGCTTGGCTATTCAACATAAACATAATTAAAGAAAACAATCATTTGCCTACCACCGGGGCGGAACACGTGTGGCTCAAACATGGGCCACACGGCCCGGTTTGAGTAGGGAGGTAACAGTGAAACAAATTGACATGTTTCAGTACGAATACTTCGCAACGGATTTTGTCCAAAAAGCCAAGGAAAGCGTATCGTTCTACGGGACGAAGGAAGCAAATCTGAACGATCTGTTGACGATCATTATCGGAAACGAAGCGGATGCTGTAATCATTCATAAGTTAGCTGGCATCGGGATTCAACAACTCGCTTCGATGTCTGCCCATGAAATCATGGAGCTTGTGCCCATCAGTGAAATGGCAGCACAGCGGATCGTCGCCTCCTTTGGATTGGCACACAAATATGTAACCAGCCCAAGAGAGAAAAGGATTTCCATTCGTCTCCCGCGTGATGTAGCGGAACTAATGATGCCTGAAATGAGGTACTTAACGCAGGAACATTTTATATGTCTGTTTCTGAATACAAAAAATCGTGTAATCGGTAAGCAGACAATCTTTATCGGAAGTTTGGATGCATCGGTTGTCCATCCCCGAGAGGTTTTTAAAGAGGCGATCAAGAGGAGCGCAGCAAATGTGATTTGTCTGCACAATCATCCGAGTGGTGATCCCACGCCCAGTCGAGAAGACATAAAAGTAACAAAAAACCTAATGGAAGCAGGAGAAGTTGTTGGCATCCCATTACTGGATCACGTCATTATTGGGGATGACGGATACATTAGTTTAAAGGAACAGAGGTACATATAGTACCTTGAGGTCACGATTTGTACAAATCAGTACCTTCCACAGGGGGAAAAACGTGTGGCTCGAACGATGGGGCCACATGGCCCCGGTTCGAGGAAGGAGAAAATATGAAGAAAATTGTGATCAAGGATTCAGAACGCTTAATTGCTGATCTTTCGAAAGCGTACCGGGCCGTTGCAAAACAGACGACGATTCCTATTCTAACCGGTTTTCATCTCCAATTCACGGGAGAATCTTTGACCATTACCGGCTCGGATACGGATAACACCATCCAGATTACGGAAGAAAACAATTGCTCATCATCTAAACCGTGCGCGATCGTCGTACCGGCTCGAATATTCCTGGACATTGTGCGTAAGCTGCCGGCAGGTGAGATCCAGCTGAAAATTGGAACAAATGAGATCTCCATCTCTGCAGGGAAATCGACTTTCGAGATTAAGACAATGGAAGCGGATGAGTACCCTTCTTTTCCATTTAACGATACAGGCGTTTGTGTTGAGATCCAAGCATCGGATTTGGCAAATGGGTTACGTTTGGGATACGCATGCGCGGTATCGACTACGCGTCCCACTCTGCAGGGAATCCATATTTTTGGTAAGGAAAAGGCAGTAACGTTTGTTGCAACGGATGCTCACAGGCTGGGAACGTGGACCGTTCAGTTGGAACAAGAGATCCCGCTACCCAAGATGATTTTACCTGCAAGAGCTGCTGAAGAGATGATCAAGCTGGTTGAGGATGCGACCGATAAGGTCACCATCCACTGCACAGAGAACTCGTTACGATTGTCTCACCAAAACGTGACATATGTGTCACGACTGATTTCGGGTACCTATCCGGATACATCCAGGGTAATACCCACAAATTTTTCGACCACATTTGTGGCAAATCGGGATGAGTTAGTCAAGGTGCTGGAACGGGTGAGCATTGTTTCCAAGGAAGGAAAAACCAATATGTGTCGATTGCGGGTGACCCAATCCGCAATGCCTTCTCTTCTCATTTCGGCCAGCCAGGAGGGAATGGGAAAAGTACAGGAGGAAGTGTTTATCTCGGATCTCGAAGGCGAAATGTTTGAGATGAAGTTCAGCACGAAATATCTCCTGGATGCGTTGCGCCATTTGAAGGCCAAGGAAGTCATGTTTCATGCATCTGGAGTCAATGCACCGCTAATCATACGGCCGAAAGGAGATGACCTAGGGTTTGCCCTGGTATTGCCTGTACGGTCGGTATAACTCACAGAGCAGAAGGGGATTTCATTCCCCTTCTGTGTTTTTGAAAGGATGTATGGAAATTGAGGAAGAGAAGATTCTCGACCCATGTGTTCTTACAGCAGCTTCAGGAGCGCAACTTGCAATCCAAAATACCTCGAAAGCAAACTCCTGGTATGTTTCGCATCATCGAATACCTGTACGCAGGCGTCGATGCGTCCAAAGTCGATTTTGACAGCTTCACACTGGACGAGTTGGATTACGTCTACAATGAAGCCCACGCTTTGTATTCGATGGAAGACATCTATGATGAAGAGATCGAGCGGGTCAATCGGTATAACGTGATCTATGAATATGTCAGGAGTACACAAAACATATTCACACTCCTTCATTCCAGGAAGAAGCAGTATGCAGGAGAAGACGACTTTATATAGTTTGGAAAGGAGAATCCCACATGTTTAGTGCTGAAGATTGCCATATCATCCAATGCTCTTTGGATAATTTGCTTGCCCTCAAACTCTTGCATGATGCGGGTTACAGGGTATCCGACATGGGGCACTGGGTAACGGATTACGCCTATGAGAACGTTGGAGGCGATATCTTTTTTATGGCAATGGAGCGGCTGTTTGGTGCCTGCGCGGAGGAACAAGATGAAGAAGGGGCATATGACATCAGGAAGTTCGTTATCCTTTGTCCAGACGTCGAAGCACTTCTTGGAATGTTTACAAAGGAATGGGTTGAACGACAGCTTACCTGGAACAAAAGGGTTATCTGCGACTGGACCGGGGCTGAGATGATGATTGAACTGACAAAAGTAGGTTTCCTTATAGAGATCCACGAAAGTCCGTTCTTTTTCAATCAGTTCGTCCAAGAGCTCATCCAGATCAGGAAGTCAATCGACAATTTGTTGGTGTATACCCAATATCTGAAAGGAAACAGAGGTGCGAGATATGCTTCATTTCACTGTGAAGTTTACTGATGACTTTGCCCAGCACACACCATATTGTACTATCTGCGTAACCTCATCAGAAGGTGTCCAGATTGACGAATATGTAATGAGTTTTGATGATTTTGTCGAGTCCATCCGGAATTCTGAATCGGAGCTTTTAAAGCCAATGAGAATTCTTGGGGTTCAGAAACGGAAAAGGCTGCGGAAAATCATCGGAAAGAAACTGATCAAAAACCCGGCGAGACGTATGGAGACCCCTACGTTACCTCCCAACTGCGTCAAACATATCTGGATTGATCGTGTGCAGAAGATTCAGATGGTGTTTATCGAGGTGCCGAAAGGAAAATGGGACATTGCCTATTATAACACCGCTTTTGAACAAGTAGGATTCCCGCGGATGTTGTTTGGATACCGAATTCAGGATGGTCGAATTCAACAGCTGCACATCCTGGCCGTAAAGGACAAGGGGAGGATTCGCGAGGACACCGAACTATACAAATTTCCTTACGCGAATGTATCGAATGGTGTGGTTTGTATGGGAGGAAATGTTCTGCCAGTGATCAAAGACTTGGCCCAACTTGCTTCCATGCACCAGGTCTTTTTTGCGGCTCCCAGTTCCACCTGCTATTACAGCACAAACCGGAACGAATCCGGGATCAGTGATTTGCGGGAGCTATACAATCGCATGCAGGGGCAGGATTTTCCAGAAGAATGGTTAGCATCCAAGCAGCAAACGTTTGGACAATACTGCCAAGGATTGTAGATCAAAGACTTTAGCGAAAGCTACAGTCTTTCTTTTTTTGAAAAGATTACACGAGGAGGAATGAAAACATGACTGACAAACTGTATCAAGAAACCTTGTTCAGCTTTTTGGGAGAAGGGGAACCGGAGGCCATCCAGGACACAGGAAAAGGCAAAAGGACAACGGCAACCGATAAAGTACGGGTAGCTTCCAAGGACAAAAAGAAAACGGCTGCATCTGTCACGAAAAGTGAACCGGAAACATGGGAGCTAAACACCGAGACGATCATCCGGTATGGCGGGGAGAACATTCCTCTGACCGATTATTTTACAACTGAAGAAATCACAAATGGTCTTCAAGACAGTTCTCCAAGTGATGAGCAAACAGGTGAAGACAACACCGAAATGAAGTTGAGGAAAATTACCGGCGAAGATGTACGGAAGCGGATGGAGAACGACTTTGGCGAATTAACTGAAGAGCTGACATTCATGACATTCAATAAGGAAAAGAACATGATCATTCCGGTTCTAACCGCAAGAAAAAAAGGAAGCGGGATGATTTTGGATCGCCGACATGGCGTGTACCTCCGATTGGAAGATGCTGTGGCAAACCGACGGTCCAACATGTATGTTCCCGGAGCTGACGGCCATATGTACCATATCCGTGAAACAGAAGCGCTAACGATCTGCAAAAAGGCACGGAAGGTTCCCAGTGTTCCAGCGTTGGTGGAAGGCGTGCGTCTCAAATTCCCCATGATTCCCTGGGGGATTCTGACGCAGTTTTTGATCATTGCCCGTCACTTCGCCCGGACATACAGCTCTGAGATTCACGGTGAGATATATTGGGATGGGCAAGGTTATCAATTTGTGATCCCGGCACAGATCGTAAGCAAGCACATGTGCGAACCGATTGAACAAATCTTTGATGAGAACCACGTCAAAGTAATGGAAATTCACTCGCACAACACGATGGACGCTTACTTTTCCGCCCAAGATGATCGCTCGGAGCAGGCACCGATCCTTTACGCGGTTGTGGGAAGGGTGTTGGATTTCTTCCCGCAAATTCTGGTGAGAACGTGTTTGGATGGGGAGTATCTGATGATTGATCCCCATACCGTCTTCGAGCTGCCGTTTGAGTCTGCGACGAACCTGGACTTTCCACAGGTTTCCGTGAAAGGAGCAGAAGACGATGATACGGTTTGACGAACGGGAGAAGATTTTTTACTACATCGTACAGATCGGCGCCGGCGCCAATGGAGGGTATATTCTGCAGCAATGCGCCCAAATGATGAACATATTTAAGATACAGGGGTTTTATCTGGTGGCCGATCCTGATACGGTAGAACAAAAGAATTTGGCCAATCAACTCTTTATCCCAAAGGACGTTGGACAGAAGAAAGCTGCGGTACTGGCTAACCGGTACCGCAGCCATTATCAAGTGCCGATCGCTGCGTTCGATGAACGGTACATTGAGGATGAAAGAACGTTAGAACGGCTGTTTCAATTCACGGATTACCGCGGCTGTTACAGGTGGGACACGTATTTTCTTCCGATTTTGATCGGTGCGGTGGATAACAATTACACGCGCCAGGTCATGCACAGTTACTTTCTAAGTCAAGAAAAGCTGCTCTACATCGATGTGGGAGTGGAAGCTGCCTGGGTTCCTCGTGACGGGCGGCCACGTGAAGAGTGGACGGAGGAGGAGCAGCAGCGCCACGCCAATACCGGATGGACAGGTCAAGTAGTAGCCGGACTCAGATTGAACGGAAAAACCGTTCTGGAGCCAGTGGCCGACCGCTTTCCGGACATATTGGAGGATGAGGACGAGTTCGCTCCGTCTGAAATGGCCTGCTCACAGATGATTACGTCTGAGCCGCAGAGGCTCATTACCAACCGTTTTGCGGCGCAAGCAGTGGCAGGTTATTTGAATGAACTGTTTGGAGAAGGAACATTATCCATACACGTAACATTCTTCCATGCAAAGAAGATGTACATGCGTGGGGAGATAGTTAATAGGTGAGAGTGTCCAGAAATGGGCACTCTTTCTTTTGGTATTAACAGTTCATATGGGGGTACCACCAGCAAAACGCGAATTTACAACGCTACGAAGTTCCTGACACCAAAACAGCCGGTTTTCACCACGCTAAGGGTGTAACCAGCTTTATTGCTGTTCCAAATTTCAATGGTCGTAATGATTCTAAAGTTCAGCAGTACGAGTGTAGCTGACACCACTCGAAAAGTATTTACGTACTCAATGTCGGTTAATCTTTTTTATAGTAGTTTGATAGAACAATTATCAGAGCCCAATTAAATTACAAATTCGAAACAAGCGTTCCTCCTACAGCGCCTGATAAAACAACTACCCAGGGTGGTATTTTCCAGAATGCCAGCATAATAAACAAAATTGCAGCCAGCGCAAAATCTACAGGTGCCAAAATCGCAGTGGTCCACAACGGATTATAAAGTGCGGCGAGCAAGATGCCTACAACCGCCGCATTAATACCGATCAAAGCGCCTTGTACTTTGGGATTTTTACGTAAGGAATTCCAGAAAGGAAGAGCTCCTATGATTAACAAGAATGCCGGCAGAAAAATAGCCGTTGTTGCGATAAAAGCCCCAGATATACCGTTCGCCATCGCACCCAAGTACCCAGCAAAGGTGAATAACGGCCCAGGCACCGCTTGTGTTGCGCCGTATCCGGCAAGGAAGCCCTCGCGGCTGACCAATCCGGCGGGAACGACTTCTCTTTCGAGCAAGGGGAGTACGACGTGGCCCCCTCCGAAAACAAGAGAACCTGCACGGTAAAAGCTGTCGAATAAGGGTAGCCAACCACTGGCAAAAAATTGTCGAAGCAGAGGCAGTGTGATTAATAACCCAAAAAAGAAAACCAGACAAATGACAGCAGTCCCACGGCTTATAGGGACTGGCAGATTGGGAACTTCCGGAATTGCCGTTTTCCGGTACATCCAAAGTCCGATTAAGCCTGCCGTAACAATCAATAGCACCTGACTGAACGCTGTCTGCCATAAAAGGGTGACTGATGCCGTAATAATCGCGATGGTCACTCGGTTCCTATCGGGAGTCAGTTTTTGTCCCATACCAAGAATTGCATGAGCGACAATTGCTACAGCTCCATAATTCCTACATATTTGGGTTTTATACTTACAGTACGAGAAACGATAGACGGGTTAGGAGTGTCACTGTGGATTGGATTACGAACGTAGAAGCGATTGCGGAATGGTTAAGGTCCTGGGGAGTGATCGCTGTTGCAGGTAGTATTCTACTCAATGTGGTTATTAGTATAACGGGAGTGCTGCCTTCTATTTTTTTATCGGGAGCAAATGCGATAGTATTTGGTCTGATGGGAGGTTTTATCGTTTCTTTGGCGGGAGAAGTGACGGGGGCAGTACTTGCATTCCTACTCTATCGTTGGGGAGTTGGTAAGTCAAGAAAACTGAAGAAATGGTCGGAGAGCAAATGGGTGCTAAGCGTCAACCACTCTTCCAGACTAAAGCAGTTGGCAGGAATCGTTTTACTGCGAGTTAACCCTCTTTTGCCGTCCGGGTTTGTCAATTTCGGTGCTTCCCTGACAAGGATATCACTTTTCGATTTTTTGTTGGCTACACTGATCGGTAAAATTCCTTCCATGGTTTTTGAGACTTTTGTTGCCCATGATATTGTATTTATCTCGGAAAATAAATCCCGTCTAGCTGCATCGCTGATATTAGGAAGCCTAGTATTCCTAATTTTCTGGTCAAGTCGTAAAAGGGGGAAGCATTTATAACAAAAGTGATGCGATTCTGTACATTATCACATGTTAGCGGTAATTGCCATAACTATTCAAAAATCCGTTTATCTGACCAGATACTCAAAACAAGGTTTACAGCTCCTCATTTTTTGCTTTCGTCACTGGATAACCAAACCTTTTGCTGGGAAACGCGCGATAAGCCTGTTATTCTGGACTTCTGGGCGTCCTGAAGTGATCCCTACCGCCGACCATACTATCGACATAAATTATTGGGGCAACATATTGGGGATAGTTTGAACAATATTTGAAGAGTTGGTTTGGTAACTTTTGATTCGTCTTTTACATCAGCTCAGCGCACAAAAACGATTGACTTTCCATGACATTTTTCTAGATAGATTGGTAGTTGCAGCTTTAACCCTTATGTTCAACTCGCATAAAGAGAAGGGAAGGATATAGCATGAGAGTCGTTTTGTTTTATCTTGGCGATTATCCAGTCCGTTCCTACGGACTCGTGGTCGTTCTAGCCATCCTCTTAGCTGTCGGGATCGCGCGATATCTAGCCAGAGATACCGTATATCGTGATCATATATCTTCGTTTGCAGTTACAGCGGTCATTTTTGCTATAATCGGGGCAAGATTGTGGGAGGTACTGTTTTTTCAATGGGCGTATTATTCGACTCGCCCGCTGGAGATTTTCGCGATTTGGAACGGTGGATTATCCATACAGGGAGCGATTATCGGTGGTATAGCTTCCGCGATATATTATACGTGGCGACATAAGTTGTCCTTTTGGGACTTTGTTGATACGTTGGCACCTGCAGTCGTCTTTGGACAAGGAATTGGGCGGATTGCTTGTTTTTTAAATGGCGATGCATATGGATCACCAACCGGGAGTAATTTTGGTATCGTATATCCGGAAGGGACGATTGCCTTTGAACGCTACGGGTCACAACCGTTGTGGCCGGCTGAAATTTGGGAAGGACAATGGGATTTTATTATTTTCGGTATTTTGCTAGCAATGAAAAATAAACGTTTGCCAAAGGGAATGCTGTTTGCCTCATATCAAATCTTGTATGGAGTGGGGAGATTTGCTCTAGAGTTTTTACGCGGGGATACACCCAGATACTTGTTCAATTGGACTGCTGCGCAGTGGACCAGTTTCATCGTTGCTCTAGTTATGCTGATTATCATGGCTATCCTGATGTACCGTGAACGTCTGGTAAAACCGTCCAAAATTTCTCGTTAGGTCTAAAACAAGACATATTTGAGGTGATATGCTTTGTCTTCCATTCTCATTGTTGATGACGAGCCGCAGATCCTGGAGATCTTGTCGTCCTATTTAACCAAGGAAGGCTACCACGTCATTACGGCCGAAAACGGCAGGGATGCCCTGGAGCTTGCCGTCACGTTACCCCTGAATCTGATGATCCTTGATCTGATGCTGCCGGATATGAGCGGAGAGGAAGTTTGCCGGGAAATCCGCAAGACGTCCCGGGTACCGATCCTGATGCTGACGGCAAAAAGCAGCGAGGCCGACAAGATCACTGGATTGGAGATCGGCGCCGATGATTATCTGGTAAAGCCTTTCAGTCCCCGTGAGTTGGTGGCAAGAGTACGCGCCATCTTACGCAGAATGGGGGATTACCATTCCTTACATGATATCATCGAAATAGGGGATATCACGGTATCTCTGAGGGAGAAGCGTGTCACTCTGAAAGGAAAGCCGGTCGAAATGACACCAAATGAATACCGTTTGCTGACTACGCTTCTTCGCTATCCGGGCCGAACCTGGACGCGTGAGGAATTGGTGGAAGAAGTACTTGGATTGGATTTTGCGGGAAGCGACCGGACCATCGATACCCATATCAAAAACCTCCGTCAGAAAATGGAGGAGGATCCCCGGCAGCCTGCCTATATCAAAACGGTGTACGGGCTCGGGTACCGACTCGACTTCCCGCCCGGAACGGGGGCTAATCCATGAAAAGTATCTGGATGAAACTGGCGCTGGCCTTTATGGCTGTCAGCGCCAGCGGCATTTTGATGTCAACCATTCTTTCTATACAAGAAATGGATCATCATTTTTCCTATTACATAAGCGATGTCCATCAAAAACACAATCAGGATCTCCTCGCCATCCTGGAGGAAGAGTATCAAACCGGACAAGGGTGGAGCGAACGTACCTTGATCAAAGTGGAAGCGGTTTCCCAGGTGCTCGGGTTGAAAATCTCGCTGTACGACCAGGAGAAACGCCTCATCCGAACGTTTGGTAATACGGTTGCTTCTCATTCTGTGTTTCACAATGACATGATCCCGGTTCTCGTGCGTGGAGTACCGGCAGGGTATCTGGAAATCCAGTATGACAGCTCAGACGCGCTTTCCCTGGAAGAGCACTTTCGGGTTGCCCATACCAACGCCTTGCAGTGGACCATGCTTGCCTTGCTGGTCCTAGTTTGCATTGTGAGCATTTGCATGGCGAAATGGATATCCAAGCCAATCCTCAACATGAGTGAGGCTGCTGTTGCTGTTACCAAAGGAGACATGTCTGTACGAGTTCCGCTCCCCAAAGGTAAGGACGAAATGTACGACCTAGTCCAAACGTTTAACAATCTGGTTCAAAACTTGCAGAGCCAAGAAGAATTGCGAAAACGGCTAACCTCCGATATTGCCCATGAACTGCGGACTCCGCTGAACACGCTGCTGGCCCAGACCGAAGGCATGCTGGACGGGATCTGGGATGCCACACCGGAACATCTGGAGGCTACTCGTTCCGAAGTGCTTCGTCTGATCCGCATCGTGAGTGACCTGGACCAGGTGATGCAGGTGGAAGCCGGCCAGATGAACATTTCCCTTGATCTGATAGATGTGAACGAGGTGGTGGAAAACATCGCGGAGTCTATGACGGCATCGTTCCAGCAAAAAGGAATCCGATTGACAACCCGCCTGGACAGCGAGGCGTGGATCCAGGGGGACAAGCAAAGACTGGGGCAAGTGTTGTCCAACCTGCTGACAAATTCTTTGAAACATACGCTGTCGGGCGGCGAGGTGATCCTTTCCGTTGCAAAAAAGGAAACAATCGTGGAAGTGAAAGTAACTGACAATGGATCCGGCATTTCGGATAAGGACTTGCCTTTCGTCTTCGAACGGTTCTATCGCGGGGACAAGTCGCGCAACCGGGAGAAAGGAGGCACGGGACTCGGGCTGACGATTGTGAAAGGGATCGTAGAGGCGCACCTCGGGAACATCTCCATCGAGAGTAAGGTGGACAGAGGAACAACCGTTACCATCCGGTTCCCTGTGGCGAAGAATAGATCCTGAGAGGGAGAAATGAAAAAGAGGGCAGAACGAAGTGTTTTGCCCCCTTTTGTATTTTTTCACGGTTATTCCGGCTTGTTGTTTGCCGACGGGTCGATGGTAAAGTCAGGTTTAAAACCATCGTACAGCACTTGGGTCACCATTCCTTTGGAGGCGTGGCCGAGGTCATGGCAGTGGAACATCCAGTTCCCCGCATTGTCGGCTTGAAAGGCGACGACGTATTCCTCACCGGGCAGGATGTTCAGCGTATCCTTGACAAGGGGTGACCCGGAAACCGGCTGGCCGTTCTTGCTCAATACCTGGAAAAAGTGTCCGTGCAGATGCATCGGGTGAACGTCTTCCGGTGAATTGTTTACCAATTTGACTTTCACCAGGTCGCCTTCCTTTACGTTGATAGGAGGTGTGTCCGGGAATGTCTTGCCGTTAATCGTAAAGGTTCCGTTGTTCCTATCCGTCCCTAAATCCATCGTGTATTCAACGTCATATTGATCATCCAGGGAAAAGTTGCTTTTTGCCGCTTCCCCGTATTTGGTCATATCGACTACCGGCATGTCGCCTGAATCCGTTTTTGGGGATGCTTGCTCGGATCCTTCGTAAACAATGGGGATCGCCAGGGATTTGGCTCCCGGGTTCATGCTGTGTTCATCCAGCAGCCATTTACCGGGATTGTTGGCGACAAACTCGATATCGTACCGTTCTCCAGGCGCGATGTTCAGCAGTTGTCCGCTAATTGCGGGCGGGTTGTTGATCGGCTGTCCGTCCGTGGAGACAATCTTGAATTCATGGCCGGGCAGATGCAATTTGTGGGAGAGGTAGCCTGCGTTAATCAGGCGGATTCTCACTTTTTCTCCTTCTTTTACGCCAAGCGGCTCGATCGCAGAACCGGTCTTGCCATTTGCGGCAAAGATGTTGTACATAAGTGGCATCATTTCAGCGTCGCTCATGCCGCTCATGTCCATGCCGGTGCTGTTGGTGTCGCTTCCGTTGCCCATATTCATAGTGCCATGGTCCATGCCGCCCATGTCCATATCGGGGTTGCTGGAGTTGCCGCCACTCTGTTTGGTTTCTGGACCGCCGCCCCCGTGCATGGCGGCCATGCTGTCATCTTCCATCCATTCATCCAGGACTATTGTGTAATCTTTGTCAACCGGCTGGGACTCTTTCGGTTCGACAACAATGGACCCGTACAATCCTTTGTCAACCTGATTGTTGCTGTCCTGATGGGAGTGGTACCAGTATGTGCCGGGAACATCCACTTTAAACTCATAGGTGAAACTCTCATTCGGTTTTACCGCATTTTGTGTCACACCGGGAATTCCGTCCATATTGTTCGGGACAGGCAGGCCGTGCCAGTGAATCGTTACGGGTTCCGGCAGTTCGTTGTTCAACACGACCTTGATCGTTTCTCCTTGTTTCACGCGCAGCTGCGGACCCGGCACTGTACCGTTATAGGTCCAAGCCGTTTTCATGGTGTCGTCATCCAGCATGAGCATGCTTTCCTTTGCTGTCAGCGTAAAGGTATTGCCGGTCAGCACTTGAAATTTGGGATCGGCTGAAGCAGACATTTGTTTCGGCTGCTCATTGGCTTTTGCATTCATGGAACCCATGCTGGACATGTCATGGCCTTCCATATTGTTTGATGTATTATTGGAACAGGCAGAAAGCACGAGAGCCCCCGTTAGAAGAATGGGGAGCGCAATCCACTTCTTCTTGTGTTTTCGGTTCACCATACTTTAACCCTCCTTTTTATTTTCTGAGATGAGCATAACATACGATTGTGAAGAAAAAATGGAGAAGAACGATCTGGGAGTGCATCCAAGGGAAATCCTTTCTTTTTTCTTGCCTTCCACATAATTTCTTCACAAGTACCGTTTAAAATATAAAGGATTATACCGAATCGAGCAGTTAGAAAGGAGCAGCATCCATGGGTATTACATTGGTTGGAACAGCAATTATCACTCTGTTCCTCTTTTTTGGGTTAATAGCAACAAAAAGGCAATTGGAACAATTGAAGAATGTGAAGAGACAGGAAGATAGGGAGAGGCGTAAGCGGTTGTCCAAAAAGCTTGGCTACATAAAATGGGGGCTGGGGATTTCTTTTGTGGTTTTTGCTATTACAGGAGCCATGGTATTATTCGGTAGTAACAATCATAGCAATACCAATCTGGAACATACACATGGAATGGGATTTTCGTCAGATGGTAAACGTCTCCTGATTGCGGCTCATGATGGATTACGGGCTTATGAACAAGGGCGTTGGGTCATTCCGGAAGGCGCAAAACATGATTATATGGGATTTTCTCCGGTAAACGACGGTTTTTACAGCAGCGGACATCCGGACCCGGGTTCGAGTTTGAATAATCCATTCGGAATCGTGAAAAGCACTGATGAAGGAAAAGCACTGAAGTCCCTTGCTTTGGACGGTGAAACAGACTTCCACAACATGGCGGTTGGATTTGCGTCTCATGCCATCTACGTTTTGAACCCACAGCCAAATTCCAAAATGGACTCGGAGGGTCTATACTATTCCACAGACGAAGGAAGCACCTGGACAAAAAGCGAGATGAGCGGGGTTCAGGAGGAGCCGATTGTAATGGCGGCCCATCCGTCGGAACCCTCCATTGTCGCCGTTGGGACACCTGCTGCAGTATACCTTTCCAAGGATTTTGGAAACCAATTTGAAAAAATTGTCTCGGACGGACAAATTACATCGTTGTATTTTAATCAGCAAGGCGAATTATTTGTTGGTGGTTACCAAAACAAAGCATTTCTTCAAAAGGTGGACCTGGCAAACAATCAATCGGAAAAACTGACAATTCCCGTTCCAACGGATGATGCCGTCGCTTACTTGGCCCAAAATCCAGTTCATGAAAATCAATTGGCTTTAGCTACCTTCAAGAACAGTGTGTTTGTTTCCGACGACAAGGGCTCCAATTGGATTATGGTCGCGGATAAGGGGAAAACCATTTCCGCCGAAGAATGATTAGCGAATAGACGTTACAAATGGAAACGAAAAAGGAAAGGCTTGAGCCTTTCCCATCCAGTCTTTATTACGAAGCCATCATGCGGCATTGTTCCGCACACTCTCGACAGATTTTCGCACATTCCTGGCAATGTTCATCCTTAAACATTTCACAGTGGGTCGCGCAATCTGTGCAGATTGTGGCGCAGATACTGCAAATTTGTTTGGCGTATTGACTGTTGCGTGCCATGTACTGTGTGGAGATGACGCAGATGTCTATACAATCGCGAAGCGTTTGGATACACTGGGTCCGTTTATGTGCATCCGGTTCCTGCACGCAAGCGGTCAGGCACTGTTCGCAAGCGGTCAGGCATTTCATGCACGCTTCGATACACTGCTGGTACGTATTCGATACAACTACAGGCATTATTTCACCTCCTATCATGTTAAATCAAAGATAGTATGGCTGTGAGGATTGTGAAGTATTCGGAACCGGTTTAAGCAATGGCAGGAGTTGGTGGGAAGCATGGATTGGTATTACTCGTTCATCAATCAAATAGGGGTATGGTTTTCAGGACCAATTACTGATTTGTACTATGGAATGGGAGAACAAGTTCCATTGATGGGAGCGCTGCTACTCGGGATTATCGGCGCGTTTGCGCCTTGTCAGTTAACCGGCAATGTGGCCGCTTTCACGGTGTTTGGACGGAATGCGGTTACTAAGGGAACGTTTGGGAGCTATCTGTTTCTGTTTATTTTGGGGAAAGCGCTGGTTTATTCTGCTTTGGGCAGTATCGTGTTTTTGTTTGGCGAACAGCTCTCGACACAGGCGATCCCCTTGTTTCAGTGGGCGAGAAAATTAATCGCTCCCCTTCTTGTCCTGGTAGGGTTGATGTTGGTCGGATGGATCCGGCTGCCGTTTTTGCATACGCAAACCTTTACCGGGAAAATGGAACAGTTTGCAAGACGTTTTCAGGGGAGGGTTCAATCGTTTTTGCTCGGGTTTACCTTTTCCCTGGGTTTTTGCCCTACCATGTTTTGGCTCTTTTTTGGCCTTGCTATGCCGTTAATGCTATCCAGTTCAACAGGTCCTTTGATCCCTGCCGTTTTCGCACTGGGAACAGCTTTGCCGCTTATGGTTGTATTGCTTGTTTTGTCTATTGCAAGTGACAGGACCTTTATTTTGAAAAAGGCAAGGAAGCTGGGGCATTCTTTTCAAAAAATTGCGGGGGTCATGTTCATTCTGTTGGGTATTTCCGACTTTTTAACCTTTTGGTGATCCATTGAACAAGCCTTAAAAACTTGACCAGATGGTAACGGCCCAAACTGTTGCCATCTTTTTTATTGCCTGGTCAGGATTCCCTTGTTCTGGAATGCTAACCCGCACATATTTTTGCCTCCTGACACCCAAAACTAGGGTATCAACAACTCGGAGGAATTCGTATGCGAAAAAAGATTTTGCCCATCGTAACGCTTTTTCTTATAGGAATGTGGGGATGCTCGCCGAATTCGACGCAGCCCTCAGAACGACCCAATATTGCCGCAGAAAACCAGATGCCAGAAATGCCCATGCAGCAGCCCAATCGTCAAGGTCCCGATAATACAGAAATTCTCACTACCTTGAAATTAAGACAGCTTCCTGCCCTTGCCGAAACAGATGCGATCCAACCGACAGGGAACGTAAAAGAGTACCGGCTGGAGGCAAAACCGGCACGCTGGGAACTGGTTTCCGGTGTTCAAACAGATGCCTACACGTATAATGGGACGGTTCCGGGGCCAACCATCCGTGCGAAAGAAGGAGACACCATCCGTGTTATTCTGAAAAACAGTTTGCCTGAAGAAACCTCCATTCATTGGCATGGTCTGCACGTTCCCAACAATATGGACGGTGTTCCTTCTTTCACCCAGCATGCCATTAAACCGGGCGAAACGTTTACCTATGAGTTTCTCGCGAATCACGCGGGAACCTATATGTACCACTCCCATTTCAACAGCGTCCCGCAGATTGACAAAGGATTGTATGGACTGTTAGTCATCGAGCCTCAAAACAATGAGGCGTTGAAACACGACCGGGAATACACCATGTTGTTTGGGGGATGGAACATACCTACCAAAACAGGAGGACATCAGGGGCAGACTGGAAATGACCCGATGGCCGGAATGTCAAAAGGAAAACCAAACGGACTCAAACAAAAGGGAAACATCAGAAGCATGATGGACCATGCGGCTCAAAACAAAGACCGACAGAAAGATCCTCATGCGGGAATGGACATGCCACCTTCGGACTCCTCAGAAGACGATGCAGGCAGCAGTGCCATGGGCATGGATTACAATTACTGGACGATCAACGGAAAGTCTTTTCCCGACACCGATCCCATTGAAGTAAAGCAGGGGGAACTGGTACACATCCGTCTTGCGAATATCAGCAACGGGATTCATCCGATGCATTTGCACGGGCACGATTTTCGGATCATCGCAAAAGATGGTCATCCGCTGGCCACCCCCTCCATTGTAAACACCGTTACGGTAAATCCGGGAGAAACCTACGACATCGACTTCATTGCTGACAATCCGGGAGAATGGGTTTTCCACTGTCATGAATTGCACCACACCACGAACGCCGATGTGGAGCCAGGCGGATTGATGGCTCTCGTGAAATATATTAAGTAACGGAAAGTGAGGGCATCTTATGGAAACCAGTCTCGAAAACAAACCGGAACAAATAGGGAATTCCGTATACCCCGAACAGGTTCCTGAACTTACATCAACCAAACTCCGAGATTTGCCGGTACTGTGCCACACGGATCAGATTCGGCTAACGGGAGAAGTCCGGGAGTATCATCTGCAGGCCATCCCCGTACAGTGGGAATTGGTGAAGGGAGTTCAAGTCGAGGTCTGGAGTTTTAACGGACACATTCCAGGTCCGACGATTCGCGTGAAAGAAGGCGATCTCGTCCGCATTACCCTGGAAAACCGGCTTCCTGCTGTAACCTCCATCCATTGGCACGGTTTGCATGTTCCTAATCAGGTGGATGGAGTAGGAATGCTCACCGAGCCAGGAGTGGCACCTGGAGAAACCAAGACCTATGAATTTGTTGCCAACCACGCCGGAACATTTCTTTACCACTCTCATGTTGACGAAATCCAGCAAGTGGATTTGGGGTTGTATGGCGCTTTTATTATTGACCCTCAAGCCCCCTCCACTCTGGAACATGACAGGGACTGTACGCTGGTGATGAGCGGGTGGGTGGTGTCGGAAAACGCCTCTTCAGGCAGAACCGATCACCATATCGGACATAGTGCAACGGTTCTGGAGGTTCAGAGCAGGGACATCAACATAATTACAATTATTGGACTATGAATGGGAAAGCCTATCCCGAAACCGAACCACTGATGGTAAAAAAAGGGGACAAAGTGCGTTTGCGTTTGATCAACATCAGCGAGGATATGCACCCGATGCATTTGCAAGGACATGATTTTCGCGTGATCGCATTGGATGGGCATCCTGTCGAGTACCCACAAATTTTAAACACCATCAATGTTACTCCAGGTCAAACCGCAGATATTGACTTTATCGCCGACAATCCAGGGCGCTGGCTGTTTCACTGCCATATTCTGCATCACGCTTCCAACAACATGAAGGAACCCGGTTGATTAACCGCGATTGTCCAATATGAGGGAATGCCTGTGCCTGGTCAGCAGATACATCATTGAAATCCAGCAAAACTACACTAACCCCAAGGTCTACAGGGAATCCATGTCCCTGAAAAGCCGCATCATATTCCATGAGGGGGTGAGCCAATGAAAGATTGTTGTACTACACAAGGAGAGAATTCGAAAAAAGATGAGAAAATGGGAGTCCACGATGCCTCCTGTTGTACGCCTCAGGCAGAAGAACAGAAGCAAGAAACAATGGATAAGAAAAAACATGATTGCGGTTGTTAACCCCTTGTGGCACGGATAACGTATCCGTGCCGTTTTCAAAACCTGTCACGTCGGAAGCCATGCCGAACATCTTGAATTTCGAAATGCAGGTAAACACAAGCAGGCTTTACTCTTTAGCGTTTTGGTCATGCATCTGGGATATTACATTGTCCTGCCTATTCGGACAATATACAGCTTGTACTTAGCATTGGGTCTGACGAGATTGGGCTGATCTCGGCTGTCAATTCTTTTCCTACCAATCAGACAGTGTAGCGGGTGGTTTCCCTGCGCACGGTGGCCATTTTATAAGATCCGGGCAGTATGATCTAGACGATCAATAGTATTGTGGTGATTTTCCTGCAGGCTCCCATTTCTTTTTGGAAATAGCGAACTTTGTTTCAAACTTGGATTAAGGAACAGGAAAATTACCTGGGAGACAATTGTTAAGCATCGATATCACTTCTCCCGTATCCTGGACGATATATGCCGTTTTCACGGTTCGCATTAGTCTCAAGCTCGTTGCTTTATTTACGATTTTGGAATCATCTGCGATTGGTTCTAGGAGGCAACGAAGCATTCCACTCTAGACAAGAAAGACGGAACAAAAATATGGTTTCGGTGGTTAGTTGGACGATTTCGGCGTAAGGAACGTGCGAAGTGAAAACTTCTAACCGAAAAGATTTGCCCTACAATGCCTGCAAAGCCAATTCTCCATAATTTCAACATATTTTGGTTGTATACTTGGTGTCTAAAGCAGAACTTAAATTGATCACAGTTGTTTGAAAGGGAAGCCGACTTGTTGACTTATTTCACGGGAGTTCAAAGGAGTCTACATAAACATGAGATTGGATCAATTGCTGAAAGTCCTCTCTTTTCCATTTCGGTAAGGCTTGGATGTCGATATTGCAAAAATTGCTTTTCACTCCAAGCAAATAGAAAAAGGGGATCTGTTCGTGGCGATACCCGGAGTACACATAGGAGGCCATCATTTTATCGAAGATGCTATATCGGCTGGGGCCCGCGCCGTGATCGGTGAACGGGCAATGGAATTCTTGGCCGTCCCCTATTTTCAGGTTCCCGATGCAAGGCTTGCGCTTTCCCTCTTGGCAGCAGAACTCTACGGGCATCCAGACCGTAATCACACCGTGATTGGCATTACGGGAACCAACGGAAAAACGACTACGGCACATCTGATTCGGCATATACTCGAATATTCTGCACAGTCCTGTTCCTTGTTCGGTACGGTTGAACGATACATAAATGGTGAGTCTTATCCGTCTCGCGTGACAACAGCTGATCCGGTTCAGCTGATGGATTGGCTCCGTGAAAGCAATGACGAAAACGTGGTAATGGAAGTCTCATCCCACGGTCTTGATCAGAAGCGCGTCGACGGGATGATATTTGATTTTGCATTGTTTACCAACTTAAGCCATGAACATCATGAACATCTGGATTACCATCGGACTTTCGATTATTATTTCCATGCGAAAGCACGGTTGTTTTCCCTGTTGAAACCTGGGGGAGAAGCAGGGAAACCAGCCTGGAACCAGCTTTTCAAGTTCGCGAAAACGAGGAAGTTCATACGTTGAAACTGCCGATCCCTGGCTTTCACAACATATGGAATACGATGGCGGCAGGGACGAGTCAAAGTGGGAAGTTATGCTGGAGGTTTCCCGGCAATATTGTGATGAAACGGTCTTGACACTGGATGATGTAAACGGAGAGCCATATGAAAAAATACTGGGGTGGTATCATCGGTTGAAACAAGCGAACATTTCGGTGATTGCCGATCGGACACTTACTATCAAGCATGCCTGGGAACAGGCCAATCGGGGGGATTGTATTGTAGTTACGGGAAAGGGGCCAGAAATGTATCAGATTCCGTTTGAACTTCCTACATGCTCGGATCTGGACACCATTCACTATTTGAAAAATGTCCAAGAGGGAAGTATCGGATGACCTACACAGAAAACCTGAGGTCACAGAGCGATTCAAAAGTTTTTTCTTGGGGGTTATTCACGTGAAATTACTTATTCAACTATTGGGTCAAAGATGGGTGTTATGGATTTTGTTCTTCATCAATTTGTTTGGAACTTTGTATGGATACCTGTGGTACGGGTGGCAACTGAGAGAAACCCCTGCTCATTTTCTTGTGTTTGTTCCCGACAGCCCCACCGCGAGCTTGTTTTTTGTATTTGTATTGATTGCTTTTTTGCTGCGGAAAAATTGGCCGATAATGGAAACACTGGCTCTTGTGACCCTGTTTAAATACGGAATTTGGGCCGTAGTCATGAATATCCTGGTTCTTCTCGTTACAGGAGATCTCTCATGGACCGGTTATATGCTGATAGTTTCTCACGCGGCGATGGCAGTTCAGGGGATTTTATACGCCCCCTATTACCATTTCAAGCTCTGGCATTTGATCGCGGCGGCTGTATGGACTCTTCATAATGATGCAATCGATTATTTGTTTAACATGATGCCCCGATACTCTGTGCTAGATCAATACGCCATGGCAATTGGGTACTTTACCTTCTGGTTAAGTATCGCTTCTGTTGGGATTGCTTATTGGCTATGTTTGCGAAAAAAGAAAATTTTCACTGTTTGATAGCATTCCTGATGTTTTATACAAACGGAGGGAGGAAGATTATGTATGAAAAAATTCTTGGCGTTACTGGCTATTATCGTCATGGCTCTTATTGCAGTCTACAATAACAGCCAGACCAGTATCGGTTCACCTGACCAGATCCCCAAGGTTGGATTTACTGCGCCGTATTTTTCCCTTTTATCAATGGATAATGGTACGTTCCAAATAAACGGCAATCGAGATAAACCGGTTGTTGTGAATTTTTGGGCATCATGGTGTGGCCCCTGCCGCCAGGAGGCGCCGGATTTGAAAGCGGTCTATGAGAAATATCGCGATCGTTTGGATTTTTACGCGGTTAATATGACAGCCAATGATGATTTGGAAGCAGCGAAGGCGTTTGTCAAGGAATTTGATCTTCCCTTCCCGATTCTTCTGGATCGAAGGGGCGAGATTTCCGACATGTACCAAGTGAGTTCCATCCCCACGACGTATTTTATTGATAAGCACGGCATCATTAGGCAAAAAATTATCGGAGTAACGGATCGCGGGTCGTTTGAACAATACGTAAGAGAGTTGGTCCGATAACATGTTGTTACAATTTGTGTATCAGTTGATGAATGTAGCTTGGGTAGCCATGAGTTTTTCGAGCATCGTCGCTTATTTGGTCATCTCAAGATTGCTAAAAGGGGAATCTGCCAGAGAGAAGATCACGGATGCTTTGTTTATAAGCGGACTAATCGTTTTAGCAATATGGAAACTGTCTCCGCTACTCTTGCAGCCATCGCTGCTTCTTGATAACCAGGTTAATTTATTTACCTTTTTGCTTTCTACTGGAACAGAACCAGGATTGTACATCGGGGTGTTTGCTGCAATATGCTTTATGTGGCATCATATCAAAAAGCTGGGACTTCCGTTCCATAAGCTGTCTGAAGTTTTGCCTTTTGGCGTATTGACAGGATTTGTCGTTTATCATCTGCTGACTCAAAGCGTTGGTAAGGTGACCGCAATGCCTTGGGGGATAGCCGTTGACCAATCTTCTTTTCGTTATCATCCCATCTTCGTGTATCAACTCCTGTTTGGAGTGGTTGCCTGTATATACATGTTATGGTTAAAAAAGACCGGAAAGACAATAAATTTCGCTTCTTTTCTATTATGGTTCAGCTCGTTTCAAATAATCTTGACGTTTCTAAGGTATACAGCACCGTTTATCCTCGGGCTTTCTTTACAGCAGATCTTTTTCTTTGGAATTGCCGCTGCAGCTATTATTGCTTCAAACAACGGCAGTGAAAGAACAATCGATGAGGAGGTATGATGATGAGAAAAAAATGGGGAGCTGTTGTTTTCGTAATATTTGTCGTATTTGCTGTGGGTGTAGGGATTACCCAATCCTTTTTCTCTGCAAATTCTACAATTGATCAAGCACAGCCGACACTGCAATTACTGGATACAGCGAAATTAACAAATATGATAAAGAACAACGAAGACATGGTTATTGTAGATTTGCGCGAGCCTGAACTTTTTGCCACCGGCAGGGTGCCAACTGCAATCAATATTCCGTTTGCTGAAATAAACAAGAGATACACCGGTTTGCCCAAGGAAAAGAAGATTGTGTTTATCTGTCATACCGGTCGAATGGGCACAGAGAGTGGACAGTTGTTGTTGGATAATGGCTACAAAGAAGTGTTCAATTTGGAAGGCGGCATGGCCAAATGGACTGGAAAATTGGAGAAATAAGAGGTAGGGAAAATCCGTGCCGTTGCTATTTTCGTTTGCAATTACATATCGCGCGAATCGCTGCCTGAGGAACTGCGTTTGTTGCCGTTCAAAGCATGTTTACCGTAGTTATGCAATTAGTGATACATTGCTGGATTTGCAGTTTTGTCGCCATTTTTTACCTCCTCATTTCATCCATTGTGATTTTGTCGTAACGGGCATGTCATATTCCGGTTAAAACGGTATTGTTGGTCCAGTTTCTGGAACCACATCAAGATGTCTGCACATAGGATGGGGTGAGGTGATTCGATTGTTTAGCGGAAATACGGTAAACACCACACGCGTTTGGGGAGACCATAATCTCGATGTGATGATTAACTCCCTGCAGATGGCATTTCCAGGGTTTCCCCGGACGATGGTGTCCTGGAAACCAAATGCGCTTGTTCTCGCTCCGATCACTGCTTTTCCTTTCGCATTTACCGCGTCCTCGTTGGTTCACTATCCCAACAACGCACCTGTTATGCTCGTGCCAGAGAGACTAACGGAAGAGGTGAGTCAAGAAATTCTTCGGCTTGATCCGGAGGGAAAAGATGTCCCCGCGCAAGTATTGTTGATCGGTCCCGTCAGTGAAAACGTAGAGCGACAGGTGAGAGAGCTTGGACTGTCTACGTTACGGATCGGCAGCCAAAACCCGTACGAAACCGCGGTTGCGGTATCTGACTTCCGATTCGCCTATCCTCCCATGTCGGAGCTGGGGAGACGCAATCTGTTTCTGTTGTCGGGAGAAAGCTTTATAGAGGGCATGGTTACTCCAAACTTCGCCATGCATGTGGGAATGCCCGTTTTGTTGACAAAAAGAATGGAGCTGCCGCCGGTTGTCATGCGTTTCTTGATGGGACATCAGAGAATGAACGTCTATCTTGTCGGTTCGGAGACTACCATTTCACGAGAAGTGGAGGCGGCAGTACGTCAAACCATAAAAGGAGATGTGGTGAGAATCACAGGAAACTCGCCGCACGAAATCTCGGTAAACTTTTCCCGATTTTTTGATCCACGAACAGGGGTAGGATGGAACCGGAATCAGCCGGGGAGAGGAGACGCATTTTCGTTTGTGCCGGCTGATGACTGGAGGCTTGCCATTTTTTCAGGCGTTTTCTCTCACCTGGGAAAGCACGCCCCGTTGCTGGTAACAGAGCTCGACCAACTTCCCAGTGCGGTACTTCGCTACCTCCAGTACCTGAATCCACCAAGGAGAATCACCACACAACCACCTTATATGCATGCGTACGTGTTTGGCAATTTTGATTCGATTTTTTATCAAGAACAGGTGAATATAGAAGAAGCGATCAATATAAAGGGGCATTAAACTCAACCAAAAGACAGGGGCCTTGACCATCCTGTCTTTTCTATGCTTCATAAGCATAAAGTTATGAAAGTTGGGTATCGTAATCTTGACATAATGACATTGATGCAGCTTGATTGGGGGAAGAACGGGATGATGATGGACGGAATGATGATGAACAACTCGATTATAATGATGATGTGCTTCGGGATGTTTGTAGGAATGCTTATTTTTATTGCAGCCTTGGGGATTACAACATTTTGGGTGATTCGGTTGCTGATGAGGAAAAGTAGAGTAGAGGATTACCCATTGATGATTTTAAAAGAGAGTTTAGCAAAAGGGGAAATAAGCGAAGAGGAATATCGACAAACGCGAAACATGTTAAATCAAGATAAATAACAAATTTTAAACAACTTGATAGATGGACAATACCGTTAGATTTTGCCAGATCATGGCCCAATTTGAGATCAATAGGTCACTAGGGGTGATCCGGAAATAGGATGAAACATGTTGGTAAACGGGGAACAGGCACCTGACAACGGGTGTCTTTTTTCAACCAATCCTCATATCTTTTTGCTATACTTTTCCAAAAAACATTCTTGAAATAGGTGAGAGATCATGATTGATCTAAATTCAATTGACGGCTGGTTTACACAAATCATTGAACTTTACAAAAAAGACCCCAATTCCGTTTACAACACATGGTTTGCGAAAGACAGCCGGTTAAAGTATTTCCGCTCCATCCGAAAAGGCATCACCAAGGTAATTGACGAAATAGAGAAAGGTTCTTTTGGAAACGACTTCAAAGGGTCTTCGCTGGAATCTGTACTGCAATCCATTTCTGAGCAAAAGGAGGTTTTCCAAGGTGCAAGCCATGCCTTTATCTGGAAACCAAAACTGCGGATTCCTGATATTTATGAGAATGAAGAAAACAAACGCGCATTCGGAGCATTTTTGGAGGCCTGCCTACAAGGACAGTCGGAAACTTCGTTGTTGAAAGAAGTTGATAAGCTCGCGAATCGAAAGATCAAGGGGTTGGGACCCGCTGTTGCCAATATCTTGTACTTTTTGCACCCTACAATTTTTCCCCCTTTTAATACTGCCATGGTGGAAGGGTTTAACCTGCTGTTTCAGCAGAAGATTAAGCTGGGCTCTTGGGAATCCTATCTTTTCATGAGGGAGATTATCAATCAGGTGAACAAGGCGTACATCCGAGAACTATCCAAAGATTTGGGGATGGTCACCGGTCTACTTTTTGAAGTAGGAACCGGAGAAATCCAGCCACCGCTTTCCTCCGGCATCGTTGTCAAAATGGACGAAGAAAAAATAAGAAAATATCTAGATAAGCGTTCAAGCTCCACAAGCATGATGAATAAGGAAGAAAATGCTCATCAGGAGCAACAGTATTTACTCGCAAAACTAGGGTGGGCTTTGGGCTACGATGTTTGGATCGCAGTAAACGATCACGGAAAGGAATACGGTGGGGAAAAACTGGGGAGGCAGTCGTTGAAGGTTTTCCCTGCTTTGCCTTACCCGCAAGAAGTAGTGGATACGGCAAAACTGATTGACGTTATCTGGTTTAAGAAAAATACGAATGACATAGAGGCTGTTTTTGAGGTGGAGAACACCACTTCTATCTATTCAGGCATATTGCGAATGTATGATTTATCTCTTTCGCTTGGCAGGAAGCAAGTTTGCTATTTAGTGGCACCTAAAAACAGGGAAAAGGAAATTCTGGCTCAAGTCAGGCGCCCATCCTTTCATGATTTAGCGGACATGGAACTTCGCTATTTGTTTTTTGAGGAAATTTGTGATCATTGTGAAGCCATGTGTAAATTTGGGAATGATAAAGGCGTGCTTGATAAATTGGCGAAAGATTGCTGTTAAATAGGCAGCACAGGAATGACCATAATATAAAAGGATACCGACTGTGGATATAATGACAATTAGAGCTTGTATTACGTTGATTGCTTCCTATGTTTTGTTCATAAATAAACTCCTTCAATCTGGTCTCAAACTGTATAATCTCACCTGGAAGGGAATTATAAGAACATAAAGTAATTTTCACTAATCACAAACAGATTAGGAAGATGTTGAAATCACTTTCGTGCTGGAGTTGGTCTGTGGATCAGTATACAGAAGCAAAATTTGTAAATAATTGTTGACATACTTTAGGGGGGTATTGTACATTTGGATTGTGAGGTGATGAACCGAGGTGAACAAGGAAGAATTGCTTGAAAATGAAGTGGATTCTGACCACTGTTGCACGCATCATGGGGAACGGAAAAGCCATCATTCGGAGAAGACCAAAAACAATCTGATCTCCCGTTTGAACCGCATTGAAGGCCAGATCCGGGGCGTCAAAGGCATGATTGAGAAAGATACGTACTGTGATGACGTGCTGAACCAGATATCCGCCATCCAGTCCGCCCTGAACAGCGTCGGCAAGCTCTTGCTGGAAGGACACATGAAGAGCTGTATTATCGAACGCATTCAGGCCGGGGAGCATGAAGTGATCGATGAGCTTCTGGTTACCGTGAATAAATTGATGAAATAATAAGGACGGAAGGGAGCAAATTATGATGAAACAAGTAACGCTGCAAGTGAACGGAATGTCCTGCCAACATTGTGTCAACTCCATTGAAAAGGCGCTGAAGGAAGTGGGCGCATCCGGCAACGTGGATTTGAAAAGCAATTCGGTTACCGTGGAATTCGAGGAAAGCAAAGTTACGCTGGAGGCTGTGAAGGAAGCCATCGAAGAACAAGGGTACGATGTCGTGTAACAGTAAGTGAGGGCCACTCACGGGTGGCCTTTCTTTCTCAAACAAATATACCCCCTATGGGTATGAAATGAGGAGTAGATGAGGATGGAATTCATCGCAAAAGAAAACAAGCAGGCTACCCTGCAAATCACGGGCATGACCTGTGCGGCATGTGCCAATCGGATTGAAAAAGGGTTGAACAAACTGGAAGGCGTCACGTCCGCCAATGTCAATTTTGCCCTGGAGAAGGCGAGCGTTAGCTACGATCCGTCCAAAGTCGGCCTCGACCAACTGGAACAAACCATCCAGAAACTGGGATACGGCACCGCGAAGGAAGTGGCGGAATTTCAACTGGAAGGCATGACCTGCGCCGCTTGCGCCAACCGGATCGAGAAAGGGCTGAACAAGCTTCCCGGCGTGACCAACGCCACCGTCAACTTCGCCCTGGAAACCGCCCGCGTGGAATATACGCCCGGCGAGGTTTCCGTTGCCGATATGCAAAACAAGGTGAAACAGCTAGGCTACAAGGCGATTGTCAAGCAAGAGGAAGCGGATGCGGGCGATCACCGTCAGAAGGAGATCCAGCGCCAGAAGCGGAAGCTGATCATCTCGGCCATCCTCTCGCTCCCGCTGTTGTGGAGCATGGTGGGACACTTTTCCTTTACAACCTGGATCTACGTGCCGGAACTGTTCATGAACCCGTGGTTCCAACTTCTTCTGGCCACCCCGGTGCAGTTCATCATCGGCCGGCATTTCTACATTGGCGCTTACAAGGCGCTGCGCAACGGCAGTGCCAACATGGATGTACTAATCGCACTGGGTACTTCGGCTGCCTATTTCTACAGCCTGTATTTGACGCTGAACTGGTACGCCGTTGGTGGGGATCCGCATCACGGTCCTGCCATGTACTATGAAACAAGCGCCATTTTGATCACCCTGGTCATCATGGGAAAACTGTTCGAGGCGCTGGCCAAAGGCAGAACGTCCAATGCGATCAAATCGCTGATGGGGCTGCAGGCCAAGACGGCTTTGGTGCTGCGGGACGGCCAGGAAATCACCATTCCCGTGGAAGAGGTCCTGGTGGGAGATATCGTGCTGGTTCGCCCTGGTGACAAGATCCCGGTGGATGGCGTCGTGTTGGAGGGCTCCTCGTCCGTGGACGAATCGATGCTGACCGGGGAAAGCCTGCCGGTTGAAAAGAAAGTGGGCGATCCGGTCATCGGCGCGACCCTCAACAAAAACGGCATGCTGCGGATTCGGGCGACAAAAGTCGGGAAAGAAACGGCTCTTGCCCAAATCGTGAAGGTCGTGGAAGAAGCGCAGGGCTCGAAAGCGCCGATTCAACGGGTGGCGGACCGGATTTCCGGCATATTCGTACCCATCGTGGTCGGAATCGCGGTTGTGACTTCCCTGATCTGGTATTTCTTCGTGGCTCCCGGCGATGTGGCCCGAGCGCTGGAAAGCGCCATTGCCGTTCTCGTCATCGCCTGCCCCTGCGCACTTGGGCTGGCCACCCCGACTTCCATTATGGCCGGGTCCGGCCGCGCCGCCGAATTCGGGATTCTGTTCAAAGGCGGGGAACATCTGGAGCAAACGCACAAGATCGACACCATCATTCTCGACAAAACCGGGACGGTCACAAAAGGGAAACCGGAGCTGACCGATGTGCTGGCACAAGGCGATGAAACGGAATTCCTGCGGCTTGTCGGCGCCGCGGAAAAGAATTCGGAGCATCCGCTCGCCGAAGCGATTGTGAACGGCATCCGTGAGAAAAAGATCGAGCTGCCGGATACCCAGTCTTTCGAAGCGATCCCCGGATACGGGATCAGGGCGGCAGTAGAGGGAAAAGACATCCTGATCGGCACCCGCCGCTTGATGGAGAAATTCCAGGTAGAGGCAGCCCTTGCGTATGAACCCATGTCCCGCCTGGAGGAAGCGGGGAAAACGGCGATGCTGGTGGCCATCGACGGCCAATACGCCGGGATGGTCGCCGTAGCCGATACGATCAAGGAGACGTCCAAAGCGGCCGTCAGCCGATTGAAAGAGATGGGCATCCGGGTGATCATGATCACAGGGGACAACGAGCGGACGGCGAAGGCGATCGCCGCACAGGTCGGGATTGAGCATGTGCGTGCGGAAGTGCTTCCGGAAGGCAAGGCGGAAGAAGTGAAGAAACTGCAGGCCGAAGGAAAGAAAGTGGCGATGGTCGGCGACGGGATCAACGATGCGCCCGCCCTGGCCACAGCGGACATCGGGATGGCCATCGGTACAGGTACGGATGTCGCCATGGAGGCGGCGGATGTGACCCTGATGCGGGGCGACCTGTCGAGCATCCCGGACGCAATATTCATGAGCCGCATGACGATGAGGAACATCAAGGAGAACTTGTTCTGGGCCTTGGGGTACAACACGATCGGCATCCCGATTGCAGCAGTCGGATTGTTGGCGCCCTGGATCGCAGGCGCCGCGATGGCGTTAAGCTCGGTTTCCGTCGTGCTCAACGCGCTTCGCCTGCAGCGGGTAAAAATCCGGCATTAAAGGAGAATGTTCCATGGGAGAGGTAACGAAAATTGCGGTAAATCCCCCCATTCAAGTGGGGGGGAGTATCTTCACACCGGAGCAGCTGGCTATGATTGGCACCCTTGCCGGTTCGGGTGCGAGAATTGAAATGACCCCTTTCAAACAGCTGTACGTGGAGGTTCCCCTCGAACAGCGCGACAGAATCAAGGAAGAACTGGAACGATCCGGGCTTGAAGTGTACCCGACCGGTTTTGTAACGAAAAGCCTGATTGCCTGCAATTTTTGTAAAGGGGCGGATGCGGCTGGACTCGAAACGGCACGCAGCTTGAATCAGGCGATTGTCGGCATCGAAACCCCCGCCCCTCTGAAAATCGGCTATGCGGGCTGCGCTCTGGGTACGAGCGAACCTCTGCTGAAGGATATCGGGGTCGTCAAAATGCGAGATACATTTGATATTTACGTCGGGGGAGAACCCAAAGGGCTGAAAGCTTCCACAGGGAGACTGCTTGCATCCGGAGTAACGGAAGAACAGCTGATTCCGGTTATCGTAAAAATCGTCGACTATTATAAGGCGCATGCAAAAGGCAAAGAGAAATTCAGCAAATTTGTTAATCGTCTGTCCATTGAACAGATTCACCAAAACGTTAAGTAAAAGGTCCATGATGGACCTTTTTTTCATGAAATACAGGGTATGATAACGAATAGGAGTGAATTAACCAAACACATAACCAAGGAAGAAGTGGTTCATTTGACCAAAGTGAAAAACAAGGGCCATGCCCATCATACCATGCATGAAGAATCGACTGCAGACAACAACCCCATGCATTCTCACCAACATGACCACGGAGGGAAAGCCGAACATCCTGATGAATCACACGGATTGGACAAGCATGCCGGTCACCACGTGGAAGATTTTAAGGAACGATTTTTCATTTCTCTGGCCGTTACGATTCCTATTCTGTTCCTGTCTCCAATGATCCAAATGTTTCTTAATGTAAATTGGCGGTTTCCATACGACTTTGTGGTGCTTTTTCTTCTTTCTTCCTTTGTCTTCTTCTATGGCGGCTCACCATTTTTGTCGGGCGCGTACCAAGAGCTAAAACATAGAGTTCCCGGCATGATGACACTGATTGCCCTTGCGATTGTCGTCGCTTACGGGTATAGTTCATTAATCGTCTTTGGATGGACAGAGGTTGAATTCTTCTGGGAATTGGTCACCCTCATTGACATCATGCTGTTGGGTCATTGGCTCGAGATGCGATCCATCATGGGTGCTTCCAATGCATTGGAGGAACTGGTCAAGCTGATTCCTTCCCAAGCGCATCTCGTGACTGAACACGGAGAAGTAAGAGATGTAGTGGTAGCGGAGTTGAAACCCCAACAGAAGATCCTGATCAAACCAGGCGAGCGAATACCAGTTGACGGAATCATTACAACCGGCCAATCTTCTGTAGACGAGTCCATGCTCACCGGCGAATCCGTACCCGTAGTCAAAAAGTCGGGAGACCGAGTCATCGGGGGCGCCATCAATGGAGAAGGTTCACTGACCGTCACCGTGCAGAATGAAGGCGGGGCGGGATATTTGTCCCAGGTGATCAAGTTGGTCAAAGAAGCGCAGGAATCGAAATCCAAAGCGCAGAGTTTGTCTGATAAAGCTGCAAAATGGTTGTTTTACATCGCATTGGCGGCCGGCTCTATCACCTTGGCCGTGTGGCTGCTGCTGGGGTACAGCTTCGATTTTGCCATGCAGCGAATGGTTACGGTGATGATTATCGCATGTCCCCACGCGCTGGGTCTTGCCGTTCCTCTGGTTATCTCTACATCCACAACATTGGCGGCGCAAAAAGGGCTGTTGATTCGCAACCGTACTGCATTTGAGGAAGCCCGAAATGTAAACGCCGTCGTATTTGACAAGACGGGGACCCTGACCCAGGGAAAGTTTGGCATTACCGACATTCTTCCGGCAGCCGGTTATGATGAAACGGAATTACTCAGGATTGTGGGTTCATTGGAAGCCCAGTCAGAGCATCCCATATCGAAAGGTATCACCGATGAAGTGAAAAAGCGCGGCATTGCCGTACCTACTCCAGAAAAATACGAAAACCTGACCGGCGAAGGCATTCAGGGGATCGTAAACGGCAAGGGTGTAAAAGTGGTCAGTCCCGGTTTTATGAGCGCAAAACATTATGAGTTTCCCGTTGAGGATTACAACCGGATGGCTGCCCAGGGTAAAACCGTTGTTTTCACGGTCGTAGATCAACAATATGCCGGAATGATCGCATTGGCTGACCAGGTCCGGGAAAGCGCAGGGAACGCCATTGAAAAATTGAAAACGATGGGCATCCGATCGATGATGTTGACCGGCGACAACAGGCAAGTAGCGGAGTTGGTCGGGAAAGAACTTCGTATGGACGAAATTTATGCGGAAGTCCTGCCCCATGAGAAGGCGGGTAAAATAAAGGAGATTCAGGACAGCGGCTTTCGTGTGGCCATGACAGGAGACGGGGTGAATGACGCCCCGGCATTAGCGAGAGCCGATCTAGGCATTGCAGTAGGCGCCGGGACGGATGTTGCCATCGAAACAGCAGATGTTGTTCTTGTCCGCAGTGATCCGGAAGACGTTGTTTCGATTATTCATCTATCGCGAAGGACATATAGAAAGATGGTTCAAAATCTGTGGTGGGCAACCGGCTACAACATCGTTACTATCCCGCTGGCTGCCGGTGTTCTGTATGGTGCCGGTATTCTACTAAGTCCGGCATTGGGTGCAGTTTTGATGTCCCTAAGCACCATTGTGGTGGCCATTAATGCGAAGTTGTTGAGAGCAGAGTAATGTAGAATCAATTCAAGGTTTAAACTGGGAAATTTGAAATAATGTTGGTTTCAGAACCAAGTTACTTGATTAAAATCGGTGGCGATGATGGGGCTGAGTGATCTTCATATTTTCTACATATGTATACCCTATAATAACCTTAGCTACTTCAGAAAGGGAGTGGAAGAACGATGGAATGGCTGTCATTCTTGTTACTGTTGGCATGTCCATTAATGATGCTGTTGTGCATGAAGGGGATGAATCATAGAGGGCATGGGGATTCCGGTAAAACGGAAAATCGGACAGAACTACATGAATTGCATGTAAAGATAGATGAGTTATCGAGACAGAATCAACAATTGCAACAGGATATTCAGACCATGAAAGGACGTCAATAAAAATAAAAAAACCAGTGTGCTTCTGTTAAATACCGAGACACACTGGTTTAATCATCCTTGAAAATTCACTTTTTGTTACCCATTGATAATTCCTCACGATTTCTCCAACGGTTGTTGGGCAGAAATTGACCAAATACACTGTAGTCTGTTCAGCTAAGTCTATAGTAGCATTTGCACCTTGCAACCCATCCATATGATTGGCTTCCAGTACAACTTCGTCTTCTGGTTGGAAAGGCTGTTTTGACTTTTTTGTTGAATTATCCATTGTGATTTATTACCCTTTCTCCACCTGCATTCGGAGTGTACGAAACGGTATAGACAGTCGTATTGTAGGTACCGACAACCGTAAAGCCTCAGCACCGTTCATGCCCGGTATGTGATCATCTATGATTATGCCTTGCAACTCAGCATTGACGATCGGATGATTCGGGAGTTGGTCACTTCGTAACCCGACACGAGAATGTCTTGTTCTTTGGGCCTCCTGGAGTGGGAAAAAGTCATCTGGTGGTGGCTTTGGCGGTAGAAGCTATCTCGTAAAGGATATCACGTTTACTTTGCAGTCTCACGCATTTCATTAAGGACTTGAGAAAAGCTTACGCGGAAAACAGGCTGGATAAACGCCTCCGCATCTATATTCGACCAAAACTCCTCGTTTCACAAGATTGGTAACTTATCGGTTAACAGATTGGCAGCTAACCTCTTAATCCAGGTAGTAAGTGCAAGGTACGAGAGAGTGGATATTCTGTTGACCAGTAACAAGAGTTTCGGTAATGGTTGGTACAGATGGACGACCGGATTCTTCCTAAACCGGCGATAGTGGGTCAAAATAAAGTCGGGGTTGACATTATTCTTCCTCTTGTATTGATATGCCACATAACGTCTGTTCGATAATTCTCTATCACCTCCATACTTTCTACATATTTTTTAAGTATACTCCTAATGATTCTACAAATTTCTTGTGAATAGTAGGAGATACATATGAATACTGGTAGAGCCGTTATTGCGTTCCTAGCAGGTCTCTGTACCTGGAGCATCGTTCCTATTGCTGACACTTGGGCACAAAAAGACACCGCAGCAAGTATTCAAAAGCAGCTGGATGACATTCGATATCAAAAAAGTAAGAAAGCACAGTCAATGCAAAGTATCGACGTAGAAATAGGGGGCTTAAATAAACAAGAAAAACAATTAAACCAAGAGTTGATGACCATCGACCTTAAGCGTAACGAGATCCAGCTTAAAATAGATCAATTGGAAAAGCAGATCGTGAATCAGAAAGGGCAAATGTTAGCGACACAAGAAACTTTGAACGAAATCTCTTTACGGTTGGCAGAGCGGGAATCACTTCTACGGGCGAGAGTAAAAGCCATGTACGAACAAGGAAATACAACCTATTTGGATTTGCTTTTAGGTTCAAAAAGTTTCGGAGAATTTCTAATACGTTTAGAAAGCATTCGATTTATCGTCAATCAAGACAATCGTATTATGGAAGAATATCAAGAGGATAAAATACTGCTAACTCAAAAAGAAGAAGAGATTCGGAACTCTCTGGCATCCATTGAGTCATTAATAGAGGAATCAGAGACCTACAAGGTGTCATTGGATCAACAGTATCAAAAGAGCGTGGTGATCAAAGCTGCCTTGAAAGAAAGGCAAGATGAGTTAATGGAAATTAAGGAAGAGGAAGAACTAAGATTGAAGGAATTAATGGCTGCGGAGTCTAAGAAACTTGCTGAGATGAAGAAACAATCTGAGAAGACGACGATAATGGGTTCCTCTGCATCTGCTCCAAAACGTTCTGCCCAAAATTCCAATAAGGTACGACAGCTCTCTCTACCACTTCCTTCTAATAGCTATAGAATTACCTCTCCTTTTGGTTTAAGAAAGGATCCATTTACCGGCAAGTCTTCTGGTCACAATGGTCTCGATATGGCTGCGCCAAAAGGTACAGACATCTATGCAGCAGAAGACGGGGTCGTCACTATTGCCAACTATATGAGCGGATATGGGAATGCGATTGTCATTAAACATGATGACGAGATTAGTACATTATATGCGCATATTCGCGAAGGAGGCATCATGGTTAAGAGTGGACAGGAAGTAAAAAGGGGGCAAAAAATTGCAGAGGTGGGATCAACCGGACGTTCAACGGGGAATCACCTTCATTTTACAGTATATAAAAATGAACAAGCTGTCGACCCCAATGGATATCTCAATTAATGATTAAAAGGAGAACGTAATAAGATCTGTACAAAACCAAGCACTGCTATGATTTCCGTACAGTCTCAAAGTAGAGGCATATACTTTCCAATCCCTAAATTGTAAATTCGGTCACAGTAATCCAGGTGAATCGAGAGCGCAAAAGGTTTATGTATATGGTCAAACTTTCCATTAAGGGGATGATCATTTAAGTTATACAAAAGAGACATAACGACCAAAGAGTGTTCAATGGAATGCTGCACAATCGTGGGTATTCACGAGAGGCTGAAGGGTTTGTTTCGTAACACGATCCAATTGTTTGAATTAGTAATGGATGAGTATTTGGGCTATACCAGAACTATAAAAAAGATGGACACCCACTTTGGCTATGATAAAACGACGGTAAAAACAAGAATACAACCAATATTCGTAACGGGAAGAGCAAAAAGACCATCGGCAGGGAATGCGGCGAACAGGAGATTTCTGTGCCTCGAGACACGGTATTCCGTAATACCGTTGATTAGCATGAACATGGGGCTTTTGGGTTTTAGTGATCTTCTGCTTAGTTTAGGAAGTAAATGGATTGTCAACACCAAACTAGACGGATTTCGTTGGTAACGGTGATTACCAACAGTTCGACAACTTACTCGTATTTTTGACATCTCAGATAGGGCCCCCAGGTAAAATTTACACCAAAGAATCAAGGTTTGATCCCGGACAGATGATTTCGTATATGGAGTGGCTCAACAAATAAGAAGCTGTTTGGGGACGAATTGGGGACGAAATTCGTCCCCAATCATCATAACGGTTCCTAACAAAACCGAAGGGTATCGCTCGAAAGCCTAATAAAATAAGCTTTCATCAGACTATAACAGGTTGCAGCCAAAGCGTTGTTTCCCTTAGAAGTGGTGAAACTCGTTGCTGTCGACTTTTCCTATAAGCCAAGTGAAATTTATATCAAAAAAGGTACTCCCACTAAGGTTACATTTAAGAATGAAGGGAACGTGGAGCACGATTTTGAATTGGTATCGGATGAAGACATCCTGATACAAACCACTTCCAGTACCAATCATCAACATGGAAAAACAGCTGCCAAGAAGGTGCATCTGCATGCCAAACCGGGAGAGACTGCTACTGTTGTCTTAAAGGCCACAGCTGCCGGGACTTATCAGTTTTATTGTACAATCCCAGGACACAAGGAAAGTGGCATGGTTGGAAGGATTACCTTCCTGTAATGATGGCTTTATGGACCTCTGTCAAGATAGTAGACATGGATTTTAGTGATTCACCGTATTGAAGTATTGCTGCCTTTCAAAATCAGATGGCGTGCAGTACCCGATCGTCGAGTGAATACGCTCATTGTTGTAAAATACTTCGATGTACTCGAAGATGCTTTTCTCGGCTTCAGCACGGGTCTCAAATTTATTCAAATAGATAAGTTCCTTTTTGATAATGCTATGAAAAGATTCAATGCAAGCGTTGTCGTAGCAGTTCCCTTTCCGGCTCATGCTCCCTGTCATGGAGTAAACCTGGAGTTGCTTTTGGTAGTCATGGGAGGCGTATTGGCTGCCGCGATCGGAATGATGCAACACTTCTCCATCGGGCTGCTGACGACCGTAAGCTTGCCTTAGCGCCTGCAGCACCAGCTCTTTTGTCATGCGGTCACTCATATGCCATCCAACGATCTTGCGGGAGTACAGATCCATTACGCTTGCCAGATACAGCCAACCCTCCCCGGTCGCGACATACGTAATATCTGTCACCCATTTCTCATTCGGTTTACTTGCCGTAAAGTCTTGGTTTAACACGTTGTCTTGTACCGGCAGGCTGTGCTTGGAATTCGTTGTGGCTTTATATTTCTTGACGGTTCTAGACCGCCACTCTTGCTTCTTCATAATCCGTGTTACGGTCCGTTCAGATATGCTGACTCCTTGCTGATTCAGCTTCTGCGTGACCTTTGGGCTCCCGTAAAGCTGACGGGAATCGTCGAACACTTCCTTGACCTGCTCTGTCCATTCTTTGTGCTGGCGCTCTCGTTCACTTTCAGGGCGATCACGCCATTTGTAATATCCGCTGCGAGATACGTTCATTACTTTGCACATCTTCTCCAGTCGGTACTCGGAGCGGTTTTCGTGGACGAATGAATATTTTACCGACGGTCTTTCGCGAAGAAGTGCATTGCCTTTTTTAAGATTTCGTTCTCCTCTTGCAACTCACGGATTTGCTTTTGCAGTTCCCGTAACTGATGGTTTTCGGACTTAAACACTTGATTTTGAACGATTTCCGGCTCGCTACCAAACTTCTTCATCCAACCGTACAAGGTATTGTCCTTTATCTTCAGTTCGCGGGCTACCTCCGCCACCGCCTTCCCGCTTTCTTTCTCTAAAGCCCCAAAATTGGATTTGAGTTATCACCCCTTATCTTGTTAATCTGGTATCAGAAGAACAGAGGGGG